>NZ_MLYN01000074.1:0-125681 GCF_001866675.1 Streptomyces sp. MUSC 14
GCTCGCGGGGGGCGGAGCGAGGGGGACCGTCGGGGAGGCGGGGGCCTGGTGGGCGGTGCGCAGCATCGGTACGGCGAGGAGGGCGGCGACCGCGCAGGTCGCGCCGGCTCCGACGGCTGCGCGCAGAAGACGGCGGCGGGCCGCGCCACGGCGGATCTCCTCGTACCGGCCGGGGGGCGGGGCGAGGTGCTCGGCGGGCGGGCGCATGATGACGGTGAGGGGGTCGTCGGGATCGAAGTCCGGACCGTCGTCACTGTATGTGATCAAGGCTTCTCCTCAGGTGGGCGCGGAGCAGTTCGCGGGCCGCGTGCAGGTCGGCCTTGACGGTTCCTTCCTTGCGCCCGGTCAGCACGGCCACCTCCCGGATCGGCAAGTCAGCGTAGTAGTGCAGGAGGGTCGGTATGCGCAGTCGTTCGGGGAGCGCCTGGACGAGCAGGCGGACCGAGGGGTCGGTCTGCTCGGTGGGCGGGCGCACGGACTCCTCGACGGTGGCGCGGCGCATGGCCCTGCGCTCGCGTTCCAGTCGGCGCCAGTGGTCCCGGACGATGTTGGCGGCCGTGACGTAGAGGAAGCCCCGGGGCTCCGACACGGACGTCCAGCGGGCCCAGAGGCGGGTGAACGCCTCCGAGGCGATCTCGTGGGCGGTCTCGTCGTCGTCGACCAGACGGCGGCACCAGCCGGCCAGGCGCGGGTAGAGAGCGGCGAACAGCTCTGCTGCCGCCTTCTCGCGGGACCGATTCAACGCTCTCCATAGGGGTGTGGGCGCTCGTCGCGCCCGGGGCGCGGGGCGCCCGTGGGGAAAGACCCCGGGCCGACGGCGTACGTTCCATCGGCCCGGGACCGGGGCGGGCGGCAGCCGGTCAGTGGCGCGCGGTGCTCAGCGCGGCGAAGACGATCACGTTGTCGAGATAGCCGTCGCCGGTGCGGGGTCCGCCGCACGTGATGAGCCGCAGCTCGGGCCGGTCGACGTCGCCGTAGACCGCCTTCGTCGGAAAGTCCGCCTTGGCGACGGTCCGTACGGAGGTGACGGTGAACTCGGCCGATCTGCCGTTCTCCAGGCGCACCGTGATCCCGTCGCCCCGGCGCAGCCGGTCGAGGTGGCGGAAGACGCCGTCCCCGTAGGCGCCGACCGTGACATGGCCGAGGATCACCGACGGACCCGTCTGGCCCGGCGTCGGGGAGTGCTGGTACCAGCCCGCCTGGTCGTGCGCGGTGATCGGGGGCACCTGCACGCTGCCGTCCTGCGCCAGCCCGAGTCGCATGACCGGGGTGTCGACGCCGATCTCGGGGATCCGCAGCCGCGCGGGGACCGAACGGCCCAGGGTGTACGGCGCGTTCGCCGGGCCGGCGGAGGACCCGGCGGACACGTGCGTGCCGCCGGGGCGGGTGGCCGACGCCCCGTCGCCGCCGTGACCGGCACAGCTCACGAGCAGCGAGGCCAGCACCGCGGTGACGAAGGCGCGCCTGGAGAGGTGGGTCATGCCCCGGTCGCCCGTCGGCGGCGCACGAGGAAGACGGCCGCGCCGCCCACCGCGAGGGCGCCGGCAGCACCGCCGCCGATCAGCATGCCGTCCGAGCCGGAGCCGTTGGAGCCGGTGGCCACGCCGGTGTCGGGAGCGCCGCTCGGTACGACACCGACCTGGCCGCGGCCCTCGCTCGGCACGACGCTCGGCACGGGGCTGGCCGCCCGGCTCGGCACCCGGGTGGGAACCGCGCTCGGCTCGCCGCCGGCCGGCGTGCTCGGCCGGGGCGACGGGGCGGAGGTGGCCGAGGCAGAGGGGGCGGAGGGGCGGGGTGTCGGGGACGCGCTCGCCCCGTGGGCGAACGCGGGCACCGTGCTCGCCAGCACGGCGACGCACGCGGCTGCCGTGGCGCTGAGGACTGTTCGGCGCATGAATCGCTCTCTTTCGTCGGCCGGCCCGGCGGGTGGCCGGGCGGGCTGTGTGATGGACCGAGCGGAGAGACGAGACAGGATCGACACAGGTTGTAAAGGGTCGGCAAAGTCGCGCGGGGTGCGGGAGGTGACGCACGGTCAGCCCCGGGCCGCCGCGTAGCGGTCGAGGGAGGGGCGGCGCGCCCGGCAGAGGCAACTCGGGGTCCACCGACGGGGATTCAGGCTCGGATGAGGCGTTTGTCATGGGTACGTAACGGCACCGGAAGGTGCGCAACGGGCGGCAGCGCCGACCCATCTGAATGATCGGCGAGGGCGCAACGGGGCGCCGTCGCGAAAGGGGACGGGTCTCGCCATGTGCGGGAGACCCGCGGGAGGGAAGTCCATGACCAGGACGAAGAAGACCGGGATGAAGGCGCGCGGCGGCCGGCTGGCCGTGATCGGCGCACTCGGGGTGGCCGCGGTGACCCTGGCCGCGGTGCCGGCGTTCGCCAAGGGCGACGTGGACATCACGGCGCCCCACTCGGCGCACGTCGGAAACACCATCACGGTCACCGCGCACGGCGACGACGACAGCGCCGGCTACCTGCATCAGCTGTGCCTGGAGGAGAACGGCTTCGGCGAGGGGTGGCACCAGGAGACCTGCAGCGCCCCGGTCACGGCCGACGCGCAGGTCACCGCGCACGGCACGGCCGCACGCCGCGGCGACCTTCAGTTCCGCGCGGTGCTGTACGGCCTGACCAGCGCGCACGACCAGCACCCCGTGCGCCTGCACGGCTCCGACGTGGTGACGGTCCACGTCCGCTGAAAAGGGTGCTGACACATGACAGGACCGCCGCACCGCACGGGTGCGGCGGTCCTGTCATGTGTCATGCGCCGGAGTTCCGGCTCGTGGTAGGTCTCGGACGGTCATCCGGAAATCCATGTCGCCGGGGGTGTTCCTCGCGGGGGCGGCGCGTCATCAAGTGCCGTTCGTGGTAGTCGAGTTGGCGGGCCATACGATACGACGACGCCGGCTTCGAGGCCCAACTGGCGGCGGCCGTCGAGGGCTGGCCCGTCGTTCCCGAGGGCCGGCTGGACGACTTCCCGGGCCGCCGTCCCCGGAACCCCGCGCGTTGAACGCATGGACGAGGTCGCGTACGCAGTCCTCGCCGACCTGGCCGGCGTCTCTCAGAGCCTCGGCTGCGGCGGGCGACTCTCCTTGGTGATCGATTCCCCCCTTGAAGTCGATCATCTAGGCTGGCGCGGTGACTGATGAGCAGGAGCAGGTGCAGCCGTCGGGAGTGTGGGCCACGGCGGTGGGGGTGGCCAGGGTGCGGGCGCTGGAGACCGAGCGGGAGGACGCGCTGTTCCGCGATCCGCTGGCACAGGCCTTCGCCACCACCGGCGGCCTGGGGCCCTCCTCGGCGCCACAGCCCGGTGACGAGGCCGCGCGACGACGCCGGCTGGGCGTGGCGTTCTCCATCGTGATCAGGACGAAGTTCCTCGACGATCTGTTGCAGCAGGCCTCCGCGTCCGGGGTCCGGCAGGTCGTACTGCTCGGCGCCGGCATGGACAGCCGGGCCTTCCGGATGGACTGGCCGGAGGGCACCCGGCTGTTCGAGGTCGACACCGCCGCGCCACTGGACTTCAAGGCTTCGGTGCTGCGCCAGGAGCAGGCCGTCGCACGCTGTGAGCGGATCACCGTCGCGGTGGATCTGCGTGAGGACTGGCCGGCCGCGCTGACCGCCGCGGGGCACGATCCGGCGGCGCCGACCGTGTGGATCGCCGAGGGGCTGCTGATCTACCTGCCCGAGGACGCGGTGGAACTGCTGCTGGCCCGGATCAGCGCGCAGTCGGCGGCAGGCAGTCGGATGGGGCTGACGTTGGGCTCGCGCGGCGTGATCGAGCGCTTCGCCGCGGACGCCGTACCGGGTTCGGCTGCGTCCATGTGGGTCTCGGAGATGCCCGACGACCCGGTGGGCTGGCTGGCCGGGCACGGCTGGGAGGCCGAATGCCACACCCTGCGCGAGCGCGCCGCCGTCTACGGCCGCCCGATCAGCACCCCGCCGCAGCGCGAGGAGCGGCCCGGCGGACTGATCTCGGCGGTCCGCCGGTAGAACGCCTCCCGGTTCCCTGGCTGATCGTTTCCAAGGCGCCTGATCAGGGGAGCCGGGTTCCTACGCGGCCGGCCGCTCATGCGCGCACGGGCCGTTGAGGTACTGCTTCTCACCCCAGGGCGTCCATCAGGGCGGTGACATAGGCATCCAGCCGCTCCTCCACGGCTCGCGTCGTCAGCTCGGGCCTCCCGGCCTCCCGCCATGGCCGCGCCACCGACCCCACTTCTTCCGAGAGCGCCAGTCCGTCCCGCACCTGCCAGTACAGCCGCTCGCTCGCCGCCGCGGCCAGGACCCCGCCGGCCTCCTCATACGCCTCGGCGAACCGCAGACCCCACGCCGGGCCGTGCAGCAGCGCGAGATTGGCCGAGCAGTGCGCCACATCGAGGTCCGCCGGACCCCAGGATGTGCCTGCCCAGTCGACGACACCGGTGATCCGGGCTTCCGCCGGCCTTGCGGGCGGCACGTCGAACAGCACGTTGCCGGGTTGGAAGTCGCGGTGCAGGAATCGCCCCTCATAGCGCGGCGCGGGCTGACAGATCACGTCGACCGCCGCGGCCCATGCCGCCGCGTCGGCACCCTTCGGAACGACGACGGTGTCGGCGGTCGTCAACGCCACATAGGCCCGGGGCCGTACGGCGGGTCGCAGTGCGTGGATCGCCACGAGTTGACGGGCCAGTACGGGGATGCGCGTTTCCAGCCCCTCGTCGTCGAAAACCGTCCGGCCCGCCAGACGGGTCATCAGAAGCGACGGATACGCGCAGTGCTCGGCGGTCGGATCGACCGCGACCAGCCCGGGAGCCGGCACGCCGGTCCCCGCGAGCAAGGTCAGGGCGCCGGCCTCCCTGTCCAGCCAGTCCTCGGCGCGCTCCACGTCGACGAAGGTCCGCAGCACCAGGTCACGGGTGCCTCCGTCGCGCGTGCCGATGGTCAGCCTCCGCATGTCGGCAGTGATGCCGCCGCGCAGCGCCTCGACGCCGACGATCCGTTCGCCGGCCTCCAGGTGCCGGCTCACCCAGGCCAGGGTCGACGGTCGGACAGGCGCCGCCTCATCGTGGTCGGTCACCGTGCCACCTCATCATCCGCAGGACGGCACGCGCAAAGCACCGGGCATGTGCCGGGCGGCGGGTGACACGTCGGCACACCGTCACCTCCGGGACTGTGCGGCTCTCCGCGACGGGATCTTGTCTTTGGACCGGATGCCGCAATCCCTGCGCGTCGCATCCTCAGCCCGCCGCACAGGGCCGTTAGCGTTCTGACGATCCGATCAGCTGAACCGGCGACGACGCGGAGAGACAGGATGCTCAGGGGATTCAAGAACTTCCTGATGCGGGGCGACATCGTCGTCGTGGCGGTCGGGCTGATCGTCGCGCTGGCGTTCAGCACCCTCATCAAGTCGTTCACGGACAACGTGATCAACCCGATCATCGCGCGGGCACAAGGGGGCCGGAACTTCGGGCTCGGATGGCAGCTCGGGCGGCCCGGTAACAAGGCGACGTTCCTCGACATCGGGTCGTTCATCTCGGCGGTCATCTACTTCGTCATCTTCATGGCCGTCGTCTACTTCCTGCTCGTCGTGCCGTACAAAAAGATCCAGGCCCGGCGCGGCGTAGTCGCGTTCAAGGAGGCCGGTGCGGTGAAGACGTGCCCCGCCTGCCTCTCCGAGGACATTCCCGCCGCAGCCGGCAAGTGCCGGTACTGCGGGACGGAGCAGCCCGCGACGGGCACGGCCCAGCACCCGTAGGGCACTGGGCGGGGGCTCCGACCGCCGGACGATGAATTACGACGACGACGGCGACGACCAGCAGCACGTTCGGCCGGCGCCGCGAGCCTGTCCCCCGGATCCGGTCGAACGGCACTCCGCCGTCGGTGTGCGGCGGTCCTGACGAGGGCGCGGATACGTCCGTCATGCGGCGGCCGCCGCGGTGCTGGGTACGGACACGCGGAACGGCGGGGTGCTCGCCCCAGCAGCGGGACGCGAGTCGGCGGGCCACCGCTCGTGTCACTCCTGGTTCGGGTCAGCCCGGTCTCCCCTCAGCAGGGCCATCGCCCGGGACGAGCAGACGACTTGGCAGGGCTCGTTCCCTGACTCCCTCGTCCCCGTCCGGCTCCACCCGGTACAGCCTGGCCCGAGGCGTGCACGTCACCGTGTCCGTCAACCGACCGTTGGTGAAGAGGGCACCGACGCCGTCCTCCACTGCCCAACCGGCCGGAAGCGCGCGGGTTGCCACAGCCGCCCGATAGGACGATCGACGCCCCGGCTCACTGTCGTAGTGGGGACAGACCGAGCCGGGCAGCAGACCGAGCCCGTCAGAGAGGTGGGTCAGCGGCCCGAAAGAGTCGGTGTGCGAGCCCTCGGCCCAGCAGTTGGCGCCGGCGCTGATGCCGCAGAGCAGGGTCCCGCGGTCGAAGGCCTCGCGCAGTAGCCGGTCCACGCCGTGCGCACGCCAGACCGCCAGCAGATTCGCGGTGTTGCCCCCACCCACATAGACGACGTCCTGAGAGAGCAGGAACGTTCGCAGGTCGTCGTCATCGAGGTCCCGCCGAAACAGCTGCAGGACACCGGGCTCACAGGCACGTGACCGGTATGCCGCGAGGAACTGATCGACGTAGGCGGGGGCGTCACCACTGGCTGTCGGAACGAAGCACACCCTGGGCCGGGGAGCACGTACCTGGCCGAGCATCCAGTCATCCAGCAGACCGTCGTCGTCGGTGGAGAAGCCACCCCCGAGAAGAGCCACACGCCGTTCCACAACGACAGCCACGAGGGTGCCTCCTCTGTTCAGGATCCAGACGCGGACGTTGTCCGTACGGTGCCAGGCCATCACGCGAGACTGTTCGGGTCTGATAGTGCCCGGAAGGGATGCCGTCCCGGTACTCCAGCTGGAAGGTGTTGTCCTCACGCATCCAGACCTGCACGTACCGGTCTCCGGGCTCCTCATCGTCGCGTTCGAGGATCAGAGCGCTGCCACGCCGCAGATTGGCTATTGCCGCGCTCGCCTTCGGCTTCGAGGGCCGCTCGGCCTGGACACCCGCCCTTGTCCGGGTGGGCTGCGAACCGGCGCCGGGCGGGTGTGGGTTGACGTCGGTGTCGGTTCTGTTGCCGTTCGTTCAGAACAGTGCCAGGCCCTCGCCGTCGGTGTCCGCGATGACTGGGCGGAAGCGGGCGGGGAGGCCGTCGAGGCGGTCGGGGCCGGCCGCGGCGGCCACGGCAGGGGCGGTCTCGGCCAGCCAGGCGCCGAACCGCTTGGCGGCTTCGCGGTAGGAAACCTGTGTCAGGACGCGGTGCTCACCGGAAGGGCAGAAGTCGACGGCGACAGTGAGCAGGCAGGAGCCGGGCGCGTTCTGACTGCCCGTCCAGGACACGCGCAGCACGCCACAGGGTTTGCGCGCGCGGGAGCCGCGGGCATCACGGTGGGTCGGGCGCAGCGATCGGCAGGCCACGTGCGCGGTCCATGCGGCGAGGTGGGGCAGAGGCAGGGTGGTGCGGGCGCGGCAGCCGGGGCAGCGGTGCCAGTGGCGGAGCCAGTCGGCGGCGTGGGTGTCGAAGAGGCGTGTGTAGTGGTTGGCCACGCGGATGTCGTTGCGGTAGAGGTGGTCCGGTCGTTCTTGCGTGTTGCAGGACTGGCAGACGGGAGCGCGGACGTAGCCGTGTTCGTGGCAGTGGTCGAGTACGGCCGCGGGGGATGTGCGGCAGACGGCGCAGGTCCACCCGGCCACCTTGCGGGAGGTGCCCGGTCTCCTGCTGAGTACCGAGTACAGGTGGCCGTCCATCTCCCCGTTGTACGGGCGCAGCGGGGCCGTTGAGCCGTCGGGGCCCGTCGTCCGCCGGCTGTCGGCGGGGCGGGCCCGCCGGTGGTGCGGCTCGGTGACGGGAGTGCTTTCCCGGCGGGTGCGTGCGGCGTGCAGCCACTGCGTTTCGGTGTGTTCGGCCGCGTCCAGCAGCCTGACCACGGCGCGCGGCAGCCACCATGTCCGCGCCGTCCGGTCGCGCGTGCGCTCCACGAGTATCCGCTGCCAGTCGATCCCCGCCAGGTGGGACGGCCGGCCGCCGTCACGTCGTACTGGCCGCTCGGGCTCGGCCGGCTCCTGCGGTTCCCGGGTGATGCGCCGGCGCCAGTGCGTCAGCGTTCCCTCGTCGCATTCCTTCTTCGGCTTCTCCGGCGAGCCACGGAACGGACCGATGCGGACCAGGTCCTCGCAGTCCATCTCCACCGCGTTCAGTTCCGCCGCCGCCCGGCGCACCTCCATCTCCGCGACACTCCACCGACCGCCGCTCGCCTTCACCGTCGCCACCACACGGCCACCGAGCAGGACGTACCCCACCTGGGCGTTGGCGGGAGAGCGGGTGAGCGCCGCAGAGGCCGTCGGCACGGGGCTGTCGGTCGTCAAGCCGGCCCACAGAGCGTCCGCAACGTCCAAAGGAATCAAGCCGCTTGCGCGGCCCGGCACCACACGCTCAGGCATACCGACAGGCTATCGGCCCGCGCCGACAGGCTGACAGCCGTCGACGCGGGCACCGTTCACCCACCTCGGCGCCGGGTGCGGCCCCCGGCGGCATCGGCCGGCGGGCGCAGCGCTGTGTACTTCAAGGTGTGGCTCCGGGACGGGGCCTCAGCTGTTGCCCAGGGTGCGGTCCAGGAGCGGGAGCAGATGGTCCCAGTGGCGCTTCAGCCCGGAGGCGCTGAAGGCGTCGGTGTCGGACATCGTGAAACCGTGGATCGTGCCGGGGTAGATCTCGGAGGTGTAGCTGACACCTGCGGCGTCCAGAGCCTGGTTGAGCTCGCCGAGGGCCTCGGGCGTCATGTCGCCTTCGGCGTGGCCGAGGTGGACCTGGGCGGTGAGCTCGGCGAAGAGGTCGGGCCCGTCGGCGCCCACCGGGCCGTGGAATGCGGCGACGGCTGCCACCTGGCCAGGGTGGGCCGCGGCGGTGCGCATCGCGTAGAGGCCGCCTATGCAGTAGCCGGTCACCGCGACCGGACCGGCGCCGACCTCGGGCTGGGCGGTGAGGAACCTGACGTAGGCGTCGGCGTCGCTCAGAACACGTGCGGCGGTGTGTGCCTCGATCAAGGGCATCAGCCGGGCGAAGATCGCGGGCCGGGCCTCTTCTCCGATGTGCTCGGGAAGTTCGACCACCGGTGCCGGGCCGTGCCGGTGGAAGAGGTTGGGGACGAGCACGTAGTAGCCCTGCCCGGCCAGTTCGCGGGCCATCTCCCGCAGCACGGGCCGGATGCCGAAGCCGTCCGCGTACATCAGCACCCCCGGGTGCTGCTCGCCATGGTCGGGGAAGGCGGCGAAAGCGTCGGCCTGGCCGTCCGCGGTGGGAATCTGCAACGTCTTGGTGGGCATGAGTTCTCCTGTCGTGGTTGATGTGTCGAGCCTGTGATCAACACGACGGCGGCGGAGCCCGTACGGCGCTCAGGAGAGCACCGGGTCACCAATCCGTGTGTGGCGCGATGCCGTCCCGGTAGTCATCCCCACAACATAGTCCACAGCCCTGTTCGTGACAGATGACGACTGGGCTCTTCGGTCCTCGTCGCCTCTGCGGGGATCAACGAGCCGCACCGGCCACGCAACATGACGTTCCCGCGGCCTCGTCGGCTCCCCCGACGTGCCCTACGTACCAACCAGAGCCGGCCCCAGCCCCGCCCCCGCACTTCCCGAACCGCGCCGAGACGATTCCTGCGCGGCCGCCAACCGGACCGGCACGACGAGAACACTCCGGGCGTCCACCCACCGTACGTTCGCCTGGCGTTTTGGGTCCTGCTCCCGGCACCCGGCCCCGCTCACCGTGCCGACGAGCAGTGCCGAGCCGACGCCACCGGGGGCAGGAGGCGGTTCTCGGCCAACGGCGCCGCCGAGCGGTCCGGCGGTCCTCACGTCGTTGGTAGCCTCCGAAAACTGATCTTGAAGGTGCGCCCCCGGGCGCCTGCCAGAATGCGAAAAGAATTGGCTCACCGCCGTCAGCCACACCGTCGGTTCCGTCTCACGGGCCGCGTCGTCGCCTGTTCTCTGGTCCTCGCGGGACTGCCCGCCGCTCCGGCCCTCGCGAACTCCCCCGGTCCATCGGCCACCCCGCACCTCGACGCGGTGGAGCGGGCGTTACGCACGGCCTCGCCCGGCCTCGAAGGCAGTGTCTGGGAGCGCACCGCGGGCAACCGGTTGGACTCCTCGACGGCCGACCCCTCGGACTGGCTGCTCCAGACCCCCGGCTGCTGGGGCGACGCCACGTGCGCCGACCGGCCCGGCACCCAGCGGCTGCTCGCCAAGATGACCGAGAACATCTCCAAGGCCAGGCACACCGTCGACATATCCTCCCTCGCGCCGTTCCCCGACGGGGCCTTTCAGGACGCGATCGTCGACGGCCTCCGGGCATCGGCCGCCGCGGGCAACAAGCTGAAGGTCCGCGTCCTCGTCGGCGCCGCACCGATCTATCACCTCAACGTGATGCCGTCGAGATACCGCACCGAACTGACCGCCAAGCTGGGCAAGGCGGCCGAGCACATCACGCTGAACGTGGCATCGATGACCACCTCGAAGACCGCGTTCTCCTGGAACCACTCCAAGCTGCTCGTCGTCGACAACCAGTCGGTCGTCACCGGTGGCATCAACGGCTGGAAGCACGACTACCTCGACACGGCCCACCCGGTGACGGACGTCGATCTCGCGCTGACCGGCCCCGCCGCGAAGTCCGCGGGCAGGTACCTGGACACGCTGTGGTCCTGGACATGCGAGAACAGGTCGAACATCGCCGGCGTCTGGTTCGCCTCGTCGAACGGTGCGGGCTGCACACCGTCGCTGGCCGCGGACGCCGGCACCCCGAGCCCCAGCGGTGACGTCCCCGCGATCGCGGTCGGCGGCCTCGGCGTCGGCGTCAAGAGCAGCGACCCGGCGTCGAGGTTCCGCCCGGCCCTGCCCACCGCCGCGGACACCAGGTGCGGCGTGGGGCTGCACGACAACACCAACGCCGACCGGGACTACGACACCGTCAACCCCGAGGAGAGCGCCCTGCGCGCCCTCGTCGCAAGCGCCCGCGACCGCATCGAGATCTCCCAGCAGGACCTCAACGCCACCTGCCCGCCCCTGCCGCGCTACGACATCAGGCTCTACGACGCCCTCGCCGCGAAGATGGCCGCTGGCGTGAAGGTACGCATCGTGGTCAGCGACCCCGCCAACCGGGGCGCGGTCGGCAGCGGAGGCTATTCACAGATCAAGTCCCTCTCGGAGATCAGCGACACCCTGCGCGACCGCCTCGCCCTGCTCACCGGCGACAGGGGCACCGCCCGCACGACGATGTGCTCCACCCTCCAACTGGCCACCTTCCGCGGCTCGGACAGCGCCACGTGGGCCGACGGCCACCCCTACGCCCAGCACCACAAGCTGGTCTCGGTCGACGACGCGGCCTTCTACATCGGCTCGAAGAACCTCTACCCGTCCTGGCTCCAGGACTTCGGCTATGTGGTGGAGAGCCCCGTCGCGGCGACCCAGCTCAGGACGAAGCTGCTCGCGCCGCAGTGGCGGTACTCGCGGGCGACGGCCACGTACGACTACGCACGCGGCGTCTGCCAGGACTGAGTCCCGCCACAGGAACGCGCACGCGCCGACGGCCGCCGCCCGCTGTCCGTGGTCGTCACCGCAGGACAACGGGGGGCGGCCTGCGCGCAGTTCGTGCCGGTGCTGTCGCGGCGGCCCTGGCCATCGGGCTTCGGGCCCCAGCCCTCTCACCGCGCGAAGGGCCGGTACGCCAGAGCCTGATCGACAACCTCAGCGGCCGTCGCCTCCGGCCCCTTCGGCCAGAAGATCAAGCCGCTGACACAGCCACTCGGGCGCCCGAAAGCCCTGTCCAGCTCCTCGTGGTGCCCACCACCGGCGCAGCCCTCCAGCACGGCGCCCGAGGCGAGGTGCACTTCCTCGCCGTGATCGCCTCGTTCGGCGTTCGGCGTTCAGCGCTCGGCGGCAGTGCCACAGGATCAGAGCGTGAGCACAGGCCGCGTGGAGAAGTCCTCGCAGAGGTCTTCTCCGTCCGGTCCGTACACGAACTCGGCCGTGGAAGGGTTGCGGTTGGCGGTGGCCAGGGGCAGCCACGCCAGCATGCGGCCGTACCCTCCGCACACCGACTCGCCGCCGTCTCCGCCGTGCACCGCGGTGACGTCGCTGGTCAGCTCCACGCGATAGGTGTCGTAGGCGATGCGCAGGCCGAAGGCGTTCAACTGCTGGTGCGGGCCGGTGCGGTCCTCGTACGGGATGCGGTCGAGCGGGTGGTCGTCGCCCCAACGGAACAGCGTGTCCGCGCCGGCTCCGCAGGCGTGCTCCCACTCGTCGGAACTCGGCAACCGCAGGCCGCGAGCCCCGAGCGCAGCCGGCATGTCGGCAGGCGGACCGGTCAGGTCCTCGTCCTCCACAGCCATGAGCACCGTCGCCAGGACGACCTTCCGGCGTGGGCTGAGAACCTGCGCGAGGTGGGTCCGAAGATCGGGGCCGTAGCCGAATCCCTGATCCAGGCTCTCGGTGTAGTCGGCAGTCTGCCCGGGCGTCGGATGCCAGGCGTCGAGGTCGAATCCGAGTGTCAGTGCGCCACCGGGGATCAGTGCGAACTCCTGTGTGTGCCGCTCGATCCGAACGCGGTGCAGCGGGGCACCGAGGTGCTCGACGGTCTCGACGACGGTCACACGGCCATCCACCAGGTCCGCCGCCTCCCGGGCGACACGACGTGCGGCGGGCAGTTCGAGTGACCGCCACTGATCAAGGCTGAGCTCGGCAAGAGACATGCGCCGCAGTGTGGCACGCACCTCCGACACACCCTCGCCCCGGACCTCGAAGTCCCGCCCAGTCAGCGGCAGTTGACCTCGAATACCCGAACCCCCCGGCAGGGTGCCCGGGCTGTCGGTGCCCCTCGGCGTCCGGCGGCGGGCTGGGCACGTCGGCGTGGAAGAGGCTGACGAGGAGCCCGTACGGTTCACCGCGCCGCTGTCGGCCGGCCGTACGGGGAGCGTGCAGGCGTCGCCGACCGGATCGACCTGCGCATCGCCCCCGCGCTGGAGACACTGCGCGCGCTCGACGCCGAGCCGGTCATCGACATCGCGTTCATCGACATCGCCCAGCGCTGCTGACGCACGGGGGTCAGGAGGGCGGCTGACAGGCTTGGTACCAACTAGGTACCATCAGAGAATGCCATCACTGAACGTGTCCTTCTCCGACGAGGAAATGGAAGGCGTCCGCGCCGCCGCCACCGCGGAGGGCAAGAGCCTGAAGCAGTACCTCCATGATCTCGGCGTACGCGAGATGCATCGCAAACGGTTCGTCGCCGGCGCCGCCGCGTGGGCCGACAGGCTGCGCGGCGAGTTCGACGAGGCGTTCCCCGACGAGGTTCCGCCCTCCCGGCGTGGCGGCGGAGCTGCGGCCGCCTGATGGTTCTGTACATCGATGTCTCCTGGCTGCTCGACGTCCAGGAGACGGCCCTCGGGCACGAGGACGTGACGGTGACCGACTACTCGGCGCTGGTGGCGACCGTCGCGCGGCACAAGACCAAGATGCCGACGCTGGAGACGTCCGATCCGGATACCGCCTGGCGCGCGGCCGCGCTCCTGCACACGATCGTGCGCCTCGAGCCGCTTCCGCACCGAAACAGCCTCTTTGCCGCTTTCGTGGCCGCCCAGTACATGGACCAGTCCGGTGAGGGCATCGACCCGCCGTACGGCGCCCTGTCCGATCTGGTCCGGAAGATCCGGGACACCCGCCTGAGTGTCTACGCCGTCGCCGACACCTTGCGCTCCTGGAGGATCTGAGGCGGCCCGGCGGTCCTGGCCGAGACCGCTGGCCGGCAGGGGGCGGCAGGCCGGCGTACGTCAGCAGCGGGTCAGACGCATGTCAGCCGGCCCTGGCATCGTCGTACTCGTGAACGGCACCGCGGGACACCGCGGAGGCCGGGAGCGAGGAGAGGTGCCCGG
Organism: Streptomyces sp. MUSC 14; assembly: GCF_001866675.1. Lineage (NCBI taxonomy): Bacteria > Bacillati > Actinomycetota > Actinomycetes > Kitasatosporales > Streptomycetaceae > Streptomyces > Streptomyces sp. MUSC 14. The sequence continues at coordinate 13,935 of NZ_MLYN01000074.1, forward strand.
AGCGGCTCATCGGGGACCAGGGCAGCAGCCCGGAGTCGGACCCACACCAGGTCCACGCAGGTTCGAATCCTGCCCTCTCCGCAACGCCGCCCCGGGCGGGTTCACAGGGGGTTCAGCGGGGTGATGCCCGTGCCCTGGTAGAGGTCGGGTTGCAGGGAGAGGACCGTGACCGGCGCACCGGCCTTGACCGCGTGCCAGGCGATCGCGGCCGCGTGGGCCACCGGCCAGTCCGCGTTCTTCCAGTCCATCGCTTCCGCCGCGTGTGCCGCGGTGAACGGGGTGTGTGCCGCGAAGCGCAGGGATGCCGCGTGTCTGCCCGCGCCGGGCATCTGGCGTTCGGCGGCCAGGACGGACAGCGACGGGACGATGACGCGGCCGGTGCCGCGTGAGGCCTCGATGTAGAGGCCGGTGAAGAAGGGATCCGCGCGGTACAGGGCGGCGAGTGCGGTGTGGTCCAGGACAGCCGTCAGGTTCATGCGGCGGCGCCGCCCTGATGGGCGCGGATCTTCGCCCAGGCGTCCTGGCCGGCCTGCTGGACCTGCTCGGTGTACTCGACGCCGAGCTCACGGGCGGCCTCGGCGGCCCGCTGATCCCGTTCGGCCGCCGTGAGCTCGCGGGTGGCCAGCTCTTCCAGCAGCTCGGTGATCGTGGTGCCGCGCTCCGCAGCGAGGATGCGCAGGCGGTCGCGGACTTCCTCGCTGGTCTTGATGCTCGTCGGCTTGCTCATACAGCGATTCTACCGCCGGTAGAACCTGGTGTGCGGCGTACGGCGGGCACGGGGCGTCAGCAGCGGGTCAGACGTATGTCAGCCGGCCCTGGCATCGTCGTACTCGTGAACGGCACCGCGGGACACCGCGGAGGCCGGGAGCGAGGAGAGGTGCCCGGAGCGGCTCATCGGGGACCAGGGCAGCAGCCCGAAGTCGGACCCTCGTGGTCCACGCAGGTTCGAATCCTGCCCTCTCCGCAACACGGCCCGCACATGGGTGAGTCACGGTCACACGCCCACCGCGCCCCCGTCCGACCGGACGCAGGCAGGAAGGAAGGCAGCTGCTACGCTGCCGGTGACGTGGACTGTGCACGTTGCACCGAAAGGGAGCCGCAGACATGGTGGGTGAAGACGACATCTCCGGGTGAGACCCGGATCTGACGGCCACCGGACGCGCCGAGGAGCGCAGCCGAGGTGGCCCGTTCGTCGTACCCCTTTTCCCATGTCTGCCCAGGGCAGAGGTCTCTTTCTGCCCTCGATCCATCGAGGTCGCCCCCGTGTCCGACATCGCTGTCGTCTGCTCGAACCTGTCCTTCGCCTGGCCCGACGACACCCCGGTCTTCCACGACCTGTCCTTCGCCCTGACCGCCGGCCGCACGGGCCTGGTCGCCCCCAACGGCGCCGGCAAGAGCACCCTGCTCAAGCTGATCGCCGGTCAACTGCGGCCCGCCACCGGCTCGGTGGTCGTGGGCGGCACGCTGGGCCACCTCCCGCAGAGCCTTCCGCTGACCGGTGACCTCACCGTCGCCGAGGTGCTCGGCGTCGCCGACGTGATCCGCGCCCTGGACGCCGTCGAGTCCGGCGACGTGAGCGAGGGGCACTTCACCGCCATCGGTGACGACTGGGACATCGAGGAGCGCACCCGCGCGCAGCTCGACCGCCTGGGCCTCGCCGGCCTCACCCTGGACCGCAGCCTGAGCACGCTGAGCGGCGGCCAGGTCGTCTCGCTCGGCCTCGCCGCCCAGTTGCTGAAGCGCCCCGACGTGCTGCTGCTCGACGAGCCCACCAACAACCTCGACCTGCAGGCACGGCACAAGCTCTACGACGTGCTGACGGACTTCACCGGCTGCCTGCTGCTGGTCAGTCACGACCGCGCGCTGCTCGACCGCATGGAGCGCATCGCCGAGCTGGGCAGTGACGAACTGCGCCTGTACGGCGGTGACTTCACCGAGTACGAGGAGGCCGTGCGCGCCGAGCAGGAGGTCGCCGAGAAGAACGTCCGCAACGCCGAGCAGGAACTGAAGCGGGAGAAGCGGGAGTTGCAGCAGGCCCGCGAACGCGCGGAACGCCGGCAGAGCAACGCCGCGCGCAACCTCAAGAACGCCGGTCTGCCCCGTATCTTCGCGGGCAACATGAAGCGCGGCGCGCAGGAGTCCGCGGGCCGGGCCGGGCAGATGCACGCGGCCCGGGTCAGCGACGCCAGAGCCCGCCTCGACGAGGCCGGACGCGCGCTGCGCGACGAGCAGCGCCTCACCCTGGAGCTGCCCGACACCCAGGTGCCCGCCGGGCGCAACCTCTTCCTCGGCGAGGGGATGCAGGTCCACCACGCGAGCCGGCCCGTGTTCGCCGAGGGCGGCGTCGACCTGGCCGTCCGCGGCCCCGAGCGCATCGCGCTGACCGGACCCAACGGCGCCGGCAAGACCACCCTGCTGCGGCTGGTCACCGGCGAACTCGCCCCGGACTGTGGGGAGTTCAGGCGCAACGACGGCCGCATCGCCTATCTCTCACAGCGCCTGGACCTGCTGGACCCGGACCGCACCGTGGCGGAGAACTTCGCCGCTTTCGCCCCGGAACGGCCCGAGGCGGAGCGGATGAACCTGCTCGCCCGCTTTCTCTTCCGCGGCGCCCGGGCACATCTGCCGGTCCGCGTCCTGTCCGGCGGCGAACGGCTGCGCGCCACCCTGGCCTGCGTGCTGTGCGCCGAGCCGGCCCCCCACCTGCTCCTGCTCGACGAGCCGACCAACAACCTCGACCTGGTCAGCGCGGGCCAGTTGGAGAGCGCGCTCAACTCCTACCAGGGCGCCTTCATGGTGGTCAGCCACGACGAGCGGTTCCTCGCCGAGATCGGGGTGAACCGCTGGCTGCGGCTGGCCGACGGCACACTCACGGAGACCGGAGCCCCTGAGGTGTGAGCCGCCGACGTGTGACGTGGCCCGCGTCCGAGGCCCTGTGCCCGGCGGGCCGACCACCGCTCACGTGGGACGGATCCCTGTGCCTCGACCCGCTCTGCTCGCCCATGACCTCGTCCGCGTCCTCGGGGCGCGGCGTGTCCTGGACGGCGTGTCCCTGACCGCCTCCCCCGGCCACCGTATCGGCCTGATCGGGTAGAACGGCGTCGGCAAGTCCACCCTGCTGCGGGTGCTCGCCGGCCTCGACCGACCCGACGCCGGAAGCGTCACGCGCCCCGGCGACCTCGGCTTCCTGCACCAGGAGATGCCCTTCGTCGCCGCCTCGACCATCGCCGCGGTGCTCGACGAGGCGCTGCGCGAGGCCCGCGAGGACCTCGCCGAACTCGAAAGACTCGGCGAGGAGTTGGCCCGCGTCCCGGACGACGATCCCGGCCGCGCGCACCTCCTCGACACCTACGGCAGACGCCTCGAACAGGCCCAGGACCGGGAGTCCTGGGACGCCGACCGCCGCGCGGCCCTGGTGCTGGAGGGCCTGGGCCTCGGCGCGCTCGGGCACGACCGCACGCTCGGCTCGCTCTCCGGCGGGCAGCGCGGCCGGCTGGCCCTGGCCGCACTGCTCGTGCGGCGGCCGTCGGCGATGCTGCTGGACGAGCCGACCAACCATCTCGACGACCGCGCCGCCGCCTTCCTGGAGGAGCAGGTCCGCGCGCTGCCCGGGACCGTGGTCGCCGCCTGCCACGACCGGGCGTTCCTCGACGCCGTCTGCACCGACCTGGTCGACCTCGACCCCGCGCCGGACGGCCCGGTCCGCTACGGCGGCACCTACAGCGCCTACCTCGGCGAGAAGCGCGCCGAGCGGGAACGCTGGGAGCGGCGGTACGCCGAGGAGCAGGAGGAACTGGAGGAGCTGCGGCACTCGGCGGGGGTCGGCGCGCACCGGGTCGCGCCGGACCGGGGCCGTAGTGACAACGAGAAGATGGGTTACGGCCGCCGGGCCGGCCGGGTGCAGAAACAGATCTCCCGCCGGGTGCGCAACGCCACCCGGCGGCTGGAGGAACTGGAGCGCACGAGGGTCGCCGAGCCGCCCCGGCCGCTCCGGTTCGCGGCCGGTGAGCCGGCCGCGCGTGCCCAGGAGGGCCCGGAGCCCCTGGTGTCCCTCCACGACGTCCGGGTGCCGGGCCGGCTCGCGCTGAACTCCCTGGCGGTGACGGCCACCGACCGGCTGCTGGTCACGGGCGGCAACGGGGCCGGCAAGTCGACGCTGCTCGCCGTACTCGCCGGACGTCTCCCGGCCGAGGGCGAGGTGCGCAGACGGCGCCGGCTGACGGTGGGGGTGCTCAGCCAGGACACCGTGTTCGACCGGCCCGACCGCACCGCACGCGACACCTACGAGCTGACGCTGGGCCCGGCGCGGGCCGAGCAGGTGCCGCTGATCTCGCTCGGTCTGCTGCACGAGGCCGACCTGGGCAGACCGGTCGGGCAGCTGTCCGTGGGGCAGCGCCGGCGCCTCGCGCTGGCCCTCCTGGTCGCCCGCCCGCCCCAGTTGCTGCTGCTCGACGAGCCCACCAACCACCTGTCCCCCACCCTGTGCGACGAGCTGGAGGCCGCGCTCGGCCCCGGCCCCGGCGCGATCGTCCTCGCGAGCCACGACCGCTGGCTGCGCCGACGGTGGCAGGGCCGCGAACTCCGGCTGGAGCCGGTAGCCGGACCGGGCGCTCGCCCCGGTCCGAGACGGTCGTGACACCGGAGCGGCTTGGGCGGCTTGGGCGCCTGGTACCCGGAGTCCGGACCGGCGGACACGATCACGCCGGACGAGGTGGACGTCGTCCGGGAGGCGACGCCCGGACAGCCGAGTGCGGCAACCCTGAGTGCACGCGGGTCTCCGTCGACCGCGCCCATGGGCACCGTGGTCCGGGCGGTCGTCCCGCCCGGACCACGGACCGGGGTACGGCTACGGCTGGGTCACACGGTGCCGAGGGCCGTACGCAGGGTGGTTACGGCCTGGTTGATGGCGGCTTCGGCGGCGTGGGTCTCGCGCAGGGCGTTGAGCATGACGAAGTCGTGGATGATGCCCTGGTGGCGCACGGCGGTGACCGGGACTCCGGCCTCACGGAGCTTGTTCGCGTAGGCCTCGCCCTCGTCGCGCAGCACGTCGGCCTCACCGGTGATGACGAGGGCCGGGGGCAGGTCCCGCAGCTGGTCGGTGGTGGCGCGCAACGGTGAGGCGGTGATCTCGGCCCGCTGGTTCTCGTCGGTGGTGTACTGGTCCCAGAACCACTGCATGGCGTCACGGCGCAGGAAGTACCCCTCCGCGAACTGGTGGTAGGAGGGGGTGTCGAAGGCCGCGTCGGTGACCGGGTAGAACAGCACCTGCTGCACCAGCGGCACATCGCCGCGTTCCTTGGCCATCAGGGTCAGCGCGGCTGACATGTTGCCGCCGACGGAGTCGCCGGCCACCGCGATCCGGGTGGCGTCGAGGCCCTTGGCCGCCCCCTCACGCACCACCCACTGGACGACGGTGTAGTTCTGCTCGATGGCGACCGGGTAGCGGGCCTCGGGAGACAGGTCGTACTCGGGGAAGACGACAGCTGCCCGGGCACCGACGGCCAGTTCGCGCACCAGCCGGTCGTGGGTGTGGGCGTTGCCGAAGACCCAGCCCGCGCCGTGGATGTAGACGATCACCGGCAGCGTTCCCTCGGCGTCCACCGGCCGGACGATGCGGGCCCGGACCGATCCGGTGGGCCCGCCCTGGACGGTCACCCATTCCTCGGCGATCTCCGGCTTGTCGATCTCACCGGACTGCACCTCGTCGACGGCCTTGCGGCCCTCGGCCGGACCGAGGTCGAAGAGGTACGGCGGGTTCGCGGTGGCCTCGGCGAAAGCGGCGGCGGCCGGTTCCAGGACCGGGCGGGCGGCGGTCTCGGACATGAGGTTCTCCTCGTGGGTCGTGTCGGCGGTCGGTACGGCCCGTCGTTGTCCGGCGGGCACGACAGGAACAGTACTGCCCAATTCAGTCGTGCACAACTAAGTCGTGCAACGGATAATTGCGTGCACTGAATGCTGTAGGCTGGAACGCACTGACCGACGACGCAAGCATGAGGGACCGCAGTCATGGACCAGGCCGCGCACCACGCCGCAGAACAGAACTCGTTGCTGCTCCAGGACCAGCTGTGCTTCGCCCTGTACGCCGCCTCGCGGTCGGTCACCACGCGCTACCGGCCGCTGCTGGAGGAGCTGGGGCTGACGTACCCGCAGTACCTGGTCATGCTGGTCCTGTGGGACCAGGACTCGGTCTCCGTTCGCGAGTTGGGCACCGCGCTCCAGTTGGAGTCCAGCACCCTCTCCCCGCTGCTCAAGCGTCTGGAAGCGGGCGGCCTGATCCACCGTGAGCGACGCACCGACGACGAACGCTCCGTCGCGGTACGCCTCACCCGGTCCGGTGCGGATCTCCGCGAGAAGGCCCGGACCGTCCCCCCGGCCATCGGCCGGGCCATGGGCCTGACACCCGAGCAGGACACCACCGCCAAACACCTGCTCCGCCTGATCACCGCGAACGTCACCCGCAACTGACCCCACCGGCCGAGCCCGACGGCAGACGGGCGGGCAACGCGCCGTCGCCGCGCCCGTCCCGTGGGCCGAAGGCCTGGAGCGCGTCGGCGTCGCTTGCCCGCGCGTGCAGGTAGTAGTCGGCCCACTCGGCGATGTCGGGGTAGGAAGAGTCCTGAGTGATCCGGGTGACGGCGGCTTCCGTGTCGAAGCCGGTCGATCGCAGTGCGACTCCGGGACCGAGAAGCGCCCAGTGGGCTCCCGCCCGCCCATAGGGCATGCCGACACTGCCGGGGTTGATCACGAGTCGGCCGTGGGCGAGGCGTACGAACGGCATGTGTGTATGTCCGCAGACCACCGTGCGGACATCGTCGTCGAGTCCGCTGAAGACATCTCGCCAGCGGTCGAGGTGTGAGTCCACCAGTACGACCTCCTCATCGTCACGAGGGGTGGCATGGCAGAACAGCACCTGTCCGAGGCCGCGCACCGGCAGAGAGACCGAGCGGGGCAGTCGGCCGAGAAGGTCGAGGTGGTCTTCGCGTAGCTGTTCGGCGGCCCATGGAGCGATCGGATCGGGGATCGAGTCCCGTTGGCCACGGCGGTGTTCGAGGAGTTCGCGGTCGGCGTTGCCACTGATCCAGACGATGCGGTCGCCGAGACCGGTCAACAGGTCCAGGACCTGGGTCGGTTGAGGGCCGGCGGTGATGTCGCCGGTGAGCACGATGCGGTCTGCTGCGCTCACTTCCGGTTCGGCGAGCACGGCCTCCAGGGCGGGCAGGACGCCGTGGATGTCGGACAGTACGGCTACTCGGTTCAGCATGGTCACCACTGTGGGACGAGGTCCGATCGAGGGCGGGACCGTTCGCCTGACGCGTGGTTCACGGGGTCCGCTCATCATCGCTCTGACACGTTCGCGCGGGTCAGAGCGCTGCTTCGCAGCCCCGGCATTGGGGGGTTTCCCCCAGTGAGAGCGGGAGTGGGGCTACGTAGGATCGCGAGTACTGGTCATCGATTCGACTCGCTTCACACGGGGGAATTTCATGCGACGCTCACAGGCACGCGTCCTTACGGCGGCGGCTCTGGCTGCTCTCACGGTCGGCGGACTGTCCGCGTGTTCCTCGGTCCTCGGCCCGGAGAAGACCTTCGAGGACGACGCCAAGGTGGCGCAGAGAGTCACCTCGATCCGTCTTGACAACAGGAACGGAGAGGTGGAGGTGGTTGCTTCGGCCGACGCCTCCACGATCTCCGTGCACCGCAAGGTCGGCTACCGCGGTGACAAGCCCAGTGGCACGTCCTTCCACGTCGAGAACGGCGTTCTGACGCTCTCCGGCTGCGGCACGGACTGCGGGGTCAACTACCGCGTCAAGGTGCCTGCCGGTCTTCCGGTGACGGGAGGCACCTCCAACGGCGGCATCGCACTGACCGATGTCGGCACGGTCGACGTGCACTCCAGCAACGGTGAGATCGCGGTGACCGACGCGAGGGGCCCCGTGAAGCTGCGTACGTCCAACGGTGACGTCGACGTCAAGAACGCCAAGGGCGGCGGAATCGACACACAGACGTCGAACGGCAACGTCACGATCCGGACGGCCACCCCGCAGAACATCAAGGCCCGGACGACCAGCGGCAGCCTCACGGTCACGGCACCGCCCGCCGCGTACCGAATCTCGGCGGACGACTCCCACGGCGACAAGCACGTGGCGTTCAAGAACGACCCGTCAGGCACGTACCGCCTGGACCTGTCGACGACGAACGGTGACTTGACGGTGCGGTCGGCAGGCCAGTGACGTCGGCGTCCTACGGCGTGGCCGCTGATCAAGGCGACTGATCACGGTGCCCCCACCACCGGGCCCGGCCCAGAGTTCACACGTATGAGGGACTTGACAGGGAGTCACGGCAACAGCCCAGCCTCTGGCGACGTTATCGGAGCACGGTCAGGGCATCAGCGGGCCGCCCGCTGCCCGTCGACGCGCGCCACTCTGCGCGCCCGCGTCGACGTGGGCCCCGTCGGCAAGGCCCCTGCGCTCACCGCGGCGCCCACGGACGACCAGGGACAGGCGCTGTCGCGCAACGCCTACTGGTGCTGCCGCACTCCCGAGGCACTGCGCACCTGCTCGACGAGGACGGCGCCCGCGCATCCGCCATGCCCTCGGGCCGGCCGAAGCTGCGAGCCGAGGGATAACACCATGCCGGTCGCGGTGCGCGTCCGGCAGTAACACGTGTTTCCTCGACGGGTACCGGGGCCGTCGGCGGCCGCAGCGGAAGCCCGTCACCGCGAAGGGGAAGGGAAAAGGGAAGCCGCATCGGCCTCTGCTCAGTGACGTCTTGGTAGCAGCAGCGTTCCGTCATGCACACCCTGGCGAAGACGGGCAAGCCGGAGCCGGCCGCCTGACGCCCACCACGCGGGCGCGCCGGGACGTTGTCACGCGTCGCCTTGGAGTACGGGCGGATCTGATGGGCGGCGTGCGCGAGTTCCTCGGCACACAGACGCGAAAATCGCTACGCCGCAATCGAAGCCGTTTCCCGGAGAATCGTTCTGAGCGAAGAATCGAACTGTTCGGATCGCGAGTGGATGCCGCCGGATATTACGGCGTGTCGCCGCAGTTCCCCTCTTACACCTCTGCGTGGGCGACCGCCCTGGCGAAGGAGGAGTAGCCCAGATACAGGTACCCGACGTCGCTGCCGTTGGCCCTGAGGTCCAGGGCCGGTGTCACGCCTCCCGGATTCACGCAGCTCGCGGCCTGCGCAGTGCCCGAGAGCCCGGTGTTGAGCGTCGCCGATCCCACGATCGACGCCGATGCGACGGCGGCTCGTTGGATGATGCCCTTCCTTTTCATGCGCGTCCCCCTTCAGCCCGATAGCTTGACAACACGTCAGGGCGCTCGCGTCAAACTTCCGCCGTCGGCCAGGAGGTGGCTCGAAGCGGGTGAGGACGAGGGCGGCACGGCGGGTACTGAACAAGCCAGGCATCTCCTCCGAAGCATGCGGCTCCCCACCACTCGGCCTTGCTGCGGGCGTGGAGCTCAGCAGGGGCTGCTTTATGCGGAAGGCTTCCTTCTGTTCCTTGAGGCGGCAGATGTGCGGCCGCGTCCGAAGTGATCTGCCTCAAGGTGGCACTGACTGGCGAAGTCGACGACGGGGACGCGCACCTCCCTGCCACCCTCGCGGTGGTGGAGAAGGACTCGGCCCCAGGCGAAGAGTCGCCGTAGACCTATTACGGCGTAATAGCTCAGCGTGGTTCATCAGCCGGGCCACTCCCCCACCGTCCTCTCGCCGACGGGGTCAGAACCTATTACGGCGTAATAGCCTGAGGGCGGGTCCCTCAACGAGACTGGGCAGACCTCGCGCACCCCACGGCCAGCCAGACAGCGTCCCTCTCGATGAACTCGCCCGTGGCACGATCAGGCGGAGTGGACGCGGCCGATGTCCCAGACGGACACGATCAGTCCGCCGGGACGGGGCCACTCCCCCGGCTTGCAGCGGGTCAGGGTTATTCGAAATCCTCGCACGCCGGCCTGGCCCCGGCCGCCTCCGCGACACTCTTGCCTCAGCCAGGTCTCCTACTCCCCTGCCTCGTACTGCGACCGATCCGACTGCCGGAAGCGCGGCTACCAGCGCCCGCAGACCGGGCCCGGTACGACGATGTCGCGACCGCCGAGCGACGTGAGCGGGGGTCCTCTTCCGTCCAGCGCGACGACGAGGTGAGGGTCGTCGACACACGAGGGGCGCGACAACGAGAGAGCTTCCTGGACCAGATCGCACGCCCCCCAGCCAGCTCAGCTCGGCTCGTCAGTCCACGCGTTCCTCAGGCCTATTACGGCGTAATAGGCCTGAGGAACAGCGCGGCCGACTGCTTGCTCCCCATTCGGCTACTGCCGCGTCACCGATGTTCGGGCGCAGGCTATTACGGCGTAATAGGTAGCGAGCGGATGGCGCGCCGCCTCTCACTCCTGGAGCTGCACCGCAGCCGCCAGGGCCACCCGTGCCTCCTCCGTCAGCGCTGCGGAACGTGCCGTGCGCTTCTCCAGATGGGACAGGGCTCGCAGGACGGCGTCGAGATAGCGGCTGAGGCTCATCATTTGCAGGGGTGTCTGGCAGTGGGGGAGTACGGCCTCGATCTCCTCCATCCAGTAATCGGCGTCCTCGTCCCGCCGCAACGACTCGCGCTGCTCCAGCAGCCGAGTGGCAACCGGCACCAGCAACTCGTGTCGTCGCTGAGCCGCTTCCTGGGCTCGCCGCTCGGTGGCCCGCTCCAGGGCCAGCCGCTGCTCGGCCTTGAGCACCGCCTCAGGCGTCCGGCGTACAGGACGTTCCTGGGGAGTCTCGTCGGTGAGTTCGACGGCCTTCAGCCGCTTCGCCTTGTTGTACGCCGCGCTCGGCGCGGCCACCGCCAACGCGGGAGCGAGCTCCAGCCATGGGGCTCCGGCTAGGCGGGCGTCATCCACCGCACGCACCTGATGGATCTCGGTCTGCTCGCGCAGGTACTCCCACAACCGCACGCGCTTCAGCGCTGCAGCGCGCTGAACCTCGGGGGGTTGCCTCCGAAGCGCCTGGACGTTCTTCTCCGCATACAGCAGCGCACCGAACAGTTCGTCATCCGCGGGCATGCGCTCCACGGCGGGATCCTCGGCGTCCTCGTGCATCTGACGCAGCTCACCGACGACGGCCGGAGCATCCAGGGAACCGATCCTCATAGGGGCTTTGAACAGCGGTTTTGTGGCACGACTCGTGGTCCGGGCGCGCTTGGTCATGCCGACATCCTGCCCCACCGAACTCGCTTTCACAGAATGTGAATCAGCTTCTTGGGGAGTCGGGGCTGTGGGCGCAATGCCGACCAACCTGCTTGGCTACGCCCTGGGCCTGGGCCTATTACGGCGTAATAGGCCCAGGCCCAGGGCGAGGGCCGGCGTCGGCGTCGGCGTCGGCGTCGGCGTCGGCGTCGAACTGGAACGACTGCGGGCCTGAGACGTGGCCCGGGGGAGTGGGGCTACGAGCATCGACCGGGCGACGACCTATTACGCCGTAATAGAGCTGCTCGCTTCGCCGAAGTAGCCCGACAGCCGGTGACGTCCGGCGGTTCCTGACAGGGGGCGGGAGATCATGGTCGCGGACCGATCGGGGAACCGCGCTCGGGAAAGAAGCAGGGATAGGGGAGTCATGGTGGCGTTCCACGCATCCGCACTGGACGGTGTCGCCCGCAATCCGGCGCTGCCGACTCCGCTGCTGCTGCGCTTGCTGGCCTTCGACTGCGGCGGTGACGGTCCGCCCGGTCACGCCCTCCAGCGAGCCGGACTTCCCGAGCAGGCCGTCGCGGTGATCCTGGCCCACCCGGATCCGCGTGTCCGCATCGATTTCGCGATGAGCACCGGGGCCGAGCCTGCACAGCGGGCCCGGCTCGCGGACGACCCTTCCCCCAAGGTGCGGGCTGCTCTCGCGTACGGACCCGAGTGGCGCGTCCCGCGCACGGTGGTCGCGCCACTGCCGGACGCCGTATGTGGCCACTTGTGTGACGACCCGGATGCTTCCGTACGATCGGCTCTGCTGGACTCGCCCCACCTGGTGCCGTCGTTCGTGGCCTCGCTGGCTACGCACCACGATCCGGCGGCGCGCCGGGGCGCGGTGAGCGCATGGGAGATCCTGCCGCCGGGGGAGCGGTCAGCTCTGCTGGCCGACCCTGACCCCGAGGTGCGGAGGGCCGCCGCGCTGTGGGAGTGCCGACAAGACGCCCATGTCACCGCCGAACTCCTCCGCGATCCGAAGTCCGCAGCCGCGGCGCTGCGCCGCGGCCTCCTGCACCGCGCCGACGCCGAACGGTGCCTCGCCGAGCGGACGCACCTGGCTGCCCTCGCCGAGAATCCTTCCCTGCCCACCGACCTCGTGGAGCGCCTCGCCGTCGACCCGGACGAGGCCGTACGGCTCGCTGTCTCCCTCAGGCCTGAACTGGGAGAGACGCGGCGCATGGGGATCGACTTCACGGTGGGGGCTTTCGACAGGGGAGACGTCGAGTGGGTACGGGACGGGCTCGCCGACCCCGAGGTGCTGCGACGGGCCGCGACCTCCGCCCACCCGCTGCTCCGGCGCGCCGCCGCCCAGAGCCCCCACCTGCCGCCCGACCTCGTGCGTCTGCTCGCACGCACCGAAGACCCCTTGGTGGAGGACCTCTTGGGGAGGCACCACCCCGACACCCCGGAGGAGGTCCTGATGCGTGTGTACGCGCGGCTCGGTGGGACGTTCTCCGCCTGGATGGCGGAGACGCACCCCCGCTTCCCCCGCGAGGGGCTCGCCGCTCGCTACGCGGACCACCCGGACGGGAACTACCGTCGGCTGGCTGTCCGGGACCCGGCCGCCACGCCCGCATTGATCGAACGGCTCAGCCATGACCCCGCAGTCTGGACGCGCCAGGCGGCGGCAGGCGACCCACGCCTGCCGCTCCGCCGGCTCCGCGAGGCGCTTCATGTCCCTGAACTGGCCTCCAGCGCGGGGGCCAACCCGGCACTCCCCGAGGACGAGATGACCGCTGTCCTGGAACGGGCCGGTGTTCCCGCCTGACCGCTGCGCGGAGGTCGCCGTGGCGGTAGATCCGGTCGTCTGACGGCATCCGCATCACCGCCGGTACCGCCAGTGCGAGTTGGTGTGGGTGCCGTACTTGTATGCGACGGCCTCGAACGTGCAACGGTGGTCGGTTCATCGGTCGGTTCCGGAGTCCAGGGACCGACAGGGTCCACAGGGCCCCACAGGGCCTGTACCGGGGGACTGAAGGGACTGCGACCCTTTCGGTCCCTGACCTTCAGTCCCTGGTATTCATGCAGGTCAGAGGCATATTGCGAGACGAGAGAGGGACTGTAGGGACTGAAACGCGCAATTATGACGTAGAGAAGAGATGTGTTCAGATGCGCGCGCGCATACAAACACACATATACAAGTACAGCTCATAATTGCCGAGTTCAGTCCCTACAGTCCCTGATCCAGGGGGAGACAGGCCCCTGACCTGCAGTGATGCCCGCCCAACCCCCAGGGTCCGACCAACTTCACAGACCCTGCGCTTTGGTCCCTGGCTCCTTCGGTCCCTCGCCCCGCCCGCCGCCGCCCCAGGTCGCCCCTCAACAGACCAAAAGGGACTGTGCACTTCAGTCCCTTCAGCCCCTAGGGTGAGAGGTGCAGTGCCGAGGAGGGACCCAAGGGACCCATACACGCGAGAGAAGCGGCGCGGGGCCCGACGCACTCTCTTTTTCAGTAGGGTGGGCCGTACATTTTTTTCGCATCAGAGTCCCTTCGGTCCCTGACGGGGGCGAAAACTCCACGCCAGACGTGTGAAGTGATCAGGCAGACAGAGTGACGAGGACGATTCCCGTGCCGCGCGAAGGTGAGAGCCGCGACAGTGCGGCACCAGTCGTGCCCGGGTCCGCTCACGCTGTAGCGCGGTGGTGTGCCGCCCAGGGCTGGCCGGTCCATCCACTGGCCCCGGGGCGCAAGACTCCTGTCCGGAACTGCCCTGACTGCACAGGGAACAGGCACGAGCCGACGTCGTGCCCCTGCCTGCCCGCAGGACGCCCTTGTCACGGTTTCCACGCCGCCACCGCCGACCCCTCCCTCATCGAGCGCTGGTGGACCGCCACGCCCTCGGCAGGAGTGGGTGTCGCCTGTGGCCCCGCAGGGCTCGTCGTCATCGACGTGGACGCGCACCAGGCACCGGTGCCCGACCGGGGACACCTGCTCCCGGGGATCCCCATTCCCGAACAGGTACGACTTGACGGACTGGCTTCCGGTTTCGACACGTTGGCGTTGCTGGCTGCGTACCGGGGCGAGAACTCCCCCGCCGAGGACGCGAACACGTTGAGGGTGCGCACCCCTTCGGGCGGGCTGCATGTCTGGTACCGCAACCCCGACGACTCCGTCCGCTACAGGTGTTCGACCGGCTCCGCCCGGCACACCGCGCTCGCCTGGCAGGTGGACGTACGAGCCGACGGTGGTTACATCGTTGCTCCCGGGACCAGGACGCCGCAGGGCCTCTACCGTGCGGAAGGAACGACCCGGCGTCCGGCCGTGCTGCCCGAGTGGCTCCAGCGGGAACTGCGTCGTACGGGACATGTGATCGAGGCCCGGACCCCTGCCCCTACGCCTGCCGACCTGTCGGCCTCTCTCCCGGTCCCGCCCCCGGCCGGGCGGAGGACACGTGCGGCCGGGGGCGATCAGCTCATCGATCCGCTGATCGCCCTGGTCGCGGAGTGCGCCGCCGCACCGCAGGGGACCGGGTTCTCGGAGAAGCTGAACCGAGCGGCCTACACGGCCGGCGGGCTGGTCGCAGCGGGCCATCTGGAGCACGCCGCCATTCGTGACCGGCTCCTCCGTGTCGCCCAGTACGCCCGCCCTTGGCAGCAGTCCCGGAATGAAAAGATCGTCGACGACGCCCTTGCCGTAGGGTCCGTCCGCCCTCTCCACCTCAAAGGACGTCCATGAGCAGCAGCGCCGAAGGCTCGCCGCGTTTCGACCCGCAGGCCGCCGCTCAGCAGATGCTCGACCTGCAGGCGGCGGATCCGGTCGCCGGTCAGGCCCGGCTGCCCGCGCAGGGATACACGAACGTCTCCGTGCCGTCCCCGGGACATGGGGGAGCCGACCCGGCGCCGCTGATGCCTCCGTCCCTCTCGGACCGCGGGAACGCCCGCCTCTTCGTGCAGCAGCACCGCGACCAGTTCCGGCATGTGGAGGGCCTGGGCTGGTTCGCCTGGGACGGTTACCGGTGGAAGCGCGCGGGAGGGGAGAAGGCGGCGCTGTGGGCCGCCGGGGAGATGGCCGAGGACATGCCCGGCACCGACCCGCGTGGGGTCTTCAGTGACCGGGAACTCTCCCAGCACAAGCGCCGTACGCTGTCCACCACCGGTCTGAAGGCCCTGCTGACCCAGGCGAAGGCCTCGCCGGACATCTCGGTCGACCCCGACCAGCTGGACGGGGACCCCTACGCCCTGTGCACCCCCGTCGGAGTGGTCGACCTGCACAGCGGGCGCCTGCGCAAGGCCGACCCCACACGTGACTTCCACTCCCGGGCCACCAGCGTGGCCCCCCAGGAGATGGAGACCCCTCGCTGGCACCGGTTCCTCGCCGACACCTTCGGTGACGACGACGAGGGCCGGGAGATGATCGACTTCCTGCACCTGCTGCTCGGGTACTCCATCACCGGTGACGTGGGAGCCCAGGTTCTGCCCTTCCTGCACGGTGAGGGCAAGAACGGCAAGTCCGTGCTGCTCGACATCATGATCCAGATCCTCGGCGACTACGCGGACGCGGCCCCGCCGGGCTTCCTGATGGACCGTGGTGCCTTCTCCGAGCACTCCACCGAGCTGACCGAACTGCACGGCCGCCGCCTGGTCGTGTGCAGCGAGCTGAAGCCGAACGACAAGTTCGACGAGGCACGTGTCCGGCTCCTGACGGGCGGCGACAAGATCAAGGCCCGTCGGATGCGGCAGGACTACTTCTCGTTCACCCCGACCCACCACCTGTGGCTGCTGGGCAACCATCGCCCCGAAGTCTCCACGGGCGGCTTCGCGTTCTGGCGGCGCATCCGCCTGCTGCCGTTCACCCGGACCGTCCCGGCGCACCGCAGGATCGACAACCTCGCCTTCGAACTCGTCCGCGACGAGGGCCCGGGGATCCTGCAGTGGCTCATCCAGGGCGCGCAGCACTATCTGCTCACCAGGGACCCGCTGGAAGGTCCTGACCGGGTGCGTTTCGCCACGACGGCCTACGCCACCACCGAGGACCACATCGGCCGCTTCCTGGCCGAGTGCTGCACGCGCGACGGCGAATCCGGCAAGGACCTGCGGGTGGAACAGGGGCTGCTGTACTCGGAGTACAGCTCGTGGTGCAACGCCGGTGAGGGCATCCGGCCCGCGACGCCCCGAGCCTTCGCCAACCGTGTCCGCCAGGAGGTGGGCGTGGCCTCACCGACCGACATGATCAAGTCGAACGGCCGGAAGTACTATCCGGGCATCGCCCTGCTGGAGCACCCATGACGGCCGACTCCCGTCGGCTCTCACCACCACACGCCCTACACCGTGGTCGTCGTGCGCTTTACGATGGTGGGCGGGCCCCGGATACGGCGGCCCCCCGGCAGAGCGGGTCGCCACTCGGCGGCGGGCAGGCCGGGGCGAGACGGAAGGACGCCCGGCCATGTCCGATGGCCGGGGGAGCACGCCCATGAAGGAAAGGCTGCAGCCATGAGTTCGCTGTTGACCGAGAGCGACCTCATCCACGAGGCCGAGGTGGTGTGGCTGGAGAACCTCGAAGGGCTCGACTACGTCCGTCAGGCGCTGGACAAGACCAGGCGACGCAACACCAAGCCGCCGTACGCACGCGACGGACGCATGGTGGGCTACGCGCTGCTGGACGAGCACGCCTCCCCGGACCCGGACAGCGGCCTTTACAAGCGCCGGGTGTTCTTCCTGCTGCCCCACGACCGCGACAGCCTGCCCGACGGCCTGTACCGCGAGGGGGCCCCGGGAGAGGCGGTCGACCCGCGCACCATCACCCCGAAGAAGCCCGGAGCGAAGACCCCGAGATCCCAGAGCGGCTCCGGGTCTGTGGTCATAGCGACGTCGGCGCCCTGACTTGTGCCTGCGGCCCGACCTGAGCCGACAGCTTTCCACTACGAGGAAGGTGTCGACCTGACGGGAGTTTCGCGCAGGTTTCGTGCCGTCGGCTGTGTGTGAATGTCTGCACGCCAAGTGCCCCGCTCATGGGGCAGATTGAATGGGTTCTCTTGGCGGCTGGCGGGAGTGGGCCAGGGTACGTCGGTTTCGACGGCGGCGGTGTAGTCGACGCCGGGGACGGAGAAGCCGTAGAGGCGGCGGACTTCGTCGCTGAACCAGTCGAGTTCGGCTAGTTCGGTGATGGTGTCGCTGGTGGCGGTGCTCCAGCGTTCGGCGACCGCGTTCTGTACGGAGGGGGCGAGTTCCCAGGCGTCGTGGCGGATCCGGCCCTCGTCGTCGACGTCGAGGGGGCGGGCGCCGGTCAACTGTTCCCACAGTTCCACCAGCTGACCGATCGGAGCCACCATGGCGTCGCCGAGGACACCGCGCAGCAGCCCGACGTACAGGGCGATGCCGGGGATGGCGGTGGAGGACTGGGTGACGGCGGCGGCGTTGACCGAGGTCATGGCCCGGCCGCCCAGGGTCTTGCTGAGGCGCTCGTCCAGCGTGCGTGCGGTGGCTTCCAGATGTGACTTCGCGGCGCCGATGGTGCCTTGCCGGTAGATCGCCGCGGTGAGCGGTGATCCGATGTAGGAGAGGGCGGCGGTGGCGAATCCGTCGGCGAGCAGGGACCGTTCGGCCAGGAACGTGATCCACCGTTCCCAGTCGGTGCCGCCCATCACCGCCACGGTCTGCTCGATGTCGTCGCCCTCGGCCGGCGCGGTGGTGACCTCCTTCACCTCCGGGGCACCGTACTCGTCGAACACGAGGGTCTTGGTGGTGTACGGCGAGCCGATCGGCTTGAGGACCGAGGCATACACGTCGCCGGTGTCCGGGTCGGTGCGGCGCGGCGCGGCCACCGAGTAGATCAGGAAGTCGAGGCGTCCCCCGAACCGCTCGGCGAGGAGGTCGGCAACCTGCTCCTTCACCGTGTCGCTGAACGCATCGCCATTGAGGAAGACCATGTCCCGCCCGTGTTGTCGGGCGAGTTGGGCGGTGGCCGCGGTGCGGTACCAGCCGGCTGTGCCGGTGCGCCGCCCGGGCGCCTTCTCGAAGCACACGCCGATGCCACGGATACCGACACGGGCCAGGCCCGCGATCGTAGCGGCCAGGCCATACCCGGAGGACGAGCCGATGACCAGAGCCACCGGCCCTTCGCCCCCGGTGGGGACCGGGGCGGTGACCGGTGCGGGGACGGCCTGCCACATCTCGTCCACCAGCTGTCGGCAGCCACCAGGATGGGAGTCGAGGAACAGGAAGCCCCGGCTCTTGGGCGCAATGACGCGTTCGCTCACGGTGTGGTGTCCCAGGTGTCGTCACGGACAAGGACGCGGTGGCCGCCTCGGCCACCCCGTCCTGCAAGTCTGCGGCGGCACGCCTGAGCACAGTGATCTTGACCGGCACAACGATGTCCAGCCGGGCTTGGAGGGATCCTCCTAGCTCTGGCGGGGACAGCCGGCGACATCCAAGTCCCCTCTTGCGGGGCAGAACCGAACTGAACCTGAGGCGTGCTCCAGGTCGATCCACGCGGAGGGCGCCCGCCCTGCGGAGGCGAGATCCATGGCACGGGGACCGGCTTGCGCATGACCCGGTCCGAGCGCATCCGCCCGAGGACCTCGACCGGTGGCCCGTGCAGCAGGACGGTGGCGTGCGGCCTTCCGGACCAGGACAACGATCAAGGCCGGGTGAGTCTCGCGGCCACGGCGTCGAGGACCCAGTCCAGGCCGGTCGCGAAGGACGTCTCGGCGTCCACGTCCGTGGCGTCGTGCACGGCCTTGGCCAGCGCCGGGAAGCGGCCCGTGGCCAACATCCTCGTCACATGCGGACCCGAGGCGCGCTGCCAGTCGCGCTCGGACAGGCCCGTGGCGCGCTCGGCCCGCAGGTTCGCGATCTCACGCCTGATCGCGCCGGTGAAGTAGGAGCTGACCGTCTCCACGGCGCGCATGACGGTGTCGATGTCGGCGAGGCCGTCGAGGGCGGCCAGCGTGGCCTCGGTCACGGCGAGGCCGTTCGGGCCCAGGGTCGGGCGGCCGCCGAGCAGGTCGGCCAGCCATTCGTGACGGAGAGCGGCCCGCCTGGTGCGGTGGGCGAGGGTGCGCAGTGCCTCCCGCCAGTCACCGGGCCGCTCCTCGGGGAGGATCTCGGCCTGGACCTCGTCCACCATGAGGTCGAACAGCTCCTGCTTGGTGGAGATGTATCCGTACAGCCGCATCGGTCCGGCGTTCAGCCGGGCGGCGACCTTGCGCAACGACACCGCCTCCAGCCCGCCCTCGTCGGCCAGCGTGATGGCGGCGGCGACGATCCGCTCCCGGTCGAGCGGCACGGGGCGAGCCGGCGGCTCCGGCCGGTCCCACACAGTCATGCTCACATCGTACTGTTGCGATGCATCGTATTGGACCAATACAGTGTATCGACATGAGACATCGCATCGCCGTGGTCGGGGGCGGCCCCGCCGGACTCACCTTCGCCCGTGTCCTGCACCGCCATGGTCACCCCGCAGCCGTCTTCGAACGCGATCCCGCCCCCGACGCCCGCCCGCCGGGCGGCACGCTGGACCTGCACGAAGGTCTGGGCCAGGTCGCACTGGAGAAGGCGGGGCTGCTGGCGGAGTTCCAGGCGCTGTCCCGCCCCGAGGGGCAGGCCATGCGCATCCTGGACGTGGACGGGACCGTCCTGCGCGACTGGCGACCCCGCCCGGATGAGCGGGCCAATCCCGAGATCGACCGCGGGCAACTCCGTGACCTGCTGCTCGGCCCACTCGACGTCCAGTGGGGCCGGGGCGTGACGCGGGTGGTGCCGGGGACCCGGGACGGCGTGCTGGTCCATTTCGCGGACGGGCGGCAGGAGACGTTCGACCTCGTGATCGGCGCGGACGGCGCCTGGTCCCGGATCCGCCCGGCAGTCTCGTCGGTGACGCCGCACTACACCGGCGTCACCTCGGTCGAGACCTCTCTCGACGACGTCGACACCCGCCACCCCGGCCTCGCCCGGTTGATCGGCGACGGTTCCGTGGCCGCGTACGGCGTGAACCGCTCCCTCGGCGCCCAGCGCAACAGCGGCGGCCACGTCAAGGTGTACGCCAAGTTCCGCGCGTCGCCGGACTGGCACGCGGGCCTGGACCTGGCCGACGTCGAGGCCGTGCGATCGAGCCTGCTGGGGCTGTTCGACGGCTGGGCCGCGCCCGTCCTGGACCTCCTGCGCCACGGCACCGCGTTCGTCCACCGCCCCCTCTACGCCCTGCCCGTGTCCCACACCTGGGCCCACGTCCCCGGGGTGACGCTCCTGGGCGACGCGGCCCACCTGATGCCCCCGTTGGGGGCGGGCGCGAACCTAGCGATGCTGGAAGGCGCCGAACTCGCCGAGTCCATCGCCACCGGACCTGGCGATCTGGACGAGGCCGTCCGCGCCTTCGAGGAACAGATGTGGGCACGGGCCGGCAGGTGGGCGAAGATCACGACGGCTGGTCTGGAACGCCTCGTGAGCCCGGACCCCGCCGAGGCCCTCGCCCTCTTCGACCAGGTCCAGCCATCCTGACCGCCGAGTTCAAGACCATCACCCTCTGACTCCGCCGTACTCGCGGCCGATGCCGCCCGCCTTGAAGTCGCCGCCTTCAGAAAGGCGTTGGCCTGCCGGGGTCAGGCTGGGCCGTCCGGCCCGGGTGAGCCACCCCGCCGAACGGTTCTCCGTCGAGAGCAGCCGCGCGATCTTCTCCGCGTTCTCCGCGCGCAACGCGTTGAAGCGGTGAAGCGCCGCAGGCCCGGCGCCTCAGACGATCTGGGCCTCGATATGGGCGAGTTGGGCGGCGAGGATCTCTTCGAACGCGGCGCGGCGGTCTGCGCCGAGGGGGCGTACGTCGCGGGCGAAGTAGGCCAGAGCGGGGAAGCGTTCGGGGTCGGCGCCGAGGACGGCGACGCGGAACTGCTCCATGCCCTGTTCGTACTCCTTGGGGGTGATGGTGCTGACGCCGGCCTCGGAGGAGATCAGTGCGGCGAGGAGGATCACGATGCGGTGGTAGCGCACCGGGATCTCCTGGTCGGGGAGGCCGGACGTGCGCAAGGCCTGCAGCACCTCCTCCATGACCAACCGGGATCCGTTGCCACCGGACCCGTACCGTCCCCAGATCACGGCGAGTTGAGGTTGTTCGCCGAAGGCCTCGCGCAGGTGCAGGGCCATCGTGGTGACGCGCTGCTTCCAGTCGCCCTCGGGGCGGTAGCCGTCCATGGCGGCCAGCAGGATCCGGTCGGCGACCGCGCGCATCAGTTCCGTCTTGTTGCGGAAGTGCCGGTAGAGGCTGGAGGAGTCGGTCCCGAGCGCCGCGGCGAGCTTGCGCACGCTGAACGACTCGGCGTCGCTCGTGCGCAGCAGTTCCGCCGCCGTGTCCAGGATCTCCTCGGTCGACCATCGTCGTCGGCCAGTCATCTCGCCCCTCTCGTCCAGACTCAGCCTAACCTATGCACTTGCTGATGCACGCACTGCGTGCATAATGAGGGCAACGTAGATGCCACAGGTAACGCACCGTCCGACCACAACGGCACGGCCGGCATCCGGCCGGGCGGGGGAGAGGGACACATGAGCGAGAGCGCCACCGAGACCAGCGGCGAGGCCACGACCACGACACGGCCGCCGGAGCCGGACTTCTCGGCGATCACGACCGAGGAACTGCTCGCCTACCGCAACGCGGAGAACCGCTTCCGGGCCTCCGGCGCGGCGCGGACGATCCTCGGAGAGCCGGACCCCGGCGCCGCGATCGGCTGGCAGGAGATCGCGCTGCCCGGCCGCGACCTCCCGGTCCGGGTGTACCGGCCGGCCCCGACGGAAGACGGCGAGGCCGCGGCCCGGACCGGGCTGCCGCTCGTGGTCCATGTCCACGGAGGCAGCTTCGTGGGCACGGCGGTGCAGTGCGACTGGGCCAACAGCCACCTCGCCGCCCGCCTGCCCGCCCTCGTGGTCTCGGTCGAGCACCGCCTCGTCGCCCCGGACAGCCCGCTCGCGAACGCCGCCGACGACGGCTGGGACGTGCTCGACCACGTGGTGCGGCACGCCGAGCAGTGGGGTGCCGACCCGGCGCGTACGGCCGTGTTCGGCGAGAGCTGCGGCGCGCTGATCAGCGCCCTGTCGGCCGTCCGGGCCCGGGAGTCCGGCCTGGAGCTCAGGGCGCAGGTGCTGGTCAACCCCGCGGTCGACGTGACCGAGTCGATGTACGACTACCCCTCGATCGCCGAGTACGCATACAGCCCGACCCGCGCCCTGCCGCAACTGCGGCTCTTCCAGCGGCTCTCCGTCCCGCCGGGAACCGACGCGCGCGCCGTCTCGCCGCTGTACGCCGACGACGTGAGCGGGCTTGCCCCGGCGCTCGTGGTGGTGCCCACCCAGGACGCGGTCGCCGATCACGGCCGCCGCTACGCCGAGCGGCTGCGCGCGGCCGGGACACCCGTGCGGCTTTCCGAATACCCGGGCGCGAAGCACGCGTTCCTCGCCCTGCCCGGCGTGGAACCGCAGGCCGAGGCCGCCCGGGCGGAGATCCTCCAGTTCCTCCGCGCGGCTCTGGCGAAGTGAGGAGGGGCGATGCACGCCACCACCCTCGGACCCGGTGGGCCGGCGGTCTCCCGACTCGGCCTCGGCTGCATGAGCATGACCGGCAGCTACGGCCCGGCCGACCCGCACGAGGCCGCGGCCACGCTGCTGGAGGCCCTCGACCGCGGCGTCACCATGTTCGACACCGGCGACTTCTACGGCGACGGGGCGAACGAGGAACTCCTCGGCCAGACCCTCGCACCGCACCGCGACCGCGCCGTGCTGGCGACCAAGACCGGAGTCCGTCGCACCGCCGAAGGCCTGGTCCCCGCCGGTTCGCCCGACGAGCTGCGGCGCGCCTGCGAAGCCTCGTTACGTCGGCTGCGCACCGACCACATCGACCTGTACTACCTCGCCCGCCTCGACCCCGCCGTCCCCGTCGAGGAGTCCGTCGGCGCTCTGGCCGAACTGGTCGCCGAGGGCAAAGTGGGCCACATCGGCCTGTCCGAAGTCTCGGCCGCCACCCTCCGCCGCGCCCACGCCGTCCATCCGGTCAGCGCCGTCCAGACCGAGTACTCGCTGTGGGAACGCCATGTCGAGAACGACATCCTGCCCACGATCCGCGCTCTCGGCGCCACCCTGGTCGCCTACAGCCCTCTCGGCCGTGGCCTGCTCACCGGGGCCGTCCGCACCACCACGCGCTACGTACCCGGCGACTTCCGCGCCACCGCCCCCCGCTACAACGGCGCCGACCTCCAGGCCAACCTGGCCATCGTCGACGCCATCACCCACCTCGCCGCCGTCAGGAGCGCCACCCCTGCCCGGATCGCCCTCGCCTGGCTCCTCACCCGCGGCAGCGATGTGGTCCCCATCCCCGGCAGCTCCCGCCGCCCGCACCTGCGCGACAACCTGGCCGCCCTCGACCTGCGCCTGACCGCCACCGACCTGCGCGACATCGACGCCGCCGTCCCCGACACCGGAGCCCGGGGCGCCCGATACGGCGACCACGGCATCGGCCTGATCGACCGATGAAGGAAAGAACGAAGAAGGACAGTGCGAAGGGAGAAGCACTCCGATGACGAAACCATCCCATGCGCGAGGGGCGCTCGCAGCGATGTACGCGGGCCTCGCGCTCACCGTCCTCGCGACGATCGCCACGTACGTCGACCGCAGCACCACCCATCTGCTGGCCGACCACATCCGCGCCGGCTATCCCGCCTACCCCCAGGCGCGGGTCGACTCGGCCGTCACCACCTACCTGGTCGTGTTGTCCGTCGTCGGAGCGCTCGGCGTCCTCGCCTGGCTCGTGACGGCCTGGGCCGTCACGGCGGGCAGGCGGTGGGCTCGCCCCGCCGTGACCGCGATGTTCCTGCTCGGCACCGGCGTCGGACTGACCGGGCTGCTCACCAAGGACACCTCCGGCACGACCGGCCTGCCCCCGGCGCTGGGCTGGGCCGGAATGATTCCCTGCCTGGCAGGCTTTGTCGCGGTCGCACTGCTGTGGCGTAGACCGCGACTGACGTGACGTCGGCTCCGTATGACGTCCGTACGACCCCGTACACCCATGGAGGAAACACCGTGCAGCGCATCGGCATCATCGGAGTGGGAGAGATCGGCCGGGCCATCGTCGAGGGCCTGTGTGGCGAGGGTGCTACGTCGCCGGGCGTCTTCCTCTCTCCCCGGGGGGCCCGCGCAGCCGCCGAACTGTCCGAGCGCTACGCGGGTGTCCGGGTGTGCGCCGACAACCAGGAGGTGGTGGACCGCTCCGAGCTGGTGATCATCGCCGTGCGCGGCCAGGACCACCACGAGGCCCTCGCCGGGCTGGAGTTGGACGACGACAAGACCGTGGTCAGCCTGATGGCCGGCGTCGCCATCGACGACCTGCGCCGGACCCTCGCCACCAGCGCCCCGATCGTCCGGGCCATCCCGCTGCCGGCGGTGCGCGAGCGCCGCTCCGTCACCGTGACCTGCCCCTCTGCCCCGGCGGTGGACGCCTTCTTCGAGCAGCTGGGCGGAGCGCTTCCCGTCGCGGACGAAAGCGCCTTCAACGTCTACTCCGCACTGACCGGGACGCTCACCGCCCACTACGGCTACCTCGCCACGCTCACCTCATGGGCCGCCGGCCAGGGCATCGCCTCCGACACCGCCGACCGGTATGTGCGCGGCCTCTTCCAGAACGTCGGCCGCTCCCTGGACGACGGGACCCGCCCGCTGCACCGACTCGCCGCCGACCACGAGACACCCGGAGGGAACAACGAGCGCATCCGCACCACCTGGTTCGATGCGGCGAACGCGGCAGCCCTCAGGGAGGCGCTGGACGGCCTTCTCGCCGATCTGAGGTAAGAGCGCCCGGCTGGACGCACGTTCAGCCCGGAACGCCCGACGATCGCAACGGCTCAGCGGATCCGGCGTAAGCGGAAGGTGACAGAACCGCTGCGCCGTTGTGGCGTGGTGCGGCCGTCGTCCTTGCCGTTGGAGCAAGCGGAACGTTCCTGGGAACGCGCCTCATGTACGTGACGTCAATGAGGCGCGCTCTCCGGGACGTCAGGTCGCGGCGCGGCGCAGCGGGACGACGACCCTCTCGCCCATGCGCTTGGGGTCGAGGCGGTAGTACTTGATGTGACCGATGCGCTCGGTCTCCTCCAGCCAGCCGGCCTCGATGACCTGCTTGCGGGTGCGGGAGAAGACCGGCGGGGCCATGCCGACGAGCTTGGCCAGGTTGGCGGCGGTCTCCAGGACGGCGCCGGACCGGTCGGTCGGGTGGAGGGCGTACAGCATGACGACGAGACGCTGGTTGGCGCTCATGCCGGCCGTCTTCTCAAGCAGTTCGAGGTTCTTCTGCTTGTCGTCGCTGCTGATCACTGGGCCTCCCACCGTGCAGGAATGTTGTCGTTGAATCCGGGGATGTCCGGCGGGTTGCACGTCTTTACGGCTTCACGCTGCTCGATCCCTGTGCCGTGGAAGGCGATGTACGGGCTGATCCGGTACAGATTGTAGTTGCCGATACGGCCCCGCACGACCAGGATGCGGTGTTTGGCCAATTTCCTGTTGATCTTTCCAACGGCGTCTGTGGACATCCCTACACGTTTGGCGATGTCCGCACCGGTGGCGCGCAACGGTTCCATGCCCTCGGGCGACACGCCGATCCACCAGAGGATGAGGAACTTCTGACTGGGTGTGAACGCCTTGGACTCGGTGATCGCCTCGACGCGGGCCTTGTCGACTTGGGTGTGCCTCCCGGAGAAGGCATACGGCGCATAGGGGACCGGCTCGCCCGTGTCGGCGTCGACGAGTCTGCGAAGTGCTCCCAACGGGCCCTCCGAGTAAGGGGGGGTGCTTGGCGGTCAATGAGGGACGACCCCTGAGGCCGACCAGATGAACCTAACGTACATGAGCAGGAAGTCAATTAAGTCCGCCTGTCGGCCGTGTCGGATGTCGTCACGCTCAACGCCCGCACCCCTGCGACGCGGACGCTCCCGGCCCTGCTTATGTACGTCACGTCAATCTGCCACGCCTGTAGGAACCGGGTACTCAGTTCCTGTGGACGTGGTGCCAGTTTCTACGATCGTGGTGGCAGTCGACAGGATCGTGGTGCCCGGTTCCCAGGGACCGGGTGTACGTCCGTGGGATCTGGGTACTCGGTTCCGTCGATCGCCCTCCGCTGTTGCAGGAACTGCCTGGCAGTTCCTGGGATCTGGGCCATCTCTGGTGTTTCTGCAGGTCAAGTGGCGTTTGTCGAGTGCGCTCTCTTACCCTTGTCAACGGTCGGCAAGTCCGTTCCCGGATCATCCGCTTTGGTACCGAACAGTGGGATCAACCGACCTCGGCCCCGCAGCGGGTGCGCCACGCTCGTCCCGCGCTCCACCCCGGGTCGAGCCATCGTCCAGCGCGCGGCCGACAGCGGGGCCGCGGACCCACGACCCCGCTGCTTCCCGGCGCGTACGGCATCCGGCACGACGAAACGGATGCGCGCCGGGAAGTGGCGGGGCAGCGGGGTCCAGGGGCCGGCGAAGGCCCCTGGTACCACGCAGCCCCGCCACGTGGGTGGACAACGGGGGGGTGGGACGCCGACGGACGGTGCCGCACGGGCGAGGAGGTGCGCAGGGTCTGTGACCCGCACCTGGAAACGGACGGCGGGAGGAGAGGTCTGGGCCAGAAGCACGTGAACGAAAAGCAGCCCAACTAACGTGTCGATGCTTGTAAGAATCGCAGACGTTAGTAAGGTGTCGTCCATGAGTTCGCCAGCCACGTCCAGCGACCGCGAGAAGGTCGTCTCCAAGCTGCCGGGATGGCTCCGGCAGAACCTCAAAGTCCGGGCCGCCCAGCACGGCGTCGAGATCCAGGCGGCCGTCGAGCAGGGCATCCGGGACTGGTGCACCCTCGCCTTCACTCCTGCCGCCGTCGACACCTCCCGCTCCGACTCGTTCTCCACCTTCCTGCCGCCCGGCCAGTGGGACGAGTTCCGCGACATCGCCGGCGAGCGCCGGGTCTCGCTCATCCAGGGCCTGGCGCAGTCGGTCCAGCTGTGGCTCGACTCCAACCCGGCACCTGACGTCGAACGGCCCGAGAACACCCGCCGCATCATCGTGTGCAACCAGAAGGGCGGCGTGGGCAAGACCGCGATCACCGCGGGCGTCGGTGAGGCGCTCGCCGAGGACGCCAACAGCCTGCACGCGGTGCGCGTGGCCAAGGCGCTCGCCGAAGCCCTGCGGGCGAGCGAGGCCCACGCCGACGACATGCCGGGCGGCGAGGACCCGCTGAACATCGAGAGCCTGCCCGGGATCGGACTGCGGGTCCTGCTGGTCGACTTCGACCCTCAGTGCCACCTCACCAATCAACTCGGGGCGGCGCCCGTCCCGATGAACGGCGACAGTCTCACCAACCACATGGCGGGTGACCCGAAGGGTGACCTGCGCGACCTCATCGTCTCCATCGACGACGAGACTTTCGAGGGCCGGCTCCACCTGCTGCCCGCCTGCAACGACGCCTTCCTGCTCGACGTCCGCCTCTCCGCCGTACGCGCGAGGGAAGCGGCGTTGGAGCGCGCGCTCGCCCCGCTGGAGAACGACTACGACGTGATCCTCGTCGACTGCCCGCCGAGCCTCGGTCTGAGCATGGACGCCGCGGCGTACTACGGCCGGCGGCGCGACGGTGAGAAGCTCGGCCAGTCCGGGGCGCTGATCGTGGTGCAGGCCGAGGACAGCTCTGCGGACGCCTACGAGCTGCTCACCACCCAGATCGACGATCTGCGCGGTGACCTCCAGGTCGACATCGACTACCTCGGGATCGTGGTCAACCTCTACGACTCGCGCCGCGGCTTCATCGCCACCTCCTCGCTGCAGGGGTGGGTCGACATAAAGGATCCCCGGGTCGTCGGACTCATCGGCGACCTCAAGGAACAGAAGGAAGCGGTCCGGATGAAGCGGCCCTTGCTGTCCTACGCCCCCAAGTCGCAGCAGGCGATCGGGATGCGCGCGCTGGCCAGGGAGATCGTATGAGCAAGGCCGATCAGCTGGGCGCCGGACGCTTCGGCGGGGGAGTGCGCCCGGTCAGCGCACGCCGCCAGGCCGTGGCCGCCGCCACCGGGGTGCCCACCGAGGGCGTCGCCCCGCCCACCGAACTCCCGCCGCACCGCGTGAGCCTCAACCCGGACAACCCCCGCTCCAGCCTCGGTGATCTGACCGACCTGGCGGGCAGCCTGGCGACGCACGGACAGAAGCAGGCGATCACGGTCATGAACCGGGACGCCTACATCAAGGCCAACCCCGAGCGCGAGGCCGACCTCGAACCGGACACCACCCACGTCGTGATCGACGGCAGCAGCCGTCTCGCCGCCGCCCGTGAGGTGCGGCTGGCCGCCGTCAGGGTGATGGTGAGTGACGACCAGGGCGCCAACTCCGAGGAACTGCTGGAGTCGGCCCTGGTCGCCAACATCCACCGGCAGGACCTCGGAGAACTCGACGAAGCCCGGGCCCTGCGGCGGCTGTTGGCGATCCACGGCAGCCAGACCGCACTGTCGAAGCGGCTCCATCGTTCCCAGGGCTGGGTGTCACAGCGCCTCGCCCTGCTGAACCTGACCCCCGAACTGCAGGGCCGCATCGGGGCGGAACCCATCGACCTGCTGCGGGCCGTGGCCAACAAGCCGGTGGAGAACCAGGAAACGGCGCTGCGGGAGCTCAAGGAGGAGCGGGCCCGGCGCGAGGAGGAGAAGCGCAGCCGGAAGAAGCCACCGGAGAGTCCCGAAAGCCCTGAGGGGCCGGACAGGCCGACGGGTTCGGCGAGTTCGGAGAGTCCGGAGCCGGAGCGCGAAGTGCTCGCGCGGGAGGCACCGACACCGGCGGTGGCCGTCGCGGAGCAGCCGGATGAGCCCGAGGGCCGCCATGGCACCGGAGGCGACACCGAAGCGGGCATGCACGTCGCTCAGGCACCGGTTGCCGACGAGGCGGACGCGCAGCAGCCGGTACCGGAGCCGCGGGCGGAAGCGCCCGTCTCCCGGCAGCGGGCGGACAGCCAGTCCGGCGCCCGGGTACGCACGGTGCCGTACAACGAACCCGGCACCCTCGCCATGCTCCTGGACCGGAACATCGAGAACGACGACATCTTCTTCGACCTGCTCCGGTTCCTGAGCAGGAAGGGACGCGACCGGGATCCCTCCCGGTTCGCGGAGCTGGCCCGGTCCTTCGCCGCAGACGCCGAACAAGCGGCGGGACAGACGGGCAACGAGGTCTGACCGAGAGTCGCTTGAGTCGCTTCAGTCGCTTGGAGTGCGGTCGCCCGGGGTGGGGATCGGCGAACAGCGACTGAAGGACAGCGACTGAACGTGGGGCGGCAGCTGTTGGGTCGCTGTTGAGTAGCTAGGTAAAAGGCCAGGTCGGAGGCCACTTTGAGGGTGGACAGCGACTGAAGCGACTCAAGTTCCCGGCATATCAAGACATTCGCGCGTGTGCGTATGCGCGCGTGGGCGTTATATGTACGGAATTTGAGTCGCTTCAGTCGCTAATCGGGGTGCAGATCTGCTCTGACCTGCGCTTTTTACAGCGACTGAAGCAGCGACTGAAGCAGCGACCGAAGACTCTCGGACGACTTTCGGTCGCTGTGGGTGCCTCTTGAGTCGCTGCCGTGCTCCTGGTGCGGAAGGGATTCTCCGCTCAGTTGGTCCCGCCTTTATCAGCACTTCGCTAGTGTGTGCCTATCCTTGAGTCGCTTCGGTCGCTGACGGGGGAAACACATGACCGATGAGCTGCGGGTTTTGGACAGCGACTCACCGCAGCCCACTGCCTTGGGAGCACGCGCCGCGCGGTCCTTGGCCATCGCCCGGTGGTGCGCCGGTCGTGGCTGGCCGGTTCATCCGCTGGCCCCCGGGCGCAAGACGCCTGCGGGCAATTGTGTGGGCTGCCGTGAGCCCGGGCACACCTACCGGGGATGCCGTTGTCCTGCGGCTGGACGCTGGTGTCACGGATTCCGTGCCGCCACGCTGGACCGCGCCCGGATCGAGAGGTGGTGGGGCGCCCACCCGGAGTTCGGAGTCGGGATCGCCTGCGGGCCGGCAGGGCTGGTCGTCATCGACATCGATGCCCACGCCCGGCAGTTACCGGGCCGAGACCGACTGCTGCCCGGCATCGACATCGCCGACACCATCG
This sequence comes from Streptomyces sp. MUSC 14, assembly GCF_001866675.1. NCBI lineage: Bacteria > Bacillati > Actinomycetota > Actinomycetes > Kitasatosporales > Streptomycetaceae > Streptomyces > Streptomyces sp. MUSC 14. The sequence goes on from NZ_MLYN01000074.1 coordinate 44,212, forward strand.
ACCTGAGCGGGCTCGCCAACGGTTTCCACACGCTCGGGGTGCTGGCCGCGTTGCGCGGCGTCACCTCTCCCGCGGGCGACGAGTCGACCCTGCGGGTGCGCACGCCCTCCGGCGGTCTGCACGTGTGGTACCGCGCTGCGGGTGGGCACCGTTGGCAGTGTTCCTCCGGCTCGGGCGGCGGACGTGCGCTGGCCTGGCAGGTCGACGTACGGGCGCACGGCGGGTACATCATCGCCCCGGGAACCGTGACCGAGGCCGGTGCGTACGAGGTCGTGGGCACCGCGCGTGAGCCCGCCCCGTTGCCGGGGTGGCTCGCGCGGGAGTTGGAGCGCACCGGGCACCTGCCGCCCGCGTACCTGCCCGCGCTCCGGCCTGTGCCACCGCGGGCCCGGCAGGCCGTCCTGGCCGCCGGCGGCGGCCGTGGCGCCGCAGCGCGGGTGCTGGCCCCGCTGCTGGCCCAGGTGGCCGGCTGTGCTGCCGTGCCGGAGGGAGCGGGCTTCACCGAGAAGCTCAACCGGGCGGCGTACACCGCGAGCGGGCTCGTCGCCGCGGGCCTGCTGGACGACGGCCGCGCCGAGCGTCTGCTGCGGGAGGCGGCCGCGCAGGCCCGGCCGGGACAGGAACGGCGCTACGGCGCCGTCATCCGCGGCGGATTGAGCGCGGGCCGTGCCCGTCCGCTGTCCCCGGGAGGCCGCCTGTGACGCGTGGCCACGACAACGCCCTCTTCGACGCCGGTGCGGTCGCCGCGCAGATCCTGGCCCAGACCGTCCCCCAGGCCCGGACGGCGGACCAGGGCGGCCCCCGGCCCGCCGGTGAGGCCACCGCCGACGGGCTGCTGCCCGACTCTCTCAGCGACCGCGGCAACGCCAAGCTCTTCGTCGGGCTCTACGCCAACGACTACCGGCACGTGCCAGGGCTCGGCTGGTTCCGGTGGGACAGCACCCGCTGGCAGATCGACGAGGACGACACCGTGCTGTGGGCCGCCGGCGACCTGGCCGAGTCCCTCGCCACCACCGACCCCCGGGGGGTGCACAGCACGACCGCCCTGCAGCAGCACCGCCGGCGCGCGCTGAGCACCAGCGGCATGACCGCGATGCTCACCCAGGCCAAGTCCGCGCCCGGCATGGTGCTCAACGCGACGCTGCTCGACGCCGATCCGTACGCGCTGTGCACGCCCGGCGGCATCGTCGACCTGCGTACCGGGCTCAAGCGCGCGCCGGAACCGGACAAGGACTTCCACTCCCGCTCCACCACCGCGACGCCCGAACCGATGCCGACGCCGCGCTGGGACCGGTTCCTCACCGACACCTTCGGGGAGGGACCCGAGGGCGCGGAGATGATCGACTTCCTGCATCTGCTGCTCGGGTACTCCATCACCGGCGACGTCGGCGCCCAGGTGATGCCCTTCCTGTTCGGCTCCGGCAAGAACGGCAAGTCGGTGCTGCTGGACGTGGTGATGAAGCTCGTCGGCGACTACGCGGACGCCGCGCCGCCCGGATTCCTGATGGCCCGCCCCTACGAGGGACACCCCACCGATCTGGCCGAGCTGCACGGGCGCCGGGTCATCATGTGCAGCGAGGTCAAGCCGGGGGACCGGTTCGACGAGGCCCGGGTGAAGCTGCTGACCGGCGGTGACCGCATCAAGGCGCGGCGGATGCGGCAGGACTTCTTCAGCTTCCAGCCGACGCACAAGCTGTGGCTGCTGGGCAACCACCGGCCCGAGGTGGGGACGGGCGGGTTCGCGTTCTGGCGTCGGATGCGGCTGATCCCGTTCGAGCGGGTCGTGCCGGACGGCCGGAAGGTCGACAACCTGGCGGACGTCCTCGTGACGGAGGAGGGCCCCGGGATCCTCAACTGGCTCATCGTGGGCGCCCGTCGCTACCTGGGCGGGAGCAAGGACCTCACCGGGCCGGAGCGGGTACGGATCGCCACGACGGCGTACGCGGAGACCGAGGACCACACGGGGCGGTTCCTCTCCGAGTGCTGCCGGCCGGGCCCCGCCTGCCGGGCGGAACAGGCGCAGATGTACGCGGCGTACCGCGCGTGGTGCCAGAATGACGGTGCCCCGCCGCTCTCGTCGCGGGCCTTCGCGGCGCGCGTGCGTGAGGCGGTGGGACTGGCATCGCCCAAGGAGATGATCCTGTCCAACCAGCGCAAGTACTACCCGGGCATCGCACTGGTCGCCGGTGGGGAGACAGCATGAGTGCTCTCATAGCCGAGGACGAGATCGTTCACGAGGTGGACCTCGTCTGGCTCGAGGACATCAGCGGGCTGGACTACGTCCGGCAGAGCCTGGACCGGCTGCCGACCCGTCAGGGCAGGCCGGCCTACCACCGCGACGGCCGCATGGTCGGCTATGCGCTCCTCGGTCCGCAGGCCAAACCGTCCCGCTCGTCCGGGACTTTCCGCCGACGGGTGTTCTGGCTCCTGCCGCACGACCGGGACACGGTTCCTGACGGTCTGTACGCCACCGGGGCGCCGGCCGAGGCCGTCGATCCGTGCACCCTGGCGCCGGGGAGCAAGGGGCGCAAGACGGCGAGGTCGGAGGGCGGGGAAGCATCTCCCCGGGCACACGGAGCGTCCTTGCCGTTGTGAACCGGAAGCGTTCGGCTCGCTTCGACGCGAAGAACAGACCTTCCGGTTTTCAATCGCCGTGTGGTGTACTGCCGACATCGCACCGGTGGCAGGACGCTCTGCGCATCCGACCGCCGGGAGCTGCTGACTGACCGGGGGGAGGTCGGTTCATGTGTGGCGTGCGCGGTCCTCGATGCGTGAAACCGCCCGCAGGCACGGTGGGAGCGGTCGTGCGGGCGGCGAGGGGGGTGACGTCGCGGTGGTTACTGACGACCGACCGGTCCCGTGATGGTCGAGGTGTACACGCACCGGTCGTCCTGGCGCCCGACGACTTCGACCGTCATCGTCCCGTCGTTGTCGGCCGAGACGCGTGTGACCTCGATCCAGCAAGGCCGGTCGAACTCGGCGTACTGCGAAAAGGTCGTCGAGGCACTGGCCGGGACGAAGGCCGGCGAGGCGACCGCGGCGAAGGCGGCCTGGCGGGCGCCTTCCAACAGGACCATGCCCGGTATGTGGTCGGCACCGTGATCGAACAGGATCGGGTGGTCGAGGTTGGGCGTGAGCAGCCAGCGGCGCGGGTGGTCGGTGGCCGAGAGCACCACCTCGTCGGCGTTGCGGCGGTTCACGGACGACGGCGGCATCGCCTGACGGGAGACGTCCGGTACGGCCCCGTCGACCGGCGAGGCGGCTGCGGTGGGCCGACCGGCCCGCAGTCGTGTGTAGACCGCCGGGGTGATCGTGGAGAACTGGGTGGCGCCGTGGGCCACCAGAACTCCCTCCCTGAACATGGACAGTTGCACGGTCGCCCGGTTGATCACCCCTCGGCGCTGGACCAGTTCCGTGCACCTGGCCTCGATGTCGAAGTCGGTGGGGCGCGAGGCGATGCGCAGGCCGCACAGATCTGTGGTGTAGCTGAGGTCCCACATCACGAAGTGGTGGCCGAGCGGCACGCTCAACTCCGTGTGGGCGAGGAACATGCTCGCCTGGCGAAACGTCTCTGCGACCTGGAGCGGGTCGTGGCTGGTTCCGTCGGGGCTGGTGAAGTGCGTATGGGCGCGGGGCCACTGGCCGGAGAGGGAGAAGCGCAGGTCGTCCTGGGCGGTGCAGGCGGTGAGGAAGACCTCGGCAAGGCTTGCGCGATGCACGTACTCCTTGGGGACCGTGGTGGTCAGGCGAGGCAGTTCACTCGTTCCTCTGTCACTCTCGGTGACGAACAGGCTCATCGTTAACCCCCGTCTTGAAGCCGCATCCAACGACTCCATAAGATACGGACCCACCGGTTTTCTTGTCCGGAGCACTTAGGTAAAGGATTACCCAAAAATGTGATGGAAATGTGAGTAATCGATTCCGTTTTGCGCGCTTCTAGCGAATATTCTCATTCAATCGTGGGGCCACTCCGTATAAAAACCTGCTTGGCGGTTTGCTCTGCCTGATCCCGGACTCCTTCTTGTGAGGGGAACCTGGCGGAAGCGGTAATTTCGGACTCCGGCCCCGATCTGCGACAGGGGGACCACGATGCCAGCCCTTCTGGGGACTCTCCGGCTAGCCGCCGTCAACATCGACGGCGTACTGCTCAACGACACGTTCAGCCCGGTCATCCACCGATTTCTCGAGGCGCACGGAGTCACCTACACCCGAGAGCTCGAACGGGCCGTCCTGTCCCAGCCGCGCCACACCGCCGCGCACGTGCTCGCGGACGCCATCGGGTCCACGGCAGGCCCGCAGGAGATCATCGAGGCCTACTTCGCGGAGCGGGAGCGGTACCTGCTGAAGGATCCGGTGCGCCTGGTCGACGGTGCGATCGACCTGGTGCGTCGGCTGCGCGGGCTGGGGCTGGACGTCGTGTGCTACGGAGGGCTGGACGAGAGCCACTTCGAGCGCCACATCGGAGCCTGGCGATCCTCGTTCACCGCCCCCGGCTACATCTGCACCGACGGCTTCCGGCCGGGCATACGGGAGATCACCCAGGACCGCTTCGGACTCGGCTACCCGCAGGTGGTCTTCATCGACGACGCGGCCAGGGTCGCGGAGCGGGCACGTGAGCTGCGGGTGCCGTTCGTCGGGCATCCCAGCCCGTTCCGGCACGGCTTCCAGCGACAGGCGATGCAGGAGATCGGCGTACGGCACCTGGTGCATCGCCTGTCCGACATCGACGAGGCGTTGCTGCACACCCTCGACCGCGAGGCCGCACAGGACACCGTGTGGCAGGAGGGGGACCGACCCTTCGCGGGTGCCGGTGCCGAGCGGCGGGAAGAACGGGCGTGACGGCGCACGGAACCGCTCCACTGGCCGGAAAGGTCGTACTGATCACCGGCGCCAGCAGTGGCATCGGCGCGGGCGCCGCCCGGGTGTTCGCCGCGCAGGGCGCCGTGGTGGTGCTGGCGGCCAGGCGGGAGGAGAGACTGCGGGAACTCGTCGGGGAACTGCGCCGCTCGGGCGCCGAGGCGAGTCATCGAGTCGTCGACGTGCGCAGCAGCGAAGAGGTCCGACGCACGGTGGAGTACGCCGTCGAGCGGTACGGCCGACTGGACGCCGCGTTCAACAACGCCGGTGTGGGGCTGGACAAGTCGCCTGCGCACCTGCTGGACGACGACGCCTACGACATCGTGATGGACACCAACGTGCGCGGCGTGTGGAACTGCATGCGCAGCGAGATCACCGCCATGCTGGAGTGCGGGGGAGGTGCGATCGTGAACACCAGCAGCGTCGGTGGGCTCGTCGCCTCCTCGACGGGCGCGCCGTACATTGCCTCCAAGCACGCGGTGATCGGGCTGACCAAGGCGGCGGCCGTCGAGTACGCCGGACAGGGCATACGAGTCAACGCCATCGCGCCCGGGCTCACTCGCTCGGAGATGGTCGACGAGTGGTTGGAGGCTCCGCACATGAGGCAGCGCGCCCTTCGCTCCGCTCCGCAGCAGCGGGCGGCGGACCCGGAGGAGGTGGCGGAGACGGCCGCCTGGCTGTGCAGTGACAGGGCGAGCTTCGTCACGGGGGCGACCGTGCCGGTGGACGGAGGGCGGACCGCCTGGTGACGGCGGCTCGCGCGAACCCCGGTTCGTGGCACCCGCGTCGGCCGGCCGCACGCGGGTGCATCGAGCACGGATTGCCGTGCCGGACCTCGGAGTAGGCAATGGAATCTGGGGTAAGGTACCTCACGTTCGGTTTTCTTTCCTAAACGAGGAGGGTCCCATGGCACGGCAAGAGCGTGCGGTACGGACCCGACGCGCTGTTATCGAGGCCGCAGCTGCCGTCTTCGCCGAGCGTGGCTACGCGGCAGCGACCATCGCCGAGATCCTTGAGCGTGCCGGAGTGACCAAGGGCGCGCTCTACTTCCACTTCGACTCCAAGGAAGCACTGGCGCGTGGGGTCATCGATGCGCAGATCACGACCGTCCACTGGGTGCCGCGAGAGCTGAAGCTCCAGGAGTGGGTGGACATTTGCATGACGCTGGCCTACCGGGTACCCAACGACGTGGTGCTGATGGCCGGCATCAGGCTCTCCGCCGATCTCCAGGGACGACAGCTGTTCGGCAGCGCCTGGCCCGCGTGGACCCAGCTCGTGGCCGAGAAGATCGCCGAAGGGAAAGAGCAGGGCGAGGTCCTGCCGCACATCGACCCCGCTGAGACGGCGGAGTTCTTCCTCGGCGCCTGGCTCGGCATACAACTGCTGTCGGAGGCCTACGCCAACTGGAACGACCTGACCGAGCGCGCCTCCACGCTCTACCACTACATCCTTCCGGCGATCGCCACCCCTGCCGCCCTGGTCAAGCTGGACATCGCGCCTGACAGGGGCCGTCGCGTCGTCGAGGAAGCCGAGCGCCTGACTCCGCAGCCCACCGCCGTGGGCTGAAGTCCGCGGTACGGGACTTGCCGGCATGGCGGGGCCGCAGAACCAGACCTGACGGGCGGACGGATTTCCGCCCCGCTGGGTGATGCCCTCGCACACTCGGACCATAACAGACCTCATACCCTCTTTTCTGAGGGGGGTGCGAGGGTTCGCGATTTCCGCCTCGCCGTGGCGAGATTCCCCTGAGCAGGCAACTTGCGTCACTTCGTTATCGGAGTGATCAACCAGGGCGTCGCTCTCGCCCTTGTAAACCAACCAAGCGTGCGGTTTACTGAGGTGGCGCAATCGGGAATGCGCAGCGAGGAGTGTGTGATGGTCAAGCAGGAGCGAGCTGCCCGGACGCGGCAGGCCCTCATCGTCGCCGCGGCCGAGGTCTTCGCCGACCGCGGCTACGCGCTGGCCACCCTGCCCGCGGTCAGCAAGCGGGCCGGAGTGAGCGCCGGTGCTCTGCACTTCCACTTCGCCAGCAAGGAGGCGCTGGCGCGGGAGGTCGAGGGGGCCGCGGCCGACTCCGTCGAGAAGATGGCGGCGGGCTGCCGCACCTCCGCCGACACCCTGCTGCAGTCCCTCGTGAACGCCACCTGCCGGCTGCTCGCCGCCGTCTCCGGTGATCCCCTGGTCAGGGCCGGTTTCAGGCTGAGCCGTGACCCCTCGCGCAAGGGCGGGGGGGAGGTGGGGGTGCTGTCGCAGTGGTGGTGCGAGTGGGTTCAGGACCTGATCGACGAGGCCGAGAAGGAAGGGGAACTGGCGCACGGGGTCTCGCCCGAGGACGCGGCCGCCGCCATCGTCGCCGCGACGGTCGGCTTCGAGACGCTGAGCGCCTGGGACCTCGACTGGCTGGCGCGGGAACGAGCCGTTGGCTTCTGGGCCTTCCTGCTGCCGCTGCTGGCCGCCGCGCCGCAGCAGGTCCTCGCCGAACCGGACGGGGCGAGCGTGGCGAACGAGTCGGGGGGCGGGGAAGCGTCCATCGAGAGGGACGGATGACAGACGGGATCTAAAAACCGTCTACCAGGTTTGGTAATGCCCCCGTCAAGCTGGTGATCCTTTAGTGGCATCCGAGTGTATTTCTGGCCGGATTTGCCCGAGAAATCAGCCCATTCACCCCCATCTTGCGGCCGTCTTGAGTCTCTGTCGAGGGTCAACAGGGTCGTGACTCCAGCATTGACATACCGCTCGTGCTGTTTTTTACTCGTGAGTGCTGGGCGTTGCTATAGGCATCAACGATGGGGGAGACGCCGTGGACATCGATGTGCTCGGAACACTCGCCGTAAGGCTCAACGGGGTCTCCATCACGCCGACGGCGCCCAAGCCGCGCCAGGTGCTCGCCCTGCTGGCGCTGCAGGCCGGTCAGGTCGTTCCGGTGGGCGCCCTGACCGAGGAGCTGTGGGGGAGCAAGCCGCCGCGCAGCGCCCGCGCCACCTTGCAGACCTACATCCTGCAACTGCGCGAACTCATCGGCGCCGCCCTGGAGACGGGTACCGGGGAGGACGCCGGGCAACGCCGCCCGGCCAAGGACGTGCTGATGACCGTCCCCGGCGGCTACCTGCTCAAGAGCGGCGACGGCGTCATCGACGTACGGGAGTTCGAACGTCTCGCCGGATCCGGGTACCGGGCCATGGACGCCGAGGACTACCCCCAGGCCGCCCGTCTGCTGCGCCAGGCGCTGACGCTGTGGACCGGCCCCGCACTGGCCGACGTCCAGGCCGGCCCCCAGCTGCAGACCGAGGCCAGGCGGCTGGAGGAGAGCCGGCTGTGCGCGCTGGACCAGCGCGTCGAGGCGGACCTCAGGCTCGGCCGCCACCGTGAGCTGCTCGCCGAACTGACCGTGCTGGTCAACCGGTATCCCACCCACGAGAGTCTGTGCGGCCAGTACATGCTCGCGCTGTACCGCTCCGGCCGTCGCGGCGAGGCGCTCGACGCCTATCAGCGGCTGCGCGCCACGCTCGTGCGCACCATGGGCCTCGAACCGTCCCCCGCACTCGCCAAGCTCCAGCGCTCCGTGCTGATGTCCGGGCCCGACACCCTTCCGGCCCGTCCCGCCGCGCGCGCGGCCGTGGCCCCCGTGGGCTGACGCCACGTCACCTTGCGCCCCCTCCAGCAGGAATCGAGCACCGCTCAGGCCCGGCCGTGCAGCGTGGATCACACCTGGAGGAGGGGGTCGCGCATGTCGGCGCAGCGAGTGCACTCCGCCCGGCACACGGTCTCGGTCGCGGCGCCCGCCGGTGTCGTCTACGGCCTGCTCGCCGACGCCCCGCGCTGGCCGGTCCTGCTGCCACCCTTCGTCCATGTCGAACGCATGGACTTCGACGGCGCCGAGGAGAACCTTCGGCTGTGGCATCTGCGCAACGGCCAGGTGTGTTCCGCGCACGCCCGCCGCCTGCCGCGGCCGCAGGAGCGCCGTATCGAGTTCGAACTGAGGGATTCCCTCCTGCCGGGCGAGACGACGTCCGGCAGCTGGACGGTGGCACCCGACGGCGCCGACCGGTGTCTGCTGACCCTGTGCCAGGAACGGCCGGCCGGGCCGGGGCAGACGCCCGGGACGCTGGAGCGGGACGTGCGGGCCGAGGCGGCGGCGGTGCGCGAGGCCGCCGAGCGCTGGGACCGGCTGGACGAGCTGCTGCTGTCCTTCGAGGACAGCACGTATGTCTCCGGCTCCCCGGAGCTCGTCTACGACTTCCTCTACCGCATCGAGGACTGGGTCGATCTTGTGCCCCACGTCGAATCGGCCGAGGTCACCGAGGACCAGCCGGGCGTGCAGGCGACGGTGCTGCACACCTGCGCCCCGGAGACGGGGGAGACGCTCCGGTCCGAGTCCGTACGGCTGTGCTTTCCGGCCGCGGGGCGGATCGTCCACAAGGAGACCCTGACGCCTGACCCCGTCGCCGCGCACTACGGGGAGTGGTACCTGGAGCCCGACGCGACCGGGGTGCGGGTCGTCTCCGCCCACCACGTGATGCTCCGGGAGAGCGCCGTGGAGGCCGCCCTGGGCGCGGGCGCTCTTCTCGTGGACGCCCGCCGGCACGTGCGCGAGTGGCTCGGCCGGACGAGCACCGAGGCCCTGGGTCTGGCGCGCTGGCACGCCGAGAGCGCCGTACGCCGACTGCGATGAACGTGCCGGAGAACGACCGTGCGGCGACCAGTACCACGACGATGAGGAGACCGGTGATGGCCCTGACCCGGACCGTCCCGCGTGCCGGGCGGCCCCCGACGAACCGCACCCACCCCGGACCGGCGGGCGCGGAGCGGTACGCCAAGCGCCTCGAAGCGCTGCTCGGCGACCCCCGCGACCGGGCCAATCCCTACGGCCGCTTCGCGCTGCGGGCCGCGGGGTACGACGCGCTGCCCGCACCGCCCGCCGGTCTGCCCGCCGCCGGGGACGCGGGGCCCGCCGCGGATCAACTCGCCCGCGCCCTGCGCCCGCTCTTCCGCCGGGACCTGGCCCTCGCCCATGCCTGGAGCATCCGCCCGCTGCTGAGCGGACCGCTGCCGCACCCGGCGGCCGCGCTGCTCGGGCCGGCGGCGCTGCTCGCGTCGACGGCAGGCGTCCTGAGCGGCGTGACCCGCGTCGTGGACGGCCTGAGCAGGTACGAACCCGGCACCAGGCAGTGGCGTCCGGTGCTGGCCTCGATCTTCGCGGACCTGCTGGCCTGCGAGAGCCTGACGGCCGTGGCCCTGCGGTCCTGCGCCGACCGGGAACCGGAGGGTGCCGGGCCCGCCGGACTCCGTCCGGCCCGGCAGCCCGGCGGGTCGCTCGGCGACGTCGTCGGGTACCTCGTGCCCCAGCTGGCCGGTGAGTTGCTGGGCGATCTCGAACTGGTACTGAGCGAGTGCGGGTTCGGCGGTGGCACCCCCGAACGGAGCGCACTGGACAAGGTCCTTCGGGACCGGGCGCTCGTCGGGGGTGACTGGCAGGCCGGCCGTGCCGCGCAGGCCCGCAGCGTGGGCGGGCTGAGCGCGGTGGGCGGATCGGAGCCGGGCGGCGGTACGGGACTCGCGGGGCTGTTCCGGATCACCGAGGAGGCCGGCGCCGTCGCGCCGGGCGACGGCTCCCCGTGGGCCGTGGCGGCGACGTTGGGCGGTGCCGTCGACCGGCTCGCCGGCGCCGGCGGACCCGCCACCGCGGCGCTCGCCCGTGTCGGACGCCGGCTGGCCACCGAGCAGAGGGCGCTGCGGGTCGCCTGTGCCGCCACCGTCGTACACGACCCCGCCGACCCGGCGGCGCGGGCCCTGGCGGATCGCCAGGCCCTGCTGGCGCTGGCCGCCGCCGTGCTGGGCGTGCGCGAAGCGGCGGCCGGGGCGCGGCTGCCGTTCCTCGGGGAAGCCGGCTGGGCACTGCTGGCGCTCGGACGGACAGCCGGGCGGCTCGGGCTGCCGCTGCCCGACGGCACGCCCGACCCGCAGCCGGCCGTGTGGGAGGAGCTGGCCGGGCGCGCGGCGGACGGGGTGGACTGCGACCTGTATGCGACGAGGCTGCCGTGGTGAGCGCGAACGGCCCGGCGCGCGGCCGCACTCCGGCGCTGTCGTTCCCGCCGCCCTGCCCCGTGCCCGGACCGGACGGGCCGTGGGAGGAGGTGCAGGAGCGGATCGAGGCGACGGGCCGGGCGGTGGTGCACACCACCTGGGGCCAGTGGCTGACACCGGCCCTGCTCGACCCCGGGCTGCGCACGCTGCTCGGCCATGACTGGCCCCGCTACCGGCAGCACCCGGCCGCGGCCGGCCGGATGACCCTCGCCGTCTCCCGGGCGGTGCTCAAGTACACGGCCGCCGCGGCGCTCCAGGTCTCCGCCGGCCGGCTCGACCTCGCCTACCTGCCGGGTGGGCGGCCCGTGCTGCGCGGGCTCGGTGCGGATCTGCGGGTGAGCCTCACCCATACCGACGAGCTGATCGCGGTCGGCGTCAGCACCGCCGGGCCGATCGGCGTGGACGCCGAGTCCGCCGGGCGCCGGATCTCCTTCGGGGCGCTGCGCCGGCACGTGTGCACAGCCGAGGAGGCCGAACTGCTGGCGGCCCTGCCCGAGGAGGAGCGCACCGACCGGCTGCTGCGCCTGTGGACGCTGAAGGAGGCGTACACCAAGGCGCTCGGGCACGGCATGCGGCGCCGGTTCTCGGCGGTCGGCTTCGGATGGGACGCCGCGGGGACCCCCCGGCTCGCCGGGGACACGGCCGGGGAGTGGGCCTTCGCCACCCATCTCGTCGGGGGCCGCTTCCTGGTGAGCGAGGCGCACCGGCAGGAGGCCCCGGCCGGTGCGCCGGGCGGGCCACCGGCCCCGTCACCCGCGGAGCAGGCGGGCGAACCGGTGCGGCTGCCCTCGACGGCACCCCCGGACGCCCCCCGGGTCATCGTCTTTCCGGGGCGGCGGGGCCCCGCACAGCGGTGAGCGGACGTGCCCGGCGAGGCTGCCGGGCGGGGGCGGGGCGCGCTGTGCAGAAACGATTCGATAAGGAGGTCGGGGTGCCGGAGACGGCTGCTGCGGCAGCGGAGTCCGCCGCCCCGGGGAGCGGATGAGGAGTCATCACTCGCACGCGGGCGCCGTCCTCGCCGTCGTGCACGAACCGCTCGGCGCCCAGGCCTGGTCGCCGCTCGTCCTGGAGCTGTGCGGACTCGCCCGCGCGGGCGCCGAGGCGGTCGCCGCCCGCGTCGCCGAGCACCATCGGTCGTACGACGTCGAGCTGGACGACGTACCGGACGACCTGCAGGGCGCCGGGCGCCTCGGCCGGTACCTCCTGCGGCTCACCCCCCGCGCTCCGGCCGGAGACGGCGGGGCGCTCACCGACGACCTGCTGGCCGACCTGCTGGCGCCGCTCGCGGCGGGCACGATCGACGTGACCGAGCATCAGCGGGCACTGCTCGCGGCGGCGGTGGACGGTGAGGGCGGCCCGGGCCGGTTCGTGGAGCAGGTCTTCTGGGACTGGACGGGGCCGCTGGACCTCGGCCGGTTCGTCACCGCCTGGCAGTCCGTCGCCGAGCGGGAGGCGGTGCTGCGGGCGTCCTTCGACTGGGCCGGCGCCGCCCGCCTGGTGCTCCACGACCGCGCGGTCGTGGAGGTCGTACGCCATGTGCACACGGATGTCGGCTGGAGCGAACTGCTCCGGCAGGACCGGGCCCGCGGCTTCGAGCTGTACCGGCCGGGCCTGCTGCGGGTGTCCCTGCTCGACGGCGCGCCGGACCCGGCCGGCGCCGGGCGGCCGCCCACCCGGCTGCTGGTCACCTATCACCAGGCGCTGCTCGACGAGCGCGGGGCACGGCTGCTGGTGCGGCAGTTCTACCGCGCCTACCTCGCCGGCGGCGTGCTGCCGGGCGGGGACCGGCGGCCCGACATCCGGGACCACAGCCAGTGGCTGACCGGCCAGGACCCGGCCGGGGCCCGGGATTTCTGGGCGGCGGCCGCACCGCCCGCCGGCGCCGCCGTCAGCCCGGGCCGGCCCGGCGGGCCGGCGCCGCACGCCGAGGGGTCGGGCCGGATCCAGCGCCGGCTCAGGCTGTCCCAGACCTCCCGGCTGCGCTCCTGGGCCGCGGGCCGGGGCGCGGGGGAGAGCAGCGCCCTGCATGTGGCGTGGGCCCTGTTGCTGTACCGGGCGGCCAGGGTCGACGGGCCGCTGCCGGTGGCCTTCGGCGTGCATCTGTCCGGGCGGGACATGTCGCTGCGGGCCGCGGCCGACATCCCCGGACTGCTGGGCAACGCGCTGCCGATGACGGTCACCGTGGACCCCGCCGCGCCGCTGGTGGACCTGCTGCTGCAGGTGCGGGACGCCGCGCTCGACCTCACCGCCTACGGCTGGGTCTGCGGTGACCGGATCCGGGAGTGGACCGGGCGCGCCCTGGGTGCCGACCTCACCGAGACCACCGTCCGCTTCGACAGCCACCCCGAACTGCCGGAGAACCTGCGGGCCGAACTGACGGCGCAGGGCATCCGGGTGGGCCTGCCGCAGAGCGCCGGCGGTGACACGAGTCTGCCGGTGACGCTCGTCGCGCACTACGACGCCGAGGGCGCCCTGGTGCTGACCGCCCTGTACGACCGGGCCAGGTTCACGGAGAGCGGCATCTCCGCCGCCCTCGCGCAGTGCGTGCACCTGCTGCGCGGCCTGCCCGAGCACCCGGAGGAGGGGTTCACCGTCGCCGACGCCCTGCGGCTGCTGGGCGGTTGCGAGGTGCCCCGCATGGCGGCGCCCGAACCAGGCGGCACCCGGCTGGCGTTGTCGGTCCTGCGGGCCGGGGATCCCGGGGCGGATGTCGTGTGCCTGGTCTCCGTGCCCGGCGTCACGCCCGGTGTGTACGAGACGCTCGTGCACGAGCACGAGGGACCGGAACGCATCGTGTCGCTCGGCGTGACGGGCCGCGAGGTGCCGTTCGATCCTCTTCGGGAACTGGCCGGTGGCGGGCGGCGGTTGACCCTGTGCGGTGCCGGTCCGGCCGGCCGGGTCGCCCACGAGATCGCCCGCCGTGCGGCGGAGCGGACGGGTGAGGCTCCGGCCGTGGTCATGACCGGGGTCGGCGGTGCCGCCGAGAGCGCGGAGGCGCTGTCCCGGGCCTTGCGGGCGGTGCGGGCGCGCAGCACCTGACCGGTGGCGTCAGCGACCGTGTTTCCAGCGGGCCGAGAGTGCCTCTCAAGTGCCGTGGCCGACCGTGGCCGCAAGGAGGAGGCGCCATGGGTGACACGGACCGTGGGAAACCGGCGCTGCGCGTCGAGCGTGGCACGGCGACCGAAGAGGAGCTGGCCGCGCTGACCGTCGTCCTGCTGGCCCTGCGCGCTCGACCGGTGGACGCGCGGCCGCGGGCGGCCACGGCCGCGCGCTGGTGGCGGTGGCCGGGAAGCTACCGGGGACCGCACAACTGGCAGTGAGGGACGCGGTGGAGCGGGCGAGAGAACAAAACCTTACGGTCTGTTTACTGAAGTCTTGCGGTGATGGATGGTCTGTTCCTCCTGCGGGGTGACTCCTCCTCTTCGGCGCCACGAAGCCCTGTGGGGCCGTCAGGTCCTGCTGTACTGCTGCCTGAGGAAAGCCGGAAACAGGATGAGCAGTCTCGTATTGACATACCGCTTGTGCTGTTTTTAAATCGTTGAGTGCCAGCAGCGCACGTGGACGAGGGGGGAAACGGCATGGACATCGACGTACTGGGCGCACTGGACGTGAGAGAGAACGGGGTGTCCGTCGCCCCGACGGCGCCGAAGCCCCGCCAGGTCCTGGCGCTGTTGGCGCTGCACGCGGACCGGGTGGTGCCGGTCGCCTCGCTCATCGAGGAACTGTGGTCGGGCCGGCCGCCGCGCAGCGCGCGGACCACCCTGCAGACCTATGTGCTGCAACTGCGCGAACTCATCGCGGCGGCACTGGCCCGCGGCACCGGCGAGCAGCCCGGCGGCGAGCCGGAACGCCGCACCGCCAAGGACGTGCTGCTCACCCTGCCGGGCGGATACCTGCTGTCCTCCGGCGGCGGCAGCAGTGACGTCCGGGAGTTCGAGCGGCTGGCGGGACTGGGCTACCGGGCCATGGACGCCGGAGACTTCCCGGGCGCCTCACGCACCCTGGCCGCCGCCCTGGGCCTGTGGACGGGATCCGCCTTCGCGGACGTGCAGACCGGGGTGCAGCTCGCCATGGAGGCCAAGCGCCTTGACGAGAGCCGGCTGTGCGCGCTCGACCAGCGCATCGAGGCGGACCTGCGGCTCGGCCGGCACCGCGAGGTGCTCGCCGAACTGACCGTACTGACGAGCCGTTACCGCACGCATGAGAACCTGCACGCCCAGTTCATGATCGCGCTGCACCGTTCGGGGCGGCGCGGCGAGGCGCTCGACGCCTACCTGCGGCTGCGCACCACCCTGGGGCGCGAGCTGGGCCTGGAACCGTCACCGCGGCTGCGCCGGCTCCAGCAGTCGATCCTGATGGCCGCGCCCGAAACCGCACCGGGCCCGGCGGCCCCGGCCCGCGCCGTGGGCGTCCCGGGCACCGGGCCCCTGGCACCGACCCACTGACCCTCCGGCGTGAGGGGCCGATCCTTGGAGGCATCCACCATGACCAGTGAGCCGACGGCACCTTCCGTTGCCCACGGAGACATCCTCGCCGAGCTCACGGCCGTGCTGGCCGGTGTCGTACACGCCGATCCCGACCGGGTCGACCCCGAACAGCCCTTCCCCGTCCTCGGCCTGGACTCCCTGCTCACCGTCGAGTTCGTCGAGGCCGTCGACCGGCACTTCGGCGTACGGATCGCCGGCGCGGTTCTTTACGAGCACCCCACGCCGGCCCTGCTCGCCCGTCACCTGACCGCCCTGCGCCGTGGTGCCGGCGAGGCCCCCGCCGCTTCGGACCCCGGTGCCTCGGCCGAGGTGCTCCAGGTGCTGCGCGAGCAACTGGCGCGGATGCTGCACTGCGACCCGTGGGAGATCGACGGCGGGGCCGCCTTCGCCCAGCTGGGCATCGACTCCATCCTGGCCGCGGACTTCATCGCCGGCGTCAACCAGGTCTACGGCCTGAGCGAGAGCCCCGTCACCGTCCACGAGCAGCCCAGCCTCGCGGCCATGGCCTCCTACATCGCTTCCCGCACCCGGGGCGCGGTGACCCCCGCGGCGCCGGACGCCGGCAGTGGCGTACCGGCCGCAGCGGGAGCGGAGCAGGAGCCGCCGGCCGTCGCGGCCCCGCGGCGCGCCGCCGCGCCGCGGCCCCCGCTGACGCAGGACGAGATGGTCGCGCTCCTCGACGCGGTGCGTGACAACCGGATCGGCGTCGACGAGGCCGCCGCACTGCTCGCGGACCGCTCGGCCTGAGACGACATCATGAACGTGACCGCACCGCAGACCCTCAGCGCCGGGCCCGCACCGCAGCACGAGGCGGTGGTCCCGGTGAAGCTGTGGCTGTGCCCCAACGACGCCCTTCCGCCGGCCATCGCCGGGGTCCTGGCCCAGCACTGGTTCGACGAGCGGGAACACGAGACCGCGGGCCGGTTCCTCTTCGAACGCGACCGCCGGCAGTACCTCGTCTCCCACACCCTGGTCCGCCGGGCGCTGGCACTGGAGGCCGGCCTCATCGAGGCCGAGCTGGTCATCTGGCGTTCCTCGCGCGGGCGGCCCTTTCTGCAGCCGCTGCCCGGAGGTCTGCCGCGCGGCGGCGACCACCTGGACTTCAACCTCTCCCACGCGAGCGGCTACAGCCTGCTCGGGATCGTGCGCAGGCAGCGCATCGGGGTCGACGTCGAGGGCCTCGGGCGGGAGCCGAGGGCGCTGGAGACCATCCTGACCACCTTCGCCCCCGAGGAGCAGCGGTGGGCGGCCGAGGCGCCCCCGGGACGGGAGCGGGAGCGGCGGGTGCTCAGGCTGTGGACCCTGAAGGAGGCGTACTCCAAGGCCCGCGGTCTGGGACTCGGGCTGCCCTTCGACGAGTTCTCCTTCTCCCTGGCCGACGACCGGGGGGTGCTCGGCTTCCGGCCGCCCGCCGACGACCTGGCCGCGCGCTGGCGGTTCCTGGAACTGGAGCCGGTGCCCGACGTGCTGGTCGCGGTGGCCGTCCCCGCGGGGGAACTGCCCGAGCCGCACGTGGAGTTGTACCAGGGCTTCCCCTGGGCCCGGTCCACCCCGCATGTCATCACCCTGCCGGCTCCCGTGGGCGCGCCGCGGGACTGACGGGCATACAGGTATGAACGGCATGGCGGGAAATGAGTGTGCGCGGCGTCAGGTTATCCGCCGTTTCCGAAGCCGGAGCGGAACCGAGAGTTCATTTCCAGTACTGGTACGTGTGTTCTTGAGTGGCTCGGGAGTTCCGCGCAACACCGCACTTCGAGTACCGCTGGAGGACCGCTACAGGAAATCGCTTGGAGGACACGGACGCGGCTAGCGTGCGTGACGGCGGTGAATTCTGGCCACCAAAAGGAACTGGACAAGGAACTCGACGAGGTGGGGAGGCCACCATGCAGATTCAGGTTCTGGGTCCGTTGAGTGCCGAGGTCAACGGGGGATCAATCGTTCCGACGGCCGGCAAGCCGCGGCAGATTCTGTCGCTGCTGGCGCTCTATCCGGGACGGGTCATGCCCGTTCCCACACTCATCGAGGAACTCTGGGGAACCGAACCTCCGGTGAGCGCACTGACGACCCTTCAGACGTACATACTCCAACTGCGCAAACTCCTCGGTACCGCCATGGGCCCGGGTGCGCCGGCCGGAGCGAAGGACATTCTCGCCACGCGGCACGGCGGATATCTGCTCCAGATCGACAAGAGCTGCGTCGACGTGAACCAGTACGAGGAACTCGCCCGGCAGGGCCAGGCCGCGTTCGAGGCGGGGGACAACGAGACGTCCGCGGCACGCTTCGGCGAGGCCCTCGGCCTGTGGACCGGCGCGCCGCTGGTCGACGTGAAACTCGGGCCGGTCCTCACCATCGAGGTGATGCGGCTTCAGGAGAGCCGGCTGGTCACCGTGGAACGGCGCATCGACGCCGACCTCAGGCTCGGCCGGCACTCGGAGCTGATCGCCGAACTGACCGAGCTGACCGCACGCCATCCGCACCACGAGGGGCTGCACTCCCAGGTCATGGTGGCGATGTACCGGTCGGGCCGGCAGGCCACCGCGCTGGAGGTCTACCGCCGACTGCGCATGCGGCTCATCGACGATCTGGGCGTGGAGCCCTCCCCGCAGTTGCAGCGGATGCACCACGCCATGCTCGCCGTGGATCCGCAGCTGGACGTGCTGGCGGGGCCGCGTCACACCTCGACGTTCGACCTGTTCGCGGCGTGACGCCTGCCGCGCCCCCGCCGGACCGCTGAAGCCGCCGTACCACCGTCCCGGACGGCGGTACGGCGGCTTCCGTACGTTCCGTACGGGGGCTCAGGCGGCCTTCTTCTGCTGCAACCGGGTCATCGTCTG
The DNA here is from genome assembly GCF_001866675.1 of Streptomyces sp. MUSC 14. Lineage (NCBI taxonomy): Bacteria > Bacillati > Actinomycetota > Actinomycetes > Kitasatosporales > Streptomycetaceae > Streptomyces > Streptomyces sp. MUSC 14. The sequence goes on from NZ_MLYN01000074.1 coordinate 62,474, forward strand.
CCACAGGGCCGCAGGTGTGGCGAAGGTGTCCAGGGTGAGGACGTCGTCCACGAAGTGGATGCCGTAGGCGCCTTCCAGGGAGCCCAGCAGCTCCACCGCGCCCAGCGAGTCCAGACCCGAGACCCTGAGGTCCGTGTCGTCCTCCAGCGGTACGTCCGCGCCGAGGAACGGCAGGTATTCACGCAGGAGTTCCTCGAACCTCTTGTCCCAGTTCATTGCTGTCCTCACCTTGTGTGTGTCGTCGGTCCGTCGAAGGAAGCCGGAGGGCCGGGCGCCGAGGATCACGGTCCGCGTTGCGGCGTGCGGGACACCGGCGGCGCTCAGCAGTCCCGCTCCGCGCAGCGCGGCCAGGCCCTGCCGCACGGCGGGCGGCGCGAGGCCCGTCAGGTCGGCGATCCGCTCCGGCGTGGCGGCCTCGGCCGACAGCGCGGCGGCCCGGGCGACCGCCGCGGCGGTCGCCCCGGCGCGGTGCAGACAGGCGTGCACGGCACGGGCGAAGGGGCCGCCGAGATCAGGGAACGGAGCGGTCGCCGTGGTGCGCGGCCCGGACACCGGCGGCCGGTACCGGCCGGCCACGCCGCGGCGGACACCGGACGCGGCCGGATGCCAGGTGCCGTGCCGTGCCGGCGCGTCGAGTGCGCGGCGCAAGGCGCCGGGCCTCGTGGCGGCCAGGAGGAGGAGGGCCGGCTCGGCCAGGAGGGCGTGCAGCAGCAGGGGGCTGCCGCCGCTCAACTCGTAGAGGAACGCGGCATGTTCGAGGCAGCCGTGGCGTTCGGCCAGCACGGTCACCTCGGCCGGCCCGAGCCGTTCCAGCCGCACCCGGCGATACGCCTGCCGCCGCGTCGGCTCGGTCGCGAACGCCGGGTCGCCGCTCTCGTGGTGGACCGTGCCGGCCACGACCAGCAGCATGCGGGCGGGCCGCGCGTGGCGGGCGAGGTGCCGTACGAACGCGAGGGACTCGGCGTCGGCGTGGTGCACGTCGTCCACGCACACCACCAGCGGGCCGTCCCCGCTCGTCTCGCGCAGTGCGGCGCGCAGCGCCCTCATGTCATCGATGTGCGCCGCCCCGGCCGTCGTACGGGGCAGCAACTGGCGGACCACGCCCCATGCGGTCCGGCGCCCCGCCGGGGTGCCGGTCGCGCACAGCACCACGGCTCCCGCGGCAGCGGCCCGCTCGATCAGCAGGTGCAGGAGCGCGCTCTTGCCGCAGCCCGCGGGTCCTTCCACCAGGACGGTGCGGGAGCACCCCTCGGCGCAGTCGGTGAAGGCATCCGTCAAGGTCTTGATCGCCGTGGTCCTGCCGACCAACGTCATAGCGGTCCCGTCTCGGTTGGTCCCCCCTATCCGGACCAGCCTGACCACGCCTCCTACAGGGGCGGTGGAGCCATGGCGGAACCGGCGCCACCCGCTCTCCATCACTCCTCCAGCGCGGACGGTCATGCTGTCGGGGACACCCGTACGGGACGACGAGCCATGAGGAAGGAGCCCCCGTCATGGCCCCCACGTTGACCGAGCCCCTCAGCGGGGTGCTGTACGAACTCCTCACCGCCCGCAGCCTGCGCGAGCGCAACAAGGAACTCGCCCTCGCGCTGGTCGCGGCGGGCAACCGGGGCGAGGTCAACCACCTGACCCGGCACTGGGCGGACCCCGCCGGAGCGGGCGGCCCGACGCTGCCCGAGGGGCTCGGGCTGACCGCCGAGAGCGTCCTCGCCGACGGTGACGTCGTCGTACTGCGGGCGACCGCGCGTGCCGGACGGGCGGCCTGGTCGCTGGTCGCGGAGCTCCGCTTCGACGCCACGGGCCGCGTCGCCCGGTGTCACGACATGCTCGTGCCGGGGGTGGCGGTGAGCTGACCCGGGCGCGGAACGACTCCGCCTGCGCGCAGGTCGGGGACGGCTCGGGGGTCGCTGGAGAAAACGGACGGACGGGGCGGGACGGCGTTACCGTGCGAAGGCCGATGGTGTGTGCTGTGCGCTCCGCCTCGACGGCCGATACGCGCAGGCCGATCCGCTGAGCCGGGGGGGCAGACGTCCGTTCCGTACGGGGGTGTCCAGGAGGGGGAGGCGATGAACGACGGCCGGCCTGCCGGTGTGTGCGCGGTGATCGACCCCGAGCGGGGTGCCCACAGCGCCCTGGTACTGCACGGGCCACTGGACACCGCGTGCTTCCACCGGGCCCTGCACCACATCGCCGAGATCCGCCCGGACGCGCGGCACCAGGGGCCCCGGCTGCTGCGGCACGGCCCCGGCCTGCACACCGTCGAACTCCCGCACGACGACGCGGCGTCGGCGCCCTACCCCGTCGGCCTGCTCGCCGACCTGCTCACCGCCGCCCCCGGGCCCGATCCCGAGGCAGGGCCCGGCGCCGGGCCCGCCGCCGGACCGGCCGGTCCGCCCTGCGGGACGCTGTCGCGCACCCAGCCGGTCACCCCCCTGCAGCGGCAACGGCTCGCCGATGCCCTGGCCTGGCCCGACCACCAGATCGAGCAGCTCGTCTGGCGCTGGTACGGCCCCCTCGACGCCGCGCGCTTCGAGGCGGCCTGGCAGGCCGTCTGCGGGCGGGAGAGCGTGCTGCGCACCGGCTTCGTATGGGACCCGCGGCCGCGGGCCGTCGTCTTCGACCACGGCCCCACCGACGTCGTCCGGCACCCGCACCACACGGTGATCCGGCGCGCGGCGCTCCTGGCCCGCGAGCGTGCCCGCGGCTTCGACCTGCGCCGCCCCGGTGCGGCGCGGGTGGCGCTGCTGGACAGCGGCCCCGCCGACGCGGCGGCACCCTTCACCGAGGTCATCGTCACCTATCACCGTGCCCTGCTGGACAGTTGGAGCGTTCGGCTGCTGATGCGCGAGTGCTGCCGCGCCTACCTCGCCGACGGGGTGCTGCCCGGTGGCGAACGCCGTCCCGACCTGGGCGACTGCGCCCGCTGGCTCCGCGCCCAGGGCGTCGGCCCGGCCGACGGCTGCACGCCGGTGCCCGCCCACCGGCCGGCCGTGCGCGCCGTGCCCCGGCCCGGCCCGCACCGGCCCGCCGGCAGCGCGGGCACCGGCGTGCTGCGCACCGCCCTGACCCCGGACCGCAGCGCGCACCTGGCCCACTGGGCGGCGCACTGGGGTGTCGCGGAGAGCAGTGTGCTCCAGGCGGTGTGGGCGATGCTGCTGTACCGCGCGTCCGATGCCGCGCCCGGGCGCGCGACCGTCGGCTTCGGTCTGGACTTCCCGGGGCGGGGACTGCTCCTGGAGGGCATCGAGGGCGTCCCCGGCCCCTTCGAGAACGCGCTGCCCGTCACCGTCGACGTCGACGCGACGCGGGACCTGCCCGGACTGCTGCGCGAACTGCGCGACCTGGTGATGGACATGGCCGCCTGCGAATGGGGCGCGTCCGGGGGAGCGGCCCCCGGACGCGACCGCGGGACCCGGGCCGGCGGCCTGCTCGCCTTCGACTGCGGCCCGCGCGCCGAAGCCGCCTACGGCACGGAACTCGCCGCGCACGGCATACGTGTGGAGGAGCAGGAGGCCGCCGGGGCCCCGGCCGGGTACGCCTTGCGGCTGCGCGCCGGACACGACGCCCGGCGCGGGCTCGTGCTCACCTGCGTCTACGACCCCGGCCTCGTCGACGGCGGCGCCGCCCGCACCCTGCTGGCGCACACCGTACGGCTGTTGCGCCTGCTGCCCGGCACGGCGACCGCGGGAACCACCGTGGGGGACGTGCTGGCCTGGCTGCCCGACGCGGTCATGTCCCCGGTACCGGACGGCCCGCCCGCCCCCGAGCCCGCGCCGCTCGTGCCGCTGCGCGGTGCCCTGGCGCCGGAGGCGGCGACCGTGTGCCTGCTCGACGTCCCGGGCGCGCCGCGCACGGGGCACTGGGAGCTGGTACGGCACTACCAAGGGCCGGAGGCGCTGACCGCGCTCCGGCTCACCGCCGGCGAGGAGGCCGCCCAGGCCGGGGCCCTCGGCAGCCTGGCCCGCTCGGGCGGCCGGCTGGTCCTCGGCGGGTACTCCGGCGTCGGTGCCCTCGCCTGCGAACTGGCCCGGCAGATCACGGGGCCCGGGATGCGCCCGCCTCTGGTCGTGGTCGGCGGCGCCTGCGGTGATCCGGACGGGCCCCGGAGTCTGGCGAGCGCCCTGCGGCAGGCGAGCGCGTCGGCCGCCCGGCGTTGAGGCGCCGGGCCCCGCGTGCGTCAGGGGACTTGCCCGGACGTGCCCTGCGTGCACATGCTCCGCCCGGCACGGCCGTGGGGGTCGGCGGCGCCTGCGGTGATCCGGACGGGCCCCGGAGTCTGGCGAGCGCCCTGCGGCAGGCGAGCGCGTCGGCCGCCCGGCGTTGAGGCGCCGGGCCCCGCGTGCGTCAGGGGACTTGCCCGGACGTGCCCTGCGTGCACATGCTCCGCCCGGCACGGCCGTGGGGCGGGATCATTTCCTGGGCCAGCCGATGTCGTCCTCGTCCGACGCGGCGCGTATCGGTCCCGGCGGGCCGGCGCGGCCCTCGCGGGCAGCGTGGCGGGCAGGAACCGAGTGCTTCATGGACGACTCCCGTGGGCGTGAACGAGAACGGCTCCCGTGACCGGGAACGGCCGGTGCGCTGGTACCGGCGCCGTCGCTCGAGATGCTCCCCGCAATCACTGGAGAGCCGGTAGAGGAACGCAAGAGAGTTCCGTGAGGTTCGCACGAGATCCGGGGCCTGGCACCTGGCAAAACATTGCCCGGCACTTGCCCGGCGCCCTACGCTCGTTGCGGCTTCGGGTGGTTCTCGGCCGGTGGCTCCACCGTCCCGCCCGGCAGCCACCCCCCCCCACTCGTCCGCCCCAGGGAATGGTCACATGCTGCATCAGCCCGCGTTCGGCCGTCGTCTCCGCAAACTGCGACAGGCCCGGGGGCTGTCCCAGACCGCGCTGGCCGGTGACGGCATGTCCACGGGATACCTCTCCCGGCTGGAGTCCGGCGCCCGCCAGCCCACCGAGCGGGCCGTCGCCTACCTCGCCGGCCGGCTGGACCTGGAGCCGGCGGACTTCGAGGAGCCGGCCGGCGGTTCGCTCGCCCACGCGCTGACGCTGGTCGCGTCCACCGGATCCCAGACGGCCATGGAAACCCTCCGCGAGGCACTCGCGGCCGAGGGGCACGAGGCGCCGGTGCTGCGCTGGCAGGCGCTGTGGCAACTGGCCCGGCAGCGGCGGGTCCAGGGCGACCACCTCGGCGAGCGGGAGGACCTGGAGGAGCTGGTACGGCTCGGCGAGGCGGTCGGGCTGGTCACGCTGCGGGTACGCGGACTGACCCGGCTCGCCCGCTGTCTGCGCTCGCTGGGTGAGATCAACGCCGCCCTCGACGCCGCGATGACGGCCCATCACCTCGCCCGCGAGGACGCCCTGGATGTGGAGGACCGTGCCGCGGTGCTGCTGGCCCTGATCTCGGTGGAGGCCGAGGCGGGCCGCATGCCGGACGCGGGGGCCCACACCGACGAGCTGGTCGAGCTGGTCGCGGGCCGCTCGGACGCGTTGTGGGCGGAGGCGATGTGGACCGCCGCCGCGGTGCGGCTGCGGCAGGGCGACCACACCGCCGCGCAGGGATATCTGGAGGACGCGCTGGAGCGGTTCGGCAGCGGCGAGGACCTCGTGCTGTGGCTGCGGCTGCGGCTCGCGGCCGGCCGGCTGCACCTGCAGAAGCTGCCACCGGACCCCGAGGCGGCCGAGCGGTGCGTCATGGCCGCCGAGCCCGCGCTCGCCTTCGTCGACACCCCTGGCCTGCGCCAGGAGCTGACCGCGCTCAAGGCCGACCTCGCCTTCCTCACCTCCCGGTACGACGACGCCCGCGTCCTGCTCGGTGAACTCGCCGAGGTGGAGCCCCGGATGACCTACCGGGACCGGGTACGGCTGGACATCCTGCGCCAGCAGCTGCGCATACGCTCCGGCGACGACAGCGGCGTCCAGGGGCTGCGCGCCCTCGCCGAACAGGCCCAGGCCGACGCCAACATCGACCTCGCCGCGGAGATCTGGCGCATCCTCGCCGAGTCCCTGGCCGGGGCCGCCGCGGAGCGGGGCTCCGCCGCGTCCGGGGTGTGACCGCCCGGTTCACGACGTTCCCCGGCCCGGCGTTCCCGGGCGCGGAGTACGGGCGGCACCTAGAACGGGTCGCCGAGGTGGTCGTTGATGTGGTCGAGACACAGCTCGTACAGGTCCTCGGCGTGCGTCTCGTACCAGCCCGCGGGGACGGCGGCCGTCGCGGGCCACAGGGCGCGGTGGCCCTTCGCGTCGGCCAGCACCACGAAGGTGGCGAACTCCTCGGCGAACGGGTCGTCGTGGGCCGCGTACTCCAGCACCCGCAGGTTGCCGTCCTCGTCCAGGCGGGCGGCGTGCCCGGTGCGCCACATGCGGGCCGTGGTGCCGTCCGGGCGGCCGAACGGGTCGGGCAGGAACCGCTCGGCGCCGGCCCCGGGCGCCCCGATGTAGCCCTGGGCCACGCCGGCGCCCGCGATGTACAGGGATCCGGTCTCGCCCGGACCCACCGGCCGCAGCAGCGCGTCGAGGAGGTAGGCCCGGTAGCCGGGGGCGGGCCGGGCCGGGGCGCCGGGCACCCGCTCGACGACGAGCCTGCCCTCGGCCCAGCCGCCGCTCACGGTCAGTTCGGCGCCCTCGGTCCGGGCGAGCGACACCAGCGCGCACAACACGTCGTCGGCGCCGCCCAGCACCACCTGGGCCCCCTGCCGGCGCAGCCAGCCCAGCACCTCGTGCGGCACGTCCCGGGTGAGCGAGCCGTCCGGGACGTGGATGCGGGCGCCGCAGGCCAGGGCGCTGAGCAGCCCGAGCGCGGCGTCCCCGTCCGGGTAGCCGTTCACCAGCCAGGCCGTGTCGGCCGGCGCGGCCAGCGTCGCCGCGGTCACGGCCTCGCTGCCCACTGCCACGGTGCCGTCCTGGCCGGGCAGCAGCAGGAGCGGGTCGTCGGAGCGCGGCGGCCGGATCCGGTCGGCCTCCGTCACCGGCCAGTGTCCGGCCGGCGGCAGTCGGTCGGCGGCGTCCTCGCGCACCAGCCGGGCCGCGCCGGGCACGGCGGGCATCAGCAGGTCCGCGGTCTCGTCGAGCAGCAGCACCGCGGGGTGCAGCGACTCGGCGAGGTCCAGCGACGGGTCGACCGGCAGCAGCGCGGCTCCCGTCTTCGCCACGGCCATCGCGGCCACCGCGAACCCGGCCGGTGCGGACAGGGCGGTGAGTACGCAGGTGCCGGGACCGGCCCGGTGCGCGATCAGGGCGTGCGCCAACAGGTCGGAGCGGGCGTCGAGTTCGGCGTAGTCCAGGTCCTCCAGGGCGAGTGCCTCGGGGGCCCGCGCGACCTGCGCCGCGAACAGCGATGCCACGTTCTGCCCGGCGAGTGGGACGTCCGCACCCGCCCACACCCCGTGGCCCGCGGCCGGGTCGGGCAGCAGCCGCAGCCGGCTGAGCGGGGTCGCGGGCGCGTCGAGGGCCGAGCGCAGTACGGCGGTGAGCTGACCGGTGAGGGCAGCGGCGGCCGTCGCACCGACCGTCCGGTGACGGAAGGTGGTGGTGACGGTGATGCCGGCCGGGGCGCCCGCGGGGCTCTGCCGCTCCGTCAGCGTCAGCGTCAGCTCCGCGGCCGGGACCGCGGGCGCGCAGTGCTCGGCCTGCACGGACAGTCCGGCCGCCGCGAACCGGCCGGCACACTCCTGGAGCACGCTCAGCGCGATCCCGCCGGGCAGTGCCGCCAGCTCCGCCTCCCCGTCCCGGTAGGCGGCCAGGTCCCGCTCACGGACCTGACGCAGCAGCTCGGTGAAGGCAGGGTCGCCGCCCGTGTCCACCGTCAGGGCCAGGACGCGCCCGTACGGGCCGACGGCCTCGCGCAGCGCGGCGGTGTCCCGGGCCGGCACGGGGGCGGCCACGGTGATCCGGTCGCCCGCGCCAAGCCGGTGCAGCAGGGCGGCGATCGCGGCGTGCACCACCATGAACAGGGTGGTGCCGTGCGCTGCGGCCAACCGGCCGAGCCGTGCGTGCAGTTCCGTGTCCAGCTCGCTCTCCACGGTGCCGTAAGAGGAGTGACCGGCCCGCGGCGCGCTGCCCGGCAGCGGGGTGGGCGCCAGGTCCCCGAGGACCGCGACGGGGGCCGCGTCCAGTCCGGAGGGGAAGTGGCGCGGGGCGTTCCCGGTGGCTCGCGCCCCGTAGGCCTGGGCCAGCTCGGCGGCCAGCGGCAGACGGGACCACAGGTCGACCGAGTCGCCGGGCAGGTCCAGTTCCAGCACGTGGTCGTCGGCCGCCGACGTGCGCAGCCGGGTGCCGGCCGAGCCGAGCCGGGAGTTGCGCAGCGACGGATGGCGCCGGCCGAGGTCCTCCAGGGCCGCTCCCAGAGCGCGGGTGTCCAGCGTGCCGCGCAGCCGCAGCGAGAATTCCGTGGTGTCGCCGGCGGTGGCGCCCGGCCCGGTCGCCACGGCGCGGACGTCGCCGACGAGCGCGGCGAACGCGGCCGGGGTCGGTGCGTCGTACAGCGCCCGGCTGCCCGGGTCGGTGCCCAGCGTCTCGCGGGCCCGGGACAACAGCCGGGCCGCCGCCAGTGAATGGCCGCCGATCCGGAAGAAGTCGGACTCGGCATGCACCCTGTGCCGCGGCAGGCCCAGCACCTCGGCGAACAGGTCACGGACGATCTCCTGGATCGGCGTGCCGGGCTGGGTGCCGGGTCGGCCGTCGGCGGACGCGGGCGCGGGCAGGGCCGTGCGGTCCACCGTGCCGTCGGCGTTCAGCGGCAGGGCGTCCAGGGCCGTCGGCGCGGTCGGGATGTCGGCGCGGTGCTCGGGGCCGGCGACGCGTGCCGCGTACACGCCGGTCAGCGCGCCCGCCGGCATCCGCTCGGGGTCGAGGAGGACGATGTCGAGGAGTTCGGGGCTCTCGCCCCAGGTGGGCAGGGCCCGGTAGCCCAGACGCTCGGCGGTCTCGCACAGCACCTCCGGGTCGGGGGCGAGCGCGTCCTGCGGCCCGAGGTCGATGCTCTCGCGGGGGTCGAAGAGGGACTGCATGGCCGCGTACTCGTCCTGCACCCGGCGGTTGGGCACGGCGGCCAGGCGCAGCGCGGCGGGGCGCGCCGTCGTCAGGCGGTGTACGACGTCGGCGATGCCGGCGATGTCCCGGCCCCAGCGCAGGACCGGCGCGGCGGCGAGGTCGGCGACCGGCTCGGCGGTGGAGAGCACCGCCTCGTAGCGGTAGCGGGTCAGCTCGTTGTGGTGCAGGCCGCGCTTGGTGCGTACGTCGACCGAGCGCACGGCGGGCAGGTCCCGGGCGAGAGCGTCGAACAGGGCGGGGGAGAGCAGCAGTTCGGTCTCCGCGGCGACCTCCTGGTCGACGGTGCGCAGCAGCGCCTCCCGGTCGCCCCGGGCGGCCCCGGGCCGGGCCAGCGCGATGCCGGTCCGGAAGCAGCGGGCGAGGTCGAGGTTGCGCAGGTCGCCGAGGAACAGCGATCCGCCCGGGGCGAGCAGCGGCAGGGCCCGCTCGACGACCGTGCGCAGGTAGGCGAGGCTCGGGAAGTACTGGATCACCGAGTTGACGACGATCGCGTCGAAGTGACCAGCGGGCAGCCCGAGGGTGTCCTCGGCGCCCCGGCAGCTGAGCCGGACCTTGTCCGTCAGGACCGGGTCCCCCGCCACCTGCGCGCCGAGCGCGGTGACGACGGCGGGGGAGGAGTCGGTGGCCCAGTACTCGTGGACCTCCTCGTCGCGGGCGAGGCGGGCCATCAGCGGCCCGGTGCCCGCACCGATCTCCAGCACCCGGCGGCGCGGCAGCTCGCGGATCCGGTCGAGGGTGGCGTCCTGCCATTCCCGCAGGTGCTCCCGCGGGATCGGCAGGGCGTCGTAACTGCTGTTCCAGCCGGTGAAGTCGTCGCCCGGCCCGGCGGCGGAGGCATCGTCGTGGAGCGCCTCGTGGATCTCCGTCCACTCGGTGGTCCGCGCGCCCGCCTCGGCCGGGCACACCGGGTCGCCGGTGGCCACGCCGGTTCCGCCGAGCGGGAGTTCACCGGTGCCGACCGGGGAGACCGGGATCGTACGGTCGCCCTCGGTGGGCGCGGTGACCTGGTGCCAGGTGGCGAACGCCGGCGTCTCGTTCGGGCCGTACACGTGCAGCAGTCGTTCGGGCGCCCCTGCCGCGAGCACCTCGCGCACCCGGCGCGGGTCGCAGGCCTCGCCGCCGAACAGGACCGTGCGCAGCGGCGCGAAGGCGGCGGGCCGCTCCCGGGCGATCAGGTTGAACCGGGCGGCCGTCAGGAAGATCACGGAGATACCGTGGGCGCGGACCGCGTCCTGGAAGCGGCCCGGGTCGGTGACGGTGCCCTCGCCGAGGCCGACCAGCCGGGCGCCCGCGGTGAGCGTCGTCCACACCTCGAAGGTGACCGCGTCGAAGGCGGGGCCGGCGGTCTGGGCCACCACGTCGGCGGGGGCCGGCCGCAGGGAGTCGGTGGAGCGTACGAAGTCCAGCAGCGCGCGGTGCGGTACGACGACGCCCCTGGGGGTGCCGGTCGTGCCGGAGGTGTAGCGGACGTGGGCGGTGTCGTCCGGGCCGGTGGTCTGCTCGGGCAGGGCGTCGGAGCGCCGGGCGATCTCGGGAGCCTCGGCGGCCAGGTCGACGACCAGCGTGTCCAGGTCCGCGTAGTCCGCGGTGTCCGCGCCCTCGGCCAGTACCGCGCCGGCCGCGCTGTCGCGCACGATCAGCCGGCGGCGCTCGGCAGGGTCGGCGGGGTCGACCGGGACGTAGGCCGCGCCGGCCCGGACGATCCCGAGGAACGCGGTCACCATCTCCGGGCCGGGCCGCAGCGACGTCACGACTCGGTCGCCGCGGCCGATGCCACGGGCGCGCAGATGGGCGGCGAGACGGTTGGCCGCACGGCTCAACTCCCGGTAGGTGAGGCGGACGCCGCGGCCATGGGCGTGCTGGGGGTAGTGAACCGCGATCGCGTCGGGACGCTCCTGGACCTGCTGCTCGACGAGACCGGAGACCGACAGGACGGACGACATCAGCACTCGCTCCTTATGACAGCGCCTTCCGGCTTGGCAAACTATTGCCTCGATATTGGCAACACCGGCCTGAGGCGATATCTCGATTCGGTCGAGCGGTGATGGAGCTGCAGGTGGTGGCGACGGAGTGTTGCCAGTTCGGAAGTCAGGGGTTGCCAACCGGGAAGCGGGAAGGCGGCCTTGCCCGGCCCGGGGCATCCAACTGGCAGTGAGTCAGGATCAGTCGACGCCCGTCGCTCTGCGCCGCTGAGCAGTCGGCGCAGGAGTGCGCCCGGAGATGACAACACCTCCGGGAACGCCGAAGCCCCCGCTGCGGCACGGTGGCCGGCGGGGGCGTCACGGGACGGGCACGGATGCCCGGGCGCACATCAGACAGAGGCAACCTTCGGCCAGCCGATGTCGCCGGCGGGCTTGGCGGAGGCGGGGGCGGTGGGCCAGCCGATGTCGCCGGCGGGCTTGGCGGAGGTGGGGGCGGTGGGCCAGCCGATGCCGGTGTTGGCGGAGGCGTTGATGGCGGTGGGGGCGGTGGGCCAGCCGATGCCCGTGTCGGCGGAAGCCGTGACGGCGGTCGTGGTGGTCGGCCAGCCGATGCCGGTGTTGGCGGAGGCGTTGATGGCGGTGGGGGCGGTGGGCCAGCCGATGCCCGTGTCGGCGGAGGCCGTGATGGCGGTCGTGGTGGTCGGCCAGCCGATGCCGGTGTTGGCGGAGGCGTTGATGGCGGTGGGGGCGGTGGGCCAGCCGATGCCCGTGTCGGCGGAGGCCGTGACGGCGGTCGTGGTGGTCGGCCAGCCGATGGTGTCCGACGCGGAGACCGTCTTCGCCGTCGTCGGCCAGCCGATCGCGTCGGCGGTGGTGGCGGTGGAGAGCGCGGCGGCGGCGACGGTGGCGGCGACGGTGACGATGCGGGCGATGCGGTTCATGGCGGGCTCCTCGGTGTCAATTCCGTGTTCGTTGCTTGGCAACCTTCTGCCAAGAAGATTGGCAAGCAGGACTCGTGAATCGCTCGGGAATTATTCGAGTAAGGCTCAAGTGGGCCGCGAGATACGCCCCAGAGCCCCGGTGAACTCCACTGACTTTCCTCGATAGACCGCCAGTGACCTGCGAATACGTCAATTCTTGGCAGAAGCCCAGGAGCTCTGGCAACGCTGGGCAATTCCTGGGAAAGGGAGCCGGAAACGGTTGAGCCCGGCCCCAGTTGGCCCTTGCCGGCCCCATCCACTTGAGCGCCGCCTGAGCCCATGTTGCCAACTCCCCGTCCCCGGCGGCAATATATTGCCAACCATCTGGCAACAAGTTGCCTCAACTATCTCTGTGACGGGGGAGGCCCCGGAAGTGAACGCGATGTCCCACGGTGGCCGGAGGGTCCACCTGAACGCGGCCGGACGTGGTCGCATGCCCGCCGCCGTACGTGAGGTCCTCACCGAATGGACGCGCTTCGAGGACCGGTACGGGCCGTACGCATTGGAGGAACGCCTCGACGACGTCCTGCACCGGGAGATCCACGAGCGACTGGCCGTCCTGCTCGGCGCGCCGTCCGGCGACACCTTCCTGTCGACCGGCGCCGCCGACGCGTTCGCAGCCGTCCTGTCCCGGCTCCCGCTCGGCCCGCGCGACCGCGTCTGGACGACTCCCTACGAGTCGGCCACCAGCCTCACCGCGCTCTTCGCCCTGCGCGCCCGCACCCGCTGCCGGCTGGACGTCATACCGCTGCGCCCGGACGGCGACATCGATCTGGAGTGGATGGCCTCCCACGCCGGCGACGACCTCGCCCTGGTCTCCCTGGCGCATGTCCCGGCAGGCTGCGGCATCGTCAACCCCGTGGAGGAGGCCGGGCGCATCCTGGCCCCCTACCGCTGCCTGTACGCCGTCGACGCCTCCTACGCCGTCGGACAGCTTCCCGTGGACGTCGCCCGCATCGGCTGCCAGCTGCTCACCGGCGACGGCTGGCGCTTCCTGCGCGGCCCGGAGTCCGTCGGGTTCGCCTATGTGGCCCCGCAGGTGCGCCAGGCCCTGGCCCCGCACGGCGGCCTGCCGCTCGCGCCGCCGCACGGTGCCGCCGTCGCCGCGCTGAACGAGGCACTGGCCCGGCACACGCCCGCGCTCACGCACGCGCCCGTGGACCTCGGTTCCCGGCTGCGCGCCGCCGTGGAGAACACGTCCGGCACCGGACTGATCGCCCCCGGCCGGGTCCAGTCCGGCATCGTCACCTTCCGGCACGAGGAACTGCCGGCCGCGCTGGTGCGCCGCCGCCTCGCGGACCGCGGAGTCGTCGTATGGAAGACGGTCGCCCAGGAGACCCCGCTGTATCTGCCCGGACGCGGTGTCGTCACGGCCGTACGCGCATCCGTCGACCACGACAACTGCGCCGAGGACATCGAGCTGTTCGCCGACGCCCTCCGGGCCGCCGTGGCCGAGGGGCTCCCGCGTCCCGCCCGCACCCCGCAAGCGTTGTCCACCGCACCGCGGTCGCCCGCCGTACCGGCCAGGCCGGCCGCGCGGCATCTGTCCCTGGTGTCCGGCATCCCGCGGCAGACCAGGCGGTTGCAGCCGGGGGCGTGAGCGGAAAGCCGGGAACCCGGGTCACAGGGGCGATGGGCGGCCCCGTGACCCGGGTTCCCGGGTTCTCGTGGTGTGGTCAGCGCAGCCGTTCCTCCAGAGCGGAAAGGAGGGCCGGCGCCTGCTCGTCGAGGTAGAAGTGGCCGCCGGGGAACACCTCCAGGCCGAACGGCCCCGCGCTGTGCTCCGCCCACGCCCGTGCCTCGTCGAGCGTGACATGGGGATCGTCGTCACCGGTGAGCGCGGTCAGCGGGCAGGACAGCAACGGGCCCGGCACATGGCGGTACGTCTCGGCGGCCCGGTAGTCGGCGCGCATCGACGGCAGGGCCATGCGCAGGATCTCCGGATCGTCCAGCACCAGGGTGTCGGTGCCGCTGAGCCGCCTGATCTCCTCGATCAGCCCGGCGTCGTCCAGCAGGTGCACCCGCTCGTCCCGAACGGTGGACGGGGCCCGCCGGCCGGAGACGAACAGCCCGTGCAGCACCTGGCCGCGCCGCTCGAAGCGCCGCGCCACCTCGTAGGCCACCGAGGCACCCATGCTGTGCCCGAAGAACGACACCGGCCGGTCGAACCAGGCCGCCAGCTCCTCCACCAGCGCGTCGGCGAGCCCCTGGACGCTGTCGACACAGGGCTCGTCGCGCCGGTCCTGGCGGCCCGGGTACTGGATCGCGAGCACGTCGACGCCCGGCGCGAGAGCGCGGGTGACCGGGAAGAAGTAGGACGCCGAGCCGCCCGCGTGCGGGAAGCACACCAGGCGGTGCGGGGCGTCGGGAGCGGGGACGAAGCGCCGTACCCAGGCGCCCGTCCCCGCGTTCGTGGACGTCGTGGAAGCTGTCATGTCGGTGGGTCCCCCTTCGGGCCGTTCGGGCCCGGCCGACCGTACGGCACGTCGGCACAGCCGTGGTGGAACGCGGCGGGCGGCGCCCCACGGCCCGAGCGGGCGGCCCGGTCGCCCGCCATAGCGTTCACCCTCTGCTCATTGCAATCCTCAGAGGAGGGGGTGTTGCGTTAAATTCGACATCATTGCAATGATTTCTCGGCTTCTACCTGCAATGATCGAGATTTAGCGCAACGAGCATGTTGCTGAATTCATGAATGCAACGTAGCGTTTCTGGCATCGGAAACGACGAGCCCAAGGAGCCCACCATGCAGAAGTTCGACACCCCCGCCGCCATCTCCGCCGTCCTGGACATCCCCGCGGGACACATCAAGTTCATCGCCGCCGACCGGACCGACACCCTGGTCGAGGTCCTGCCCGCGGACGCCTCCAAGGGCCGTGACGTGAAGGCGGCCGAGCGGGTCACCGTCGCCTACGCCGACGGCGTCCTGCGGATCGAGACCCCCGAGGCGGGCAACCGGGTCATCGGGAACTCCGGCTCCGTCGAGGTGACCGTCGAACTGCCCGCCGGCTCCCGCGTCGAGGCGCACGCGTCCCTCGCCGAACTCCGGGGTGTCGGACGACTCGGCGACGTCGCCTTCGACGGCCAGCAGGCCACGGTCAGGCTGGACGAGGCCGCGGGTGCCCGCGTCACCCTCCAGGACGGCGACATCATCGTCGGCCGGCTGCACGGGATCTCCGAACTCAGCACCCAGAAGGGGGACTTGACCGTCACCGAGGCCATGAGCGGCGCCGTCACCCTGCGCACCCAGCACGGTGACATCACCGTCGACGCCGCCCGCGGAGTCTCCGCCTCCCTGGACGCCGGCACCCCCTACGGCCGCATCCGCAACGACCTCAGGAACAGCGGCGGCGGCCCCGCCCTGAACATCCGGGCCACCACCGCCTACGGCAACGTCACGGCCCGCAGCCTCTGAGCAACCGCCATTACCACACGAGGCACCCCCGCAACGCGTCCCACCCGAGGGCGGCGTACCCGACAACCGTCGGTGTACGCCGCCCCTTCTCATGTGGGCCGGCGGAACTCCAGCCCACTCCGAGGGATACCCGAGTGCGCAGCGAGCCCGCTCGTGTTCTCTCCAGGAACGGCCACTGAAACGCAGTGGTCCCGAAGGAGGTTCCGCATGGCTCTGCGTGACGTTTTCCAGTCCCTGAACGAGACCGACGCCGTCGCCTCGCCGGCCGAGTCCCGCCTCGCGGGTGAGGGTCTCCTCGACCCGGAGAAGGCCGCCGTCCTCAACAACAACGAGGAGGCTGCGGACGCTCCCATGACCGTCCTCAGCCAGATCAACGAGGCCTGACAAGTACCCGCAGAGTGCTGCCCGGGAGCGGACCGCTCCCGGGCGCCACGGACCGGAAAGGTCGGCATCCGCATGACCACAGCCACTCCTCTGCCTGCCGCCCTGACCGGCAGACTCCTCGGGGACGCCACCTGGGGCGTCACACACCGCGTCGAGAAGCAGGCCGTAGACCCTGCCGAACTGCTCACGTCGGACGACATCCGGCGCCTCCTCGACGCCAGCCTCCTCAAGTGGCCCTACTTCACCCTGCTCAAGCACGGTGAGGTGCCCACGGTGTCCTCGTACACGACGAAGCGCGACGTGATCGGGCACAAGGTCGCCGGATTCGCCGACTCCCGGGCCATCGGCCGCCACATGGCGGGCGGTGCCTCGCTCAAGCTGAACCAGGTGGGGGACTGGCACCGGGGCACCCGCGACATCGCGCGGGAGCTGGAGGAGATGCTGCCCGTGGCGGTCAACTCCTACGTCTTCTGGACGCCCGAGGAGTCGCGCGGCATGCTCCCCCACCGGGACGCCGCCCATGTGCTCGCCATCCAGCTCGAAGGCCGCAAGGAGTGGCACCTGTACGCCGAGCCCGACCAGATCGGCGCCTCGGCGGGCCTGGACGTGGACGCGTCCCGGCCCACCCACGTCTTCACCCTCGAACCGGGCGACGTGCTGTATCTCCCGCACGGCTGGCCGCACGACGCGGTCGCCCGCGGCGGCGACTCCCTCCATCTGACGTTCACCCTCACCGAGCCGACCCCGGAGGACCTGGTCGACGCCCTCCTGCGGCGGTTCCTGGACGACGAGCACGATCTCGTCCACCACTTCCAGACCCGCCCGCTCCCGGCGCGCACCAGCGAGGTCCGCTCGGCCCTGATCGAGCGGGTGCGGACCCTGGACGGCGCCCACTGGACGCGTACGGCGCTCGAGACGATGCGGGAGGCGATCGGCTGATGACCACCACCACGACCACCGAGATCCGCGAGGCCGCCCCGGCGGCGGAGCAGGCCGGGTACGACGGGGTGCCGACCAGCCTGGAGCACCTGGTCGGCGACGCCGACGCCTTCTTCCGCGACCACTGGGCGAACCAGCCCGTCCTGCTGCGCGCGCACAGCGACCTCACCCGGCTCATCACCGAGCAGGAGATGTGGGACGAGGTCGAGTGCGGCCTGCTGTCCCGGCCGTACTTCACCATCTTCAACGAGGGCGTGCGCACGGCGATCAGCGACATGACCCGCAAGCGGCGGGTCGTGGGCCACGAACTGACCGGCTACATCGAGCCCGAGCGGATCCGCGAGGACTTCGCGGCCGGCGCCACCTTCAAGTTCAACCAGGCCGAGCACTGGCACCCGCGCATCCGCACCCTCGTCAAGGCCATGGAGCCGCACTTCAGCGGCGGACTGGAGTCCTTCGTCTTCCTCAGCCCGCCCGGCAAGACGGCGATGCAGGCTCACTACGACGGCGCGCACGTCTTCATCCTCCAGGTCGCCGGCGTCAAGGACTGGGTGGTGGGCCGCATCGACGAGACCTCCACCGGCGACTCCGTCCTGCACGAGGGCGCGATCCCGGAGGACCGCCGCGTCGAACTGACCCTGCGCCCCGGCGACGTGCTGTACATGCCGCACGGCACCCCGCACTACGCCACCGCACGCGAGGGCAACTCCATCCACGTCGCCGTCACCGTCGAGGAGCCCACCGCGCACAACCTCGCCGAGGTGCTCCTCGCCGGTTTCCTCGGCGACCCCGCCTTCCAGGCCCTGGACGGCAGCCACCACCGGCACTCCCTCCGGGAGCGCACCGAGCTGCTGCGCGAGGCCCTGCTCACCCATCTCGGCGCCGCCGACGAGAACGCCGTGACCCGGGCCGCCGTCACCCTGCGCAGGGAGCACCGGTGACCGGGCTGCGAGTGTCCCGCCGCGCCCCCTGGATGAGCGGCGGGGGGCCCGCAGCCGTCACCGAGGGAACGCTGCGCACCACCGGCCTGGAGGACACCTGGGCCCGCCTCGCCCCGCAGCTCTCCGCCCGCGGTATCACCCGGGTCGCCGACCTCACCGGCCTCGACATCCTCGACGTGCCGGTGTGGACGGCGATCCGGCCGGCCGCCGCCACCCTGGTCGCCAGCGCCGGCAAGGGCATCTCGCACACCGCCGCCCGTATCTCGGCCGTCATGGAGTCCGTCGAGGTCGCCGTCGCCGAGCAGGCCCGGCCCGCCGTCACCGCCCATGACACCGCCCGTGCGCTGGCCCCGGGCTACGTGGTCGGCGAACTGTCCCTGCACCCCGTCTCGCTGGCCGACGACCGCACCGTGCTCGACTGGACCGGCGGCTGGGACCTGGCCGGCGGCGCGTCCGCCCTCGTCCCGTCGGCCGCCGTCGGGCTGCGCGGCTGGGCCGGCGACCACTGGCAGCCGGCCACCTTCGTCACCACCACCAATGGTCTGGCCTCGGGCAACGACCACGTCGAGGCCGCGCTCCACGGACTGCTGGAGATCGTCGAACGGGACGCCCTCGCCCGGCTGCGCGAGGGCGACGCGGTCGCCACCGACCTGGACACCGTGGGGGACAGGCTCGGCGCTGTGGTCGCCCGGATCCGTGCCGCCGGAGCCGATGTCGCCCTGGAGCGCATCCCCTCCGTGCCGGGCACCTGGGCGTACACCTGCTGGCTCACCCAGCCCGAGATGTGGCAGATCTTCGCCGGGTCCGGCTGCCACTCCGACCCCGCGATCGCCGCC
Source organism: Streptomyces sp. MUSC 14 (assembly GCF_001866675.1). Taxonomy (NCBI): domain Bacteria; kingdom Bacillati; phylum Actinomycetota; class Actinomycetes; order Kitasatosporales; family Streptomycetaceae; genus Streptomyces; species Streptomyces sp. MUSC 14. Next base: position 80,937 of record NZ_MLYN01000074.1, read on the forward strand.
GAACGGGCCCTGCTGGAGGCCGTACAGAGCCGGGGCTCCACCATCAGCGGCGGCCGTGACGACATCCCCGAGTGGACCTTCCGCCGCCTGGGCGCCCCCGCGGACCGGCCCCGTCCCGCGCCGCGGCGCACCGAGCCGATGCCCCGCGCGACCCTGCCCGCCGCATCGCTCGGCGAGGTGCTGGACGGGCTCGTCGCCGCCGTGCACCGCGCCACCGGCCGACCCGTGATCGCCGTCGACCTCACCCCCGGCGGACAGCCGTGGCCCGCCGTCGTCCAGGTCTTCGCGCCGGGGCTCGGGCTCGCCCTGCAGCACCCCCGCCCGCAGTCCCTCGCCAGCAGGAGTTTCACGTGACCCCGCGCCGCATCGCCTTCGTCGGCCCGACCCTGCCCGAACGGCAGCGGCCCGCGGGCCCCTTCGTCTACCTGCCGCCCGTGAAACACGGCGACCTCTTCGACCTGTGCCTGCGGCCGGGCGACCAGGTGCTCATCGTGGACGGCGTCTACCAGCACTTCGCGCCCATCCGGCACAAGGAGATCCTCGCCCAGCTCGCCCGCGGTGTGCACGTCGCGGGCACCGCCAGCCTGGGCGCGCTGCGCGCCGCCGAACTGGACGGCTTCGGCATGCAGGGCCTCGGCCAGGTGTACGCCGAGGCCCGCGCCGGACGTCTGGTCGCCGACGCCGACGTCGCCGTACTCCACGCCGACGACAGCGCGGGCGCCCGCCGGCTGACCGAGGCGATGGTGTCCGTCCGGCACGGGCTGGCCGAACTGGTCGGGGCACGGCGGCTGGACCCGGGCCGGGCGGCCCGCCTCGAACAGGCCGCCGCCCGGCTGCACTTCACCGAACGCTCCGCCACGGGCCTGCGCCACGCGGCCGGCCCCGACCGCGATGCCATGCAACTGCTCCTGGACCACCTGGAGCAGCACGGCGACATCAAGACCCGCGACGCCCGCCACGCCCTGGACGCCCTGGCCGCCCACCCGGTGCCGCCGCCCCCCGCCTGCCCCGGCAGCGCCGACGCCTGGCCCAGCTCCTACGGCAGGGAATGGGACTTCGAGCACCAGCCGCTCAAGCCGGGCTCCACCGTCAGCGCCCGGCTCGCCCTGGCCTGCATGCAGTTGTTCGCCGTGGACTTCCCCCAGCGGCATCTCGCCTACAGCCTGCGCCTGGCCGCCGCCACCACCGGCCGCACCGGCTCGGCCGGCCGGCTCCTCGGCGCGGCCGGGTTCGCCCCCGCTCCCCGCCCCGACGCCAAGCTGGCCCGGGCCACCGAGGCCACCGCGGGCTGGAGCGCCGACGAACGGTTGCTCGCCCGCACCTTCCGGCTGCCGCCGGGCCGTCTCGTCTACCAGGAGCTGCCCGCCGAAGCGGTCGCCGGCAGCACCCTGGACGAACTGGAGGAGCGCTGCCTGAGGCTGCTGCTGCCGCCCGCCGCGCCGACCGCCCCGACCACGCACCGGCACGCCCTGCTGCGGGAGTTGTGGCGGGCCGGATCGGACCACGAGTACCGGCTCAGCGCCCTGGAACGCGGCTTCCGCGACACCGCCGAGGCCGCCCGGCTGGCCGGCGCCTTCGACCTCGCCCTGGTCGCCCGGCTCCTGCACGCGCCGGCGGCGGCCGCATGAGCCCCACCGCACCGGCCACCGCCGCGATCGACCAGACAGCCCGGATCGCCGAAGGCATGGCCCTGGCCGAGTCGCTGTGCGTGGAGCCGCGTCCCACGGAGGTGGTCGCGTACGGCGGCGACGGGCTGCTGCTGCGCGTCGACGTCCCCACCCGGCACGGCGCCGAGCACCCGCACCTCGTCCACTACCGGCGCCGCCCCGACGGCGGCTGGGAGTCCACCTGGACGGTGTCCTGGGGCACCCAGGCGCTGCCCGTGCCGGGCGGATACGTGTGCGTCCGCCGCGCCGAGGGACGCACGCTCACGGAGCTGCGCCCCGCCGACGGCGGCCCCGAACAGGCCCTGCTGACCAGCCAGGGACGGGTCGGCGCCCTCGCGCCCCGGCCCGGTGGCGGCTCGATCGCGGTGACCACCAGCACCTTCGGCGGCCCGGGAGAGCATCCCGGGGGCCTGCTGGCGGGTTCCGACGCCGTCTGGGCCGAGGGCTCCGACATGACGCTCAGCCATGCCAAGCAGCCGCAGGGCGAGTGGCAGGTCCACCTGGTCCCGCTGGACGGCACCGCCCCGCGCCGGCTCACCCCCGACGTGCCCGCGGACCTGGTCCTCACCGGCGAGGCCGCCTGGGCCGGACCGGCCACCCTGCTCCTCGGGGTCTACCGCCACCACCGCCACGGCGTACGCAACTTCGGGCTGCTCGCCCTCGCCGTCGACGGCGGCGACGCGACCCGGGAGCTGTTCTCCGACACCGTCGACCTGTGCTATCCGGTGCAGGGCCCCGACGGACAGGTCGCCTATCTCGGCACCACACTGCGCCACGGCAACGAGCCCGTCACCCAGGTCGCCTGCCTCGTCGGAGAGAAGCTGGACCCGCCCGTCCTGCTCGCCGCCGAGCACGGCCTGTGGCAGCGCCCGGTCGGCTGGGACGGTGCACGCCGGCTGGTGTGCACCGCCGAGTCCGGGCCGCGCCGCCGCCTGTACGTCCACGACCTGGACCACGCCGCATGGCGGCCGGTGCCCCTCGCGGCGTCGGTGATGAACGCCCGGATCCACTCCGGCCGGGCAGCCGTCCTGACCTCCGCCCCCGACACACCGCCCACGCTGTCGGTGACAGGGCTCCACGACGGCGCCGGCGAGCACGTCGTGTCCGCGGAGGCGCCACCGCTGCCGGGCACGCTCCAGTACCGGCCGCAGCGGATCCCCGGCATGGACGGCCAGGTCGCGAGCTGGGTGTGCCTGCCCGAGCGGGTCCCGGCCCGCGGCACCGTCGTCTTCTACCACGGCGGCCCGTTCAAGAGCTGGACCGAATGGTCCTGGCGGTGGAACCCGTGGCCGTTCGTCGCCTGCGGCTTCGCCGTCGTACTCGTCGAACCGCCGTTGAGCCTCGGCTACCCGGACGCCCTGCGCACCGGCTGGCGCCAGTGGCGCGGCGGAACCGTCACCAGCGCCGCCGCCCAGGTCGAAGCGGTCCGCGCCGCGGAGGCCCTGCTGGACGCCCCGCTCGCCCTCATGGGCGGCAGCTTCGGTGGCTACCTCGCCCTGAACACCGCCGAGTCCCTCAACCCCGATCTGGTCGTCGCGCACGCCTCCCCCCTCGACCTCACCCAGGTCGCCGAGGGCAGCGACGTGGGCTGGCAGTGGATACGGGAGTTCGGGGACCCCACCGAGTGGCGCCCCCTCTACCAGATCAACAGCCTCCCGCCGCGCGCCGTACGGCCCGGCACCCGGGTGCTGCTCTCGCACGGGCTGCACGACAGTCTCGTCCCGCCCACGGAGACCCTGCGCACCCACCGCGCGCTCGCCCGCCAGGGCGTCCGCAGCGAGGTCGCGTTCTTCCGCTCCGAGGCCCACCCGCTCAGCCGGCCCGGCAACATCCGCGCCTGGTACCGCTGGATCCTGTCGGCCGTGGCCGACGAAATGACCCCGGGCGCCCCCGGCCTCACCCCGCAGGAGGCACCATGACGAACCGGCACGTGGTCACCCGGTCCGCCCTCGGCGACGGCCTCACCGGCCTCGGCGTAGGTCCCGGCGCCACTGTCATCGCCCACACCTCGCTCAGCTCCTTCGGCTACGTCGTCGGCGGCGCCCAGAGCGTCCTGCTCGCCCTGCGCGACACCGTCGGCCCCCGGGGCACCCTCGTCATGCCCGCCTTCACCCCCCAGCTGTGCCATCCGCGGACCTGGCGCGCACCCGACCTCGCCCGCGCCGCCGCCGACCCGGACACCGCCGCCCAGATGCCCGCCTTCGACCCGCTGCGCACCCCGGTCGCCCGCACCATGGGCGTGCTGCCCGAACTGCTCCGAACGCAGCCCGGCGCCCTCCGCTCCGGCCACCCGCACGTCTCCTTCGCCGCCCAGGGCCCCTTCGCCGGCCGTATCGTGCGCGACCACCCGGCGGCCTGGCGGCTCGCCGCCCAGGGCCCGCTCGGCCGGCTGTGGGACCTGGACGCCACCGTGCTGCTGCTCGGCGCGCCCTGGGAGAAGTGCACCGCTCTGCACCTCGCCGAGTACGCCACCGCGTACCCGGGCCGGCGCACCGGCCTGTGGGCGGTGCCCGAAGCGGACGGCCGCGGCCGCACCCGCTGGCACGAGGTGCCCGAACTCCTCGTGTGGGAGGGGGACTTCAACGCACTCGGCGCCGCCTACGAGGCCTCCGGCGAACCGCTCGCCACCGCACGCGTCGGCGGCGCGCTCTGCCGGGCCGTACCGCTGCGGCCGCTCGTCCGCTTCGCCTGCCGCTGGCTGGCCGAACACCGCGACCTGAGCCGGGGGGTGCCGCCGCCCGGCTGGCGCGAAGTGGTGGATGCTGGGGCCCCGTTGCCCGCCGGACGATTCGGCGCGGCACACCCCGAAGCGGCCATCAAGGAGCGGACCACATGACCCACGAGGTGTCCCTGCGACCCGTCACGCCCGGCGATCTCGACCTGTTCCAGGGGGAGTTCGGCACCGAGGACGGCACGGGCCCCTACCAGTGGTTCGGGTACACCTCCACCCACCGGCTGCGCGCCCGCTTCGCCGAGGACCGGCTGCTCGGCCCTGACGGCGGCGTGCTCACCGTCACCGCGCAAAGCGCCGCCGTGGGCCGCGTCGAATGGTTCGCCTCGACCTGGGGACGCCCCAGCACCTCGTCCTGCTGGACCATCGCCATCGGGCTGTTCCCGGCCGCCCGGGGCCACGGCACCGGCACCGCCGCCCAGCGCCTCCTGGTCCGCTACCTCTTCGCGCACACCCGGGCCGAACGCGTCCAGGCCTGGACCGACCACGCCAACCTCGGCGAGCAACGAGCCCTGGAGAAGGCCGGCTTCACCCGTGAGGGCGTCCTCCGCTCCGCCCAGTGGCGGGGCGGCCGCTGGCACGACCAGGTCCTTTACTCGGTGCTGCGCACCGACACACCCCTGTGGGACGAGGAGCCCCGATGACCCCGCAGCCGACCACCCTGCGCCTCGACAACGGCCTGCGCATCCTGATCCAGCCGCTGCCCGGCTGCCAGGTCGTCGCCACCTGCCTGCACGTGGGCACCGGATTCCGCAACGAGCCGGTCGCGGGCGCCGCCCACCTGCTGGAGCACGTCCTCGCCCAGGGCGCCTCCAGCAGCAGGCCGCTCACCGACGCGGTGGCCGCCACCGGCGGCACCGCCAACGCGCGCACCGCGGCCGACTACACCCAGTACACCGCCATCCTCCCGGCCGGCGCGCTCGACCTGGGGCTGCGCATCGAACACGACCGGCTCACCGACCCCGACCTCGGCGCCGGCCACGTCTCGGCGCAGATCGCCGTCGTCCAGGCCGAGATCCGCCGCAACATGCTGCAACGCCCGCACGGCGGGCTGGTCCTGTTCGACCTGCCCGCCCTGCTGCACGACACCTGGGAGAACCGGCACAACGGTTACGGCGACATCGAGGCCCTGGAAGACCTCGGCCCCGCCGAACTGCGCCGATTCTTCGAGGAGTCCTACGCACCCGGCGACGTGCACCTCGCCCTGGTCGGCGACTTCGACCCCGAGTACGCCCGTGACCTGGTGGCACAGCGCCTCGCCCCGGTGCCGGCGCGTACCGGCCGGCCGCACCCCCACGTCCCGGAGGCCCCGCTCACCGCCGACCGCCGGGCCCTGCGCACCGAACGGATCGCCCGCACCGCGCGCACCGCCCTCGGCTTCCGTACACCCGACCCGGCCGGCGAGCCCGGCGCCCACCTCGCCACCGTGCTGCTCGGCGAAGTGCTGGACACCCTGGGCACCGACTGCGGCTGCCACCCGGGCACCCGGCGCACCTGGGGCGCGTTCCGGGCCCGCGCCCACCGCACCGGCAACCCCTTCGACGTGGCCCGCGACGCGCTGTTCGCCGTGGACTTCCCCCATCCCGTGGACACCGAGCCGGACGAGGCCGAACACTGCCTGCGCACCGTCCTCGCCGCCGTCGCCGACGGCACCGTACGGATCGCCGAGCCCCTGGCCCGCATCCGCAGACAGCTCTCCCTCGCGCTCCACGCCGAGCTGGACTCCGTGGCGAGCCAGGCGTCCTGGCTGTGCGTCGGAGCCGCCGTCCACGACGACCCGCTCCACCTCGCCGGCCTGCCCGGCGCCCTGCACCGGCTCCCCGACACCGAGGTGGCCGCCGTCGCCGCCCGCTACGCGGCGGCCCCCGCCGCCCGCCTCACCAGTCTCCCGGCCCCGGCGACGCCCTCCGCGACCGCGACCGGCCCCGCCCGGACAGGAGCCGCAGCATGACCGCCCCCGTCGCACCCCGGCCCGCGCCCGCGCAGCCCGAGCCCGTCCCCGGCTTCGCCGCCCCCACGTACCGCGAGCGGGCCACCCGGCACGGTACGGCCGTCGCCGTGCGGCGGGCCGGCACCGGTGAACTGACCGAGGGCAGGCTGCTGTTCCCGCTGTCGTCACCGCCCGGCCCGCACCAGACCCGGGTCGAGGTGACCGCCGAGGCACTGCGCGACGCCCTCACCGAGGCCGCCGCGGACCTCGCGACCGTACGGGTGGAGGCGCGCAGCGACCGGGCCGTCATCGCCGTACGCACCTTCGCCGACGACTTCGCCGCCACCTGCACCCGGATCCGCGACTGCCTCGACGCCGGCCGGCCGCACACGGCCCGGCGGGTGCGCGAGGCGGCCGACCGCGTCGCCCGGCGGCTGACCGCCGCCGAACCGGCACCCGCGCTGCTCGCCCGCACCGGCTTCCTCGCCGCCGTCTACGGCCCGCACCCCTACGGCCGGGCCGCGACCGCTGCCGATGCGGCCGAGGTGGCCGGCCCGCACACCGAGGCCCTGCTGCACAGCGCCGGCCCAGCCCGCCGCCGTGCCGTCGCCGTCGGCCCGGGCCCCGTCGAGGAACTCCTGGCCCAGGCGAGCGGACTGCTGCCCCGGGCGAGCGGCACATCGCGCGAGGAGACCGCCGCACCGTCGGCGTCCGCCCCGCGCCCCCGCACCACCGTGCTCCACCCCGCCACCCCGCAGACCCTGCTGCGCCTGGGCGGCCTGGTGCCCGGCCGGGGCCACGACGACTACCCGGCACTGCAACTGGCCGTCCTCATGCTCGGCGGCTACTACGCCAGCCGCCTCACCCTCGTCCTGCGCGAGCGCTCGGGCCTCGCCTACGCGCCCCGCGCCGTCCTGGACCCGCTGGGCCCGCGAGCCGTGCTGACCGTGGAGGCCGACGTACGGCACGACGGCGCCACCCGCGCCCTCGACCTCGTCGCCGAGGAGACGGAGCGTCTGGCCGCCGGCGACTTCACCGCGCAGGAACTGCGCAACGCCCAGAACTACGCTGTCGGTTCCATGGCGATGGCCTGCTCCTCCAGGTCCGGGCTGGCCTCGACGTACGCCGCGGTGCTGGCGAGCGGCCTGCCCGCGAGCTGGCTCGCCGGATACGAGGACCGGCTGCGCGCCCTGACCCCGGACGACGTGGCCCGCGTCGCGGCGGCCCACCTGGCCGCGCCCGGTCTGACCGGAGTGGTGGTGGCCCCCGCCTGGACCCCTGGCCTGCCGACGCTCGCGCCCGCCGGCACCTGAGGCGCACCGCTCCGGAACGACGACGATGGGACCCACGGTTGTGAAAACGCTCATTCAGCGCACGTTCTCGTCGCTGCGCGGACCGGCCAGGACGCTCGGCGCCCTGCACTTCGTCGACAGCCTCGGCAACGGCCTGTTCATGGCCGGCTCCGCGGTCTACTTCGTCACCGTGGCTGGCCTGCCCGCCACCGTCGTCGGCCTCGGCCTCTCCCTCGCCGGCCTCAGCGGCTTCGTCGCCAGCCTCGTCTTCGGCCGGCTGACCGACAGGACGGGCGCCCGGCGTCTGCTCTCCGTGCTGCTGTTCGTGCTGGCCGGTGCCTACGCCCTCTATCCGGCCGTGCACTCACCCGCCGCCTACTTCCCGGTGGTCATCCTGATCGGCGCCCTGGAGTACGGCTGCGGCCCGGCCTTCGGCGCCCTGATCGCCGAACTGGTCCCGGACGGCGAACGCGTGACCGCGCGGGCGGCGCTGCGCTCCCTGTTCAACGCCGGCTTCTCGGCCGGCGCGCTGGCGGCCGCCGCGCTGATCTCCCTGGGCAAGGACACCCTCGGGCTGCTCCCGCTCGGCGACGGACTGACCTTCCTGGCGGCGGCCGCACTGGTGCTGAAGCTGCCAGCGACCGACGCGCGGGCCGCGGCCGACGGCGGCAAGCCCTTCCGCGTCCTGCGCGACCTGCCCTTCCTCGGCGTCATCGGAGCCTCCAGCATGCTCGCCCTGCACAGCGCGGTGCTGCTCGCCGGAATCCCGCTGTGGATCGTCAGGAACACCCATCTGCCGCACGGCGTCGTCCCGTTGATCCTCGCCGTCAACACGGTCCTGGTGGTCCTCTTCCAGGTGGCGGCGGCCCGCGGTGCGGAGAACCTGGACGGTGCCGTCGGCACGGCCCGCAAGGCGGGACTGGTGAGCGTGCTGGCGTGCGCGGCCCTCGCGGCGGGACAGTTCACCGGATCCTGGGGCACCGGCGCGATCGCGCTCGTCGCGGTCCTGCTGTTCACCCTCGCCGAACTGTGGCAGTCGGCCAGCGGCTTCGGCCTCGGCTTCGGCCTGGCTCCCGAGCAGGCGCGCGGCGAGTACCTCGGCGCGTTCCACCTGCACGTCGTCATCCAGGCCACCCTCGGCCCCGCCCTGGTCTCCCTCCTGGTCGTCGGCCACAACTCCCTCGGCTGGCTGGCCCTGGCCGCCGTCTTCCTGACCGGTACGGCGGCGATCGGCCCGGCCGTCACCCGCGCCCGCCGCAACCTGCCGGCGGAACAGCAGGAGCCCACGGCCGACCCCGAGCCCACAGCCCGGCCGCAGACAGCCGCCTGACGATTCGGCCGGCCGACGCTCCGGCCGGACCCGGCTGCCCTCCCGGAGCGATGCGCCACCCCCGGTCGAGGCCACTGCGAAGCCGGCCCCGTCGAGAAGAACCTGAAGGCCATCGGCCATCGGCCACCGGACCGACGGCGTCGCCGTGAACAAGGCCGTCGACGATCTCGGCCAGGCCGTGCACAACGTCTGCGCATCTGCCCTCCCGGAGCGATGCGCCACCCCCGGTCGAGGCCACTGCGAAGCCGGCCCCGTCGAGAAGAACCTGAAGGCCATCGGCCATCGGCCACCGGACCGACGGCGTCGCCGTGAACAAGGCCGTCGACGATCTCGGCCAGGCCGTGCACAACGTCTGCGCATCCGTCACGAACGCCGACAGGCGACCGGACGTCAGCCCGGTCGTGGCATCGTCGGTCGAACCGACCACTGCGCGCACGGAACAGAGAGCGGCCACCGCCGGTCCGGTGCGGTGAGGCACTCGGAGCGGCGGTGGCCGTTGGGCCGGGCCGGACGGGGGAATCGCGGCCCGGGGTCGGGGTGGCGGGTCAGCCGATGTACTCGGGCTCGCGCTCGTGCCGGGCGCCGGGGACCGGGGCGGCGGCCGGGAAGCGGTGGAGCTTCTCGCCCTCCACGTCCATGTTCGGCAGCAGCCGGTCCAGCCAGCGCGGCAGCCACCAGGCGGACTTGCCGAGCAGGGCGAACAGGGCCGGGACCAGGGTCATGCGGACCACGAAGGCGTCGAAGAGGACGGCGGAGGCGAGGCTGAAGCCCATCATCTTCACGAAGTCGTTCGTGTCCAGGATGAACCCGGAGAAGACGCTGGTCATGATGATCGCGGCGGCGGTGACGACCCGTCCGCCGTAGCGGAAGCCGGTGACCACCGCGTCGGAGGGGCTCGCGCCGTGGACGTAGGCCTCCCGCATCCGGGCGACGAGGAAGACCTCGTAGTCCATCGCGAGTCCGAAGACCACACCGACCATGAAGATCGGCAGCGTGCTCATGATCTGGCCCTGCTGGGTGATGCCGAGCCCCTTGGCGAGCCAGCCCCACTGGAAGACCGCGACGACCGAACCCAGTGCCGCGCCGACCGAGAGCAGGAAGCCCAGAGCCGCCTTGAGCGGGACGAGGACCGAGCGGAAGACCAGCATCAGCAGGAGGAAGGCGAGGCCGACGACCAGCCCCAGATAGGGCACGAGGGCGTCGTCGAGGGTCTGGGAGAAGTCGATGTAGAGGGCGGTCGTGCCGGTGACCAGCACCGTGGCGTCGCCGGAGGACCGGAAGTCGTCCTTCATGCCGCGGATCGTCCGGACCAGTTCCTCGGTGGCGTGGTCCTGCGGACCGGTCTTCGGTACGACGGTGATGATCGCCGTGTCACCCGCGGGGTTGGTGACCGCGGGGCTCACCCTCGCGACGTTCCCGACCTCGGCGAGCCGCTTGCCGACCCGGCTCGCCGCGGCGGCCGTGTCCTTGGCCTGGACCGTGACGGTCAGCGGGCCGTTGAAGCCGGCTCCGAAGGAGTCGGACAGCATGTCGTACGCCTTGCGCTGGGTGGTGTCCTTCGCGTACGTGCCCTCGCTCGGCAGACCGAGCTGCATGTCGGCCGCAGGGATGGCGAGGGCGCCGAGGCCCGCGACACCGACGAACAGAACGGCCAGCGGACGGCGGACGACCAACGCGGCCCAGCGGGTGCCGAGGTTCGGCTTCACACGCGCGGCCCGCTTGTCCGCCCTGCGCTGCTGACGGGCGCTCAGCGGCTTGCCGTAGAAACGCTTGCGCTCGGCGCGGGGCATGACCTTGACCGGTGCGAAGCCGAGCAGGGCGGGGACGAGGGTGAGGGCGACGAGGACCGCGATGCCGACCGTGCCGGCCGCGGCGAGGCCCATCTTGGTGAGCATCGGCACGTTGACCACGGCGAGGCCCGCAAGGGCGATGATCACGGTGAGGCCGGCGAAGACGACGGCGGTGCCGGCGGTGCCGACGGCGCGCGCCGCGGCGTCCTGGCGCTCGCGGCCCTCGGACAGCTCGGAACGGTAGCGGGAGATGACGAACAGGGCGTAGTCGATGCCGACCGCGAGGCCGAGCATCATCGCCAGCGTGGTGGTGGTGCTCGACAGGCCCAGGGTGGAGCCGAGCGCGGTGATCGCGGAGGTGCCGATGGCGACGCCGATGAGCGCGGTCACCAGCGGCATGCCCGCGGCGATCATCGAGCCGAAGGTGAGGATCAGGACGAGGGCGGAGATCAGGATGCCGATGCCTTCGGCGCCGCTGCCCGAGCTCGCCGCCAGCGGGACCGCGTCACCGCCGGCCTCGACGGTCAGACCGCTCCTGCGGGACTGGGCGAGGGCGTCGGTGAGGGCCTTGTGGGCCTTGTCGTCCAGCTTGGTGGCGGCGACCTTGTAGGTGGCGACCGCGTAGGCCGTGGTGCCGTCCTTGCTGACGGCGTTCGCCTTGAACGGGTCGGACACCGCGACCACGTCGGGTGCCGTGCCGAGCCGGGCGACCAGGTCCTCGACCTTGGCCTTCTCCTCCGGGTCGGCGAGCTTGTGGCCCTGCGAGGCGCGCAGCACCACACGGGCGGTGGCGCCGTCCGCGTTCGCCGCCGGGAACTTCTCCTTGAGCAGGTCGAACGCCTTCTGGGACTCGGTGCCCGGCATGGAGAACGTGTCGGCGGGCGGTGCGGGCGCGGAGGAGGCGGCGACGCCGATTCCGACGAGGACGGCGAGCCACAGCAGGGTCACCAGGCCGCGTCGCCGGAAGGCGAAGCGGCCCACTGATGCGAGGAAGGTGGCCATGTCGTACAGACTCCTGCTCTCAAGCGGTGTGAGGGGATGGGTGGTGCTGTCGCGATGTCCGTGGGGCCGCGGCAGTCGTGACCCCACGGTGCACAGCGTCGTCAGGATCACTTGAGGCGTATTGGAAAGAAGCTCGAGCTGGGCCTCGAAGAGTGTGCGTACCGAGTTCGGATTCCTTGGAGTGCCCGAGGGGCACGGACGGAGGCGGAGGCCGAGATGACGACCGTCGAGCTGGTGGGAACCGCCGAACGCACCCTCCAGAACCAGAAGTTCGCCGCTCTGTACGCGGAGATCCAGCGGTTCTACGCGCACCAGATGCAGATCCTGGACGCGCACGACACCGAGCGCTGGGCGGCCACCTGCACCGAGGACGCCGTCTTCGAACTGCCCTGCCGGTCCGCTCCGTTGCGTGTGCGCGACGGGCTCGCCCCCTACGTGCGCGCGGGCGCGGCACGGCAGCGGCGGGCCGGCAGCCGTCTCGACCACTGGGTCGGCATGCTCGACGTGCATCCCCAGGCGGACGGGTCGCTGCACACCCGCTGCTCGGCCGTGGTGTGCCTCGTGCCGGGCGGCGGCAGCTCCAAGGCCCTGTACGCGTACGTCATGGAGGACGTCCTGGTCCGCACCCACGGCGAGTGGCGCACCGCGCACCGCCGGGTCACCCGGGACGACCTGGCCTAGGGGGAGCGAGACGGAGCGCCGCTGCAGCTGAACTCGAAGTTCCGCGCAGGGCACGGGACGTGGGGCACGCCCCGTGTCTACCGTGGGCCGTGCACCATCTCCTCCCCGTCCGCGCCCGCCTGCCGTCTCCTGACGAGGGCGGGCGCGTCGACGTACGGGCACCCTGGATCTCCGGGACTCCCTCGCGCGTGGCGGACAGGGCTTGAGAGCGGTTCGAGGCTCGCTCGTGGCGGCGGCCGCCGCGGCCGGGACGGGGCTATCGTGCTAACTCCCGCCCCTTGTCCGCCCGCTGGTCGTCGGGCCGGACGGCGGAGTCTCTCGTCGATGGAGTCGCCATGCAGAAGGCGGTAGAGCCGAAGCTGCGCCTGTTCGTGTTCCACCACTCCGGTGGTTCGCATCTCGCGTACCGCGACTGGCCGTCCTGTTTCCCGGCCGACTGGGACGTGCACACCCCCGACGCACCGGGCCGCGGCCTGCGCGACGCACGTCCGGCGCTGACGGATGCCGGCGCCGTGATCGACCACTTCCTGCACGAGCTGGACACCCGGCTGACGGGCCACTACGCGCTCTTCGGGCACAGCATGGGCGGACTCGTCGCGTACGAACTGACGCGCCGGCTCGTCGACCTGGGCCGTCCGCCGGTGTGGCTCGGCCTGTCCGCACGCGGCACGCTGCGCCCCGACGGGGAGGCCACGCACCGGCACCTGCTGTCCGACGCGGAACTGCGCCGGGAGCTGGCCGCGATGGGCGGTACGCCGTCCACGCTGCTGGACGACGAGGAGCTGTGGGACATGTTCGCGCCGGTCATCCGCGCGGACCTGCGCATGAGCGAGACCTGGCGCACGAAGCCCCTCACCGCGCCGCTGCCGGTCCCCCTCTCGGTGTTCGGCGGCACCCGCGACCAGGTGGCGCCGCCGCACCGGCTGGACGGCTGGGAGGCCGCCTCCGAGCACTTCCTGGGCCGGCATCTGTTCGACGGCGACCACTTCTACTTCCGGGACCGGCTCCAGGAGGTCACCGGGCGGATCCAGGACGATGTGCGCCGCGCCCTGCTGCTGGCCCGGGAGCCGTCCCCGGTGACGCGATGACCGTCCTCGACCGCCCCGCACCGGCTGCGGCGCGCGCCGAGGCGACCGAGTTCCGGCTGCTCGGCCCGGTGGTCGTGTACGACGGCGCGACCGGGACGGGCATCGTGCCCTCCGGCCCCAAACAGCGGGCCCTGCTCGCCACGCTGGTCATCCACGCGGGCGAACGGCTCTCGGTGGACCGCCTGGTGGAAGAGCTGTGGGGCGACCGGCCCCCGTCCAACGCGCCGAACGCCCTGCACACCCACGTCGCCCGGCTGCGCCGGCTGCTGCCCGCCCCGGGCCACGAGTGGATCAGCACCCTGCCCACCGGATACCTGTTGCGCCTGGGCCGTGCCTCGACCGACGTGGCCCGCTTCATCAGCCTGTCCGGGCAGGGCAGGGCGGCGGTCCCCGAAGACCCGCGACACGCGACCCGACTACTCGGCCATGCCCTGTCGTTGTGGCACGGCCAGGCTCTGCAGGACAGCCGTAACGGCCCCCTGTGCACGGCCGAGGCGGACCGTCTGGAGGAGCAGCGCCTCACCGCCCTGGAAGCCCTGTACGAGGCGAACCTGAACTGCGGAAGGTGCGCGGAGAGCATCTGCGACCTGGAGCGGCTGACCGCCGACCATCCGCTGCGTGAGCGCTTCTACGACCTGCTGATGGTCGCCCTGTACCGCAGCGGCCGGCAGGCGGAGGCCCTCGGTGTCTACGAACGGGCCCGCCGCCGTCTGGTCGCCGTGCTCGGCGTGGAACCGGGCCCGGCCCTGCGGTCCCGCCTGGAGGCGGTCCTCAACCACTCTCCCGCGCTGCCGGCCGCGCGTTCCCACCGCCCGGACCTGGCGGCGCAGGTGGCGCAGCTTCAGGCCCGGATCGAGCAACTGGAGCGGAACCAGGAGGACCTGCTCCGCAGAATCCAGGTCCGGGAGGAGCACGCGGGCCGATAGCCGGATGTGGCCGGCTTCCCTACGGCAGGCTGGTGAACGCGGCGAAGACGTCGTCGAGTTCGTGGGTGTGCACGGTGAGCGACTCGGCCGTGACCGCCGCCGCGTCGAGGACCGCGAGCACGGCCCGAAGGGTCTCGACGCCGGCGTCCGCGGGGATCCGGAGGGTGAGCGTCGCGGGGTCACCCCACGGGTCGCCGAAGCCCGGTCCCGATCCGGTGGCGAAGGCGGCGCCGGCCCGCTCGAACGCGATCGCGTCGGCGAACCGCAGCCGGACGATACCGTCCGGCGGATCGTTGCGGGCCGCCTGCGGGAACCCGGTGTCACCGTACTCGGGGGCGCGGGCCGGCCGGTCCGGCTCGTGGTCCTGGTACGTCGGCAGGAAGCTCAGGCTGCACGGGCCCGGGGTCCCGGGCCCGAGGGGGCGGTCGTCGTCCGACGCGCCGGCCTCGGCCAGGGCGTTCAGCAGCACCAGTCTGACCTCGGGCGACAGGGCGGCGGCGAGCCGGCGGGCCAGCCCCGGGGCCTCGCCCCCGTCCGTCCCGGCCGCGACGACCAGCTCGTGGACGAGGTCCGCCGGCCCCGGTGCGGGCGGCTCCACGGCGTGCAGGGTCCGTGCCGAGCCGGCGTGCTGCCGGTGCTGTCGCTGTCCCCACTCCTCGTTCACGGCAGGACCTCCGCCTTTTCCGGGTCCGGCACGATCACCGTGCCGACCCCGTCGTCGGTGAACATCTCCAGGAGTACCGAGTGCGGTATCCGTCCGTCGATCACCCGGGCCGCACCCACGCCGCCGCGCACGGCCTCCAGGCAGCCGGTCATCTTGGGGACCATTCCGTCGCTCAGCTCCGGCAGGAGCTTCTCCAGCTCGTCGGCCGTGAGCCGGGGGATGACCACGTCGCTGTGCGGCCAGCCCGCGTACAGACCCGCGACGTCCGTCAGCAGGACGAGTGCCTCGGCGCGCAGCGCGGTCGCGAGCGCGGCCGCCACGGTGTCGGCGTTGACGTTGTAGACCAGGCCGTCCTCGGCGCTGCGGGCGAGCGGTGACACCACCGGGATACGGCCGTCCGCCAGCAGGCTGTCCAGGGCACCGGTGTCCACGCCGGCGATGTCGCCGACCCTGCCGATGTCCACCGGCTCCCCGTCGATCCACGGCACGTGCCGCACCGCGGTGAGGGTGTCCGCGTCCTCGCCGGTCATGCCGACGGCGAGCGGGCCGAAGCGGTTGATCAGCCCGACCAGTTCGCGCTGCACCTGGCCGGCGAGGACCATCCGCACCACGTCCATCGCGGCCGGCGAGGTGACTCTGAGCCCGGCGCGGAACTCGCGCTCCAGGCCGCGCCGCGCCAGCTCGGCGTCGATCTGGGGGCCTCCTCCGTGCACCACCACGGGCCGCAGCCCGGCGTAGCGCAGGAAGACGATGTCGCGGGCGAAGGCCGCCGTGAGGTCCTCGTCGACCATGGCGTGTCCGCCCAGCTTGATGACGACCGTACGGCCCTGGTGGCGGGCCAGCCACGGCAGGGCGTCGCCCATCGACCGGGCCTTGGCGAGGGCCGGGTGCTCGCTGACGGTCATGAGAACCTCGCACGCCGGGGGACGGTGCCGCCGACCGGGCAGTTGGCGCTCATAGGAACGACTCCTTCTGTGCGGGACCGCGGCCATGGGCCGGCCCCGATGACCGGTGGACATGCGCTTGAGTGCGACACGAAAGCACTTGGCTGTGATGCGGGCTCTTGGGAAGGTGATGACCTGTCGGCCCGGTCTGTGGTCGCGTTCGCAATCATCGCGGCGAACGCGGATGGACGGAATATCAATTCCCGTCAACTCGCCGGAAATGGCGGTGGCTTCTCTTCGGGAGTGTCCCGCTGTCGCGTCACGTACTGTCAACAGGACAGTGGCTTTCCACTCGCATACGAATCGTGGACGACTTGAGCCGGAGTGGAGCCGCGCTGCCTCAGGCCGCCGAGCGTGCGACGTCCACGGGGCGGATGCTCCCCAGCTCCCGCTGGGTGCGCCGCAGCACGATCGAGTCGGCGATCTCGCCGCTGCGCACCGCGATGTTCGACAGCAGGGCCGACGACAGGCCGTGGGTGTGCTCGGTGCCGCCCTGGAGGTAGACCCCGCAGTTCAGTCCCGACGCGCTGACGAGGCGGTAGTCGCGCTCCACCTGGTGCCGGCCCGCCCCGTCGCGCAGGAAGTGCCGGTCGAAGTCGCCGAGCAGGCGGGCCGGGTCCAGGCCGTCGTAGCCGGTGGCGAACACCAGCGCGTCGACGCCCACGTCCTCCGTCCGGTCGTCGAGCACCGAGCGCAGGACCACCCGCGTCCCGCTTCCGGCGCGTTCGACCTCCTCGACCCGGGTGAGGTTGCGGAAGTGCAGCCGCTGGGTGCCGCGCACCTGCTCGTCGTACGACCGCTGGTACAGGTCCCGGATGACGTCCGCGTCGACCACCGAGTAGTTGGTGTTGCGGTGGTAGCGCCAGAACGAGTCCCGGGCCCGCTCGGTGCCGAAGTAGTACTCGTCGACCGCGCTGGGGTCGAACACCTGGTTGGCGAAGGGGGTGTCGTCGGCGATGGAGTAGCCGTACGACGGGATGACCGCGGAGACCTGGGCGTGCGGCAGCGCGTCGTGGAAGAACCGGACGATCTCGGCCGCGCTCTGGCCGGCGCCGACCACCATGACGTTCTTGAGGTCCGCCGGGTCCTGTGCGTTGAACCTGCCCAGGAACTCCGAACTGTGCCACACCCGTTCGTCGGAGGTCACGCCCTCCGGCAGCCGCGGCACCAGGCCCGACGCGAGGGCCACGTTGCGTGCGAGCACCACACGGGTGCCGCCGCTGTCGCGCACCTCGATCTCCAGGAGGTCGGACGCGTCGGACCCGGCCTCGGCGACGGGCCGGATCGAGGTGACCTCGGCGCCGTAGGTGACGCGGTCGCTCAGGCCCGCGGCGGCCCACTCCAGGTACTGATGGAACTCCTGCCGCGTCGGATAGAAGTCCTGGGTGTTCACGAACTGCACCAGCCGGTTCTGGGTGTGCAGGAACGAGATGAAGCTGAACCGGGACATCGGATTCCTGAAGGTGACCAGGTCCTTGAGGAACGAGATCTGCATGGTCGTCGACGGCAGCAGCATGTTCCGGTGCCAGCCGAACGCGGGCTGCCGCTCGAAGAAGTGGGACGTGACCGGATGCTCCGGCGTGCTCGCCCCGTGTTCCTCCAGGGCGATCGCGAGCGACAGGTTGGACGGGCCGAACCCGATTCCGACCACGTCGTAGATCTCCTGGCTGCTCCTGCCCGTTACGTTCATGAGAATGCTCCCGATTGCGTCTGGAAAACTCGACCGGTGGCCTGAGGGACCGCTGTGCGATTTCCGGCTTGGCAAAACCTTGCCACGATGTTGGCAAGCTGCTCCTGAGCTCTCGTCTCGGGGCGCTGGAGCGCTGACTGAGTCGCTGGTCAGAGGGGCAGAATCGGAGTCCGACAGCGAGGTTGGCCTTGCCCGGGGCCCGGCGGTCCGGGGCGCTGTCGACGTCGGCAGCGGTGAATATGCTGCCCTTCGGAGATTTCTCGAATTCGGCTGTCCGAAAGATGAAAACGTTGTCCCGTCGACGGGACGGCGGTACGGTCGGCGCGGATTCCTGGAATTTCCCCGCGGCGGGGCCTGTGCTGAGAAGGGTGAATCCGAATGTTCGTGCCCAGTTTTTATCGTGAACCGGACAGTTCGTGGATGGTGGATCTGATCCGGGGTAATCCACTGGCTCTCGCGGTGACGAACGGCAGCCCCGAGGACGGTCCTTTCGCCACTCATCTGCCGGTCATCTTCGATCCCGGGACGTCCGACGACTGGTCCGGCGAACTGCCGGGGGCCACGCTGCTCGGGCACATGAACCGGGCCAATCCGCACTGGAAGGCGCTGGAGACGGGCAGCGTCCTGCTGCTGACGTTCACCGGTCCGCACTCCTATGTGTCGCCCACGGTGTACGAGAAGACTCCGGCCGCTCCGACCTGGAACTTCACCTCGGTGCACGTCCGGGGTGTGATCGAGAAGATCGACACGGTGGACGAGACGCTGGAGGTGGTGAAGTCCACCGTGCGCGCCTTCGAGGGTGCGTTCGGCAACGGCTGGGACATGACCGAGTCGCTCGGCTACTTCCGCCAGATCGTGCCGGCCGTGGGGGCCTTCCGGTTCACGGTGACCGGGGCCGAGGGCATGTTCAAGCTCAGCCAGGAGCAACCGGGCGAGGTGCGCGAGCGGGTGCGCGCGTCCTTCGGGCAGAGCGGATGCGCGTACCAGCGCGAGACCGCCGCTCTGATGAACCGGCTGCCGTGACGTGCCTGCGGCTTCGACGCCCGGGGCTCAGGCGCTGATGGCCACCGGCCGGGTCCGCTCGTCGCGGTCCGGCATGCCCGTGACGCCCTTGACCAGGGAGATCCGCTTGCGCTCCGCCAGCGTGCCGAGGTCCTCCAGAGCGCTCGCGGCCGCGCTGTCCAGCGTGGCCATCACCCACTGCTCGAAGTCGACGCCCAGCTGTTCCGCGGCCTTGTGCCACCACTGAAGTCGGCTGCCGGGGACCTCCAGGCGGCGGCTCGGCTCGGTGGCGGTGGACGGCTGCTGCTCGCCCTGGCGTGCGGCGCGGATGGCGGCACGCAGCTGCTTGGTCGTCCACTGCCGCTGCTCGGCGCGGTCGAGCCAGAGGTCCTGGTCCGGGACCGGCATGGAGGCCAGCTCGGCGTGGTGCTGGAAGCTCAGGGCGGGCCGCCGGCGGGAGAGGTCGAAGCGCCGGGAGACCCATGCGTAGTTGCGCAGGGTCTGGTACGAGAGGCCGGCGGCGCGTATCCCGCGCTGGTACCGGTCGGTGTAGTGGTCCTTGCCGTACACGAGCCAGTCGCCCAGCCACCAGGAGGACGAGTCGAGGACGTCGGAGAGCTGGCGCCCGGCCCGCTCCCACTCGTCGTAGGCCATCCCGGCCGGCATCTGCAGGCCCACCTTGGTCGTCAGCACCTGGCCCCGGCGCCGTTGCGGGGACTGCGGGACTGTGGTCGCCGTGCCGCCGTGGGGCACCGCGGTTGGATCGGCCTGATGGGCCATCATGCCTCCATGAGAAGGGTGACATAACCGGCGAGAAGCCTCGCAGGGCGGGCTGGGACGGCACCTGAGCGGCACTCGAACGGTTGCGCGTCGAACCTCTCTGTGGAACGGAGCCCGCGCGGGAGTTGTCCCGTCGACGGGAACGGCACATCACCTGTGGGCCGTCCGAGCTTCGAAAAGGAACCAGCAGACAGGTATTTTTCTGGTGCCTTGGGCCGGTATGGCCGCACATCACTGACGGGGGGTCCTCTGATGGGTCTTCAACTGGTCACGGCTGCCGCGGAGGAGCCGGCCGGAAGACGGCGTGCCACGGTGCCCGTGGACGCGCTGCTGGACTCCGACTCCCCGAGGATCAACGGCGAGGACGCCGAGCGTGTCCGGATGCTCGCCGCGCTGGAGTCGCCGCTGCCGCCGATCCTGGTGCACCGCGCGTCGATGCGGGTCATCGACGGGATGCACCGGCTCAAGGCGGTGCGGCTGCGCGGGGACGACACCATCGACGTGGAGTTCTTCGAAGGCGGCGAAGTGGAGGCCTTCACCCTGGCGGTGTGGCTCAACGTCACCCACGGGCTGCCGCTGTCGCAGGCCGACCGGACGGCCGCGGCGCAACGGATCCTACGGGCCTGTCCGTACTGGTCGGACCGGCGGATCGCGGCCAAGGCCGGGCTCTCGGCCGGCACCGTCGCCGCCCTCCGGCGCCGTGCGGCCGGCCAGGGCGAGGAGCCGGTCGCGCGCGTGGGCCGGGACGGGCGGGTCCGGCCGCTGCGGGCGACCGAGGGGCGGCTGCGGGCGAGCCAGGTGATCGCCGCCAACCCCGGGGCGTCGCTGCGCCAGATCGCCGAGCAGGCGGGCATCGCCACGGCCACCGCCAAGGACGTACGCGACCGCATACGCCAGGGCCAGGGCCCCCTTCCCTCCCGTGCCTCCGAGAGCGGGCCGGAGCAGGGCGGTTCGGTCGCCCCCGACGCTCTCCCGGGGCAGGCCGCCGGCCGGCCGGCGACGCGTCCCTCCGCGGCCACCATCGGGTTGCTCCTGCCGGCCATGTGCAAGGACCCGTCCCTGCGCACGGAGGCCGGCCGGATGCTGCTGCGGATGCTGAGCGTCCACTCGATCGGCGACGAGGCCAAGTGGCTCCGGCTCGCGCGGAGCGTGCCCGGGCACCGCGCGGACGTCCTCGCGCAGGCTGCGCGGCGTTGCGCCGACCACTGGCTGCGCTTCGCCAACGAACTGGAGAGCCGGGGGAGTTGACCCGGCGGTGACGGCATGCCGTGGCACACGAAAGGGCGGCGTACTCCGGTGTGGTGGCCGGTGTACGCCGCTCTCGGGTGGGTCGCGTCGCGGGAAGTGGCCCGCGTTTCATGGCGGTTACTTCGGGTCCTGGGCGAACTTCGAGGTGGCCCAGAAGTAGCCGAGCACCGTGAGGCCGAGGCACCAGACGAGGGCGATCCACCAGTTGTCGCCGATGTGGGTGCCGAGGAGGAGTCCGCGCAGGGTCTCGATGGCGGGGGTGAAGGGCTGGTACTGGGCGATGGGCTGGAACCAGCCGGGCATGGAGTGCAGCGGGACGAAGGCGCTGGAGAGCAGGGGCAGCAGGATCAGCGGCATGGCGTTGTTGCTGGCGGCCTCCGCGGTCGGGCTGACCAGGCCCATGCCGACCGCGATCCAGGTGAGCGCCAGGGCGAACAGGACGATCAGTCCGAAGGCGGCGAGCCAGTCCAGGACGGTGGCGTCGGTGGAGCGGAAGCCGATGGCCACGCCGACGGCGCCGACGAGGACCACGCTCAGGACCGACTGGATGACGCTGCCGATGACATGGCCGACGAGGATGGAGCTGCGGTGGATGGCCATGGTGCGGAAGCGGGCGATGATGCCCTCGCTCATGTCGGTGGAGACGGACACCGCGGTGCCGATCACGGTGGAGCCGATGGTCATCAGCAGGATGCCGGGCACGAGGTAGGCGATGTAGTGCGAGCGGCCGGCGCCGCCGCTCATCGCGTTGCCGAAGATGTAGACGAACAGCAACAGCAGCATGACCGGGGTGAGCAGCAGGTTCAGCGTGAGGGAGGGGTAGCGGCGGGCGTGCAGCAGGTTGCGGCGCAGCATCGTGGACGAGTCGCGCACGGCGAGCGACAGGGAACTCATCGCAGGGTCTCCTTGGGCTGGTTCGGCACGGTGGTGCTGTCGGTGAGGGCGAAGAAGACGTCGTCGAGGTCGGGGGTGTGCACGGTCAGTTCGTCGGCCTCGATGCCGGCGCCGTCCAGCCGGTCGAGCAGGGAGCGCAGTTCGCGCTGGCTGCCGTCGCTGGGCACCTGGAGTGCCAGCGCCTCGTCGTCCCGGGCGGCGCCGCGCAGGGCGGAGGCGGCGCTCTGGTACGCGGTCGGGTCGGTGAACCGGAGCCGTACGTGTCCGCCGGGGATGAGCCGCTTCAGCTCCTCGGCGGTGCCCTGGGCGGCGATCCTGCCGTCGTGGAGGACGGCGATGCGGTCGGCGAGTTCGTCGGCCTCCTCCAGGTACTGGGTGGTGAGGAAGACGGTGACGCCGTCGGCGACCAGTTCGCGGATGATCTGCCACATGGTGTGGCGCGAGCGCGGGTCGAGGCCGGTGGTCGGTTCGTCGAGGAAGATGATCCGCGGGTCGCCGACCAGGGTCATGGCGATGTCGAGGCGGCGCTTCATGCCGCCGGAGTAGGTGGAGGCGGGCTTCTTCGCGGCCTCCACCAGGTCGAAGCGCTCCAGGAGTTCGGCGGTGACCCGCCGCCCCTCGGACGTGGGGAGGTGGTGCAGGTCCGCCATGAGGAGCATGTTCTCCTCGCCGGTGATCAGGCCGTCCACGGCGGAGAACTGGCCGGTGACGCCGATCGCGGCCCGCACCGACTGGGCCTCGGCGGTGAGGTCGTGGCCGGCGATCCGTGCCTCGCCGCCGTCGGCGGAGATCAGGGTGGAGAGGATCTTCACGGCGGTCGTCTTGCCGGCGCCGTTCGGTCCGAGGAGGGAGAAGATCGTGCCGGCGGGCACCTGGATGTCGATGCCGTCGAGGACGGTCTTGTCGCCGTAGGACTTGCGCAGGCCGTGCGCTGCGATGGCCAGGTCGGTCATGGGGAGTTCTCCCTGTACGAGCTGCGGGTTCACAGGCTGCGGGCGGTGATGTCGCCGTAGGACGTGGTGGCGCGGATGTCGAGATCGGTGGTGCCGTCGTTCTTGAGCGCGTTGTTGATGCGGCCGTGGCCGGTGCCGGCGTCGAGGGAGGCGGAGGCGCCGGAGGCGGCGCCGACCGTGATGTCGCCGTGCTGGGTGTGCAGGGTGACGGTGCCGCGTACGGCCTCGCTGATCCGGATGTCGCCCCGTGCGGTGCTGATCTCCGCGGGGCCCGTCAGCCGGCCGACCTCGACGTCGCCGTCGGTCGCGGTGAGGCGCAGGCTCGCGGCCTCGTCGACCTTGATCTGCCGGTAGGCGCCCTCGAAGACGACGTCGCCGAGGCGTCCCACGCCGCGCAGTTCGGTGCTGGCCGCCTTCGCCTCGACGCGGGAGCCGGAGGGCAGCTGGACGGTGACCTCGACGGCACCGGTGCCGAGGAACCGGTTGGCCGGCTCCGGGACCTGGATGCTCAGGACGCCCTTGCTGTAGGCGACTTCGATCTCCTGCGCCGCCTTCACGTCGCGGCTCTTGGAGGCGTTGGCCGGCAGGACCTCGACGGTGGTGTCGGTGCGGTCGGCGGCGATGAACTGGATGCGTCCGGCGGGGATGTCGAGGACGGCGGAGATGGCGGCGGGGGTGTCGAACTTCTGCATGATGTGCTCCTTCATCGGTGTCGCGGGCCCTTCGGCCCGTCGTTTCTGATGACACGAACGCTACGTTGCATTCATAGATGTGGCAACACGAGTGTTGCGTCAGAAATCTATTTGCGCAGGTGAAAGTAGTTATTTCGTTGCAACGGTCCTGAAGCTAACGCAACGGATCCTCCGTGATCCGTTGCAATGGGATGAAGCTGAATGCTATGCTGATGCCACTACGCACCCCCGCGCCCCGAAGGAGACCGCGATGCCGGGAGGCAGACTCACCCAGCAGGAACGCCAGCAGATCGCGCTGGGGCTGGCCGACGGCCTCGCCTACGCGGAGATCGCCCGAGGCCTCGACCGTCCGACCTCGACCGTCACCCGCGAGGTCATGCGCAACGGCGGCCCCACCGCCTACCGTGCCGACCTCGCCCACCGCGCCACCGAACACCGCGCCCACCGCCGCAGGCAGAGCGCGCCCCGGGACCCGAGGACACCTCCGCAGCCCTACGGACGTGACGCCGAGGCGGTGCGCGAGTACGAGGAGACGTTCACCACCGTCCTGATCGCCTCGGGTACGCCCAAGATGATGGCCCGGGTGATGTCCTGCATCTGCCTCAGCGACGCGGGCAGCCTCACCGCGTCCGAGCTCGTCCAGCGTCTCCAGGTCAGCCCGGCGTCCGTGTCCAAGGCGGTCGCGTTCCTCGACGAGCAGGGCATGATCCGCCGGGAACGCGACGACCGCCGACGCGAGCGCTACATCGTCGACGACGACATCTGGTACCAGTCGATGATGGCCAGCGCCCGCAGCACCGCCCAACTCGTCGAAACCGCACAGCAGGGCGTCGGTGTCTTCGGCCCGGGCACTCCGGCCGGCACCCGCCTCGAGAACATCGCCCGCTTCCTCGCCTACGTCTCCGAGAGCATCGCCCGCGCCGCGGACCAGGCCCGCGAAGTCCTCCACACGAAACCCGAGACACCCGCCGACGACCCTGCCCGGACGTGACCGGGCCGGCCAGGGCGGTCGGGGTGTCGAAGTGTTCGCTTTGGTCAGTTGAACAGCTTCTGTGCCCTACGGCCTCCCCGCGGCGGGGTCAGGCCGTCGTCAGCGCCCCGTCGAGCGTCCCGGACAGGGCCGTCCGGAAGCGGTCGAGGAAGACGTCCACCTCGCGGTCCGACACGATCAGCGGCGGGGCGAGCCGGACGACGTCCGGCGACACCGCGTTCACCAGGACCCCCTGGTCCTGGGCCGCCTGCTGCACCCGAGCCGCGTGGTTCCCGTCGAGCACGACGCCCAACAGCAGGCCGGCGCCGCGGACTTCGCGCACCAGCGGGTGTCCCGGCTTCTCCAGGCCGCGCCGCAGCCGCTCCCCGGTCCGGGTCACCTGGTCGAGGACCGAGGCCCGCTCGATGGTGTCCAGTACGGCGAGGGCGGCCGCGCACACCACGGGGTTCCCGCTGAAGGTGGAGCCGTGCGCGCCGGGTGTGAGCAGCCCGGCGGCCGCGCCGAAGGCGAGCGTCGCACCGATGGGCAGCCCGCCGCCCAGCCCCTTGGCGAGGGTGACGACGTCCGCCTCGACGCCCTCGGCCTGCGCGGCGAACCAGTGGCCCGTGCGCCCGATGCCGGTCTGGATCTCGTCCAGGACGAGGAGGGCTCCGGTCGCCGCCGTGATCTCGCGGGCCGCCCGCAGATAGCCGGGCGGGGGCACCACCACGCCGTTCTCCCCCTGCACGGGCTCCAGCATCACCAGCGCGGTGTCCGGGGTGACCGCGGCGCGCAGGGCCTCGACGTCCCCGTACGGCACATGGCTGACCTCGCCCGGCAGTGGCAGGAAGGGGCGCTGCTTGGCGGGCTGGCCGGTGAGCGCCAGCGCCCCCATGGTGCGGCCGTGGAAGCCGCCGGTGGCCGACACCATGTGCGTACGGCCGGTGAGCCGGCCGATCTTGAAGGCCGCCTCGTTGGCCTCGGCGCCGGAGTTGGAGAAGTAGACCCGGCCCTCGCGCCCGGAGATGTGCAGCAGGCGCTCGGCGAGGCGCACGGTCGGTTCGGCGAGGAACAGGTTCGAGACATGTCCGAGCGAGGCGACCTGCTCGGACACGGCCCGTACGACCGCGGGATGCGCGTGGCCGAGTGCGTTGACCGCGATGCCACCGACGAAGTCGAGGTACTCGTTGCCCTCGGCGTCCCAGACCCGGGTGCCCCGGCCTTCGACCAGAGGCAGCCGGGGGGTGCCGAAGTTGTCCATCATGACGCCCTGCCAGCGGCGGGTCAGGGCGGCGTTGGGCGACGGCGCGTTCATGAGGAGTACTCGCTGTTCTCGTGGACGTAGTCGGCGGTCAGGTCGTTGGTCCAGATGACGGCGGAGTCCGCGCCGGCGGCGAGGTCCACGGTGATCCGGACGTCGCGGCCGGTCATGTCCACCAGCGCACGGTCCTCGCCCACCGATCCGTCCTTGCAGACCCACACGCCGTTGATGGCGACGCCGAGCCGGTCGGGTTCGAAGGCGGCGGAGGTGGTGCCGATGGCGGACAGGACGCGGCCCCAGTTGGGGTCCTCGCCGTGGACGGCGCACTTGAGGAGGTTGTTGCGGGCGATCGAGCGGCCCACCTCGACGGCGTCGTCCTCGCTCGCGGCGCCCACGACCTCGATGCGGATGTCCTTGCTCGCGCCCTCGGCGTCCCCGATGAGCTGCCGGGCCAGATCCGCGCAGACCGTGCGGACGGCCTCGGCGAACTCGGCGTGGTCCGGGGTGCGCCGGGACGCACCGGAGGCCAGCAGCAGCACCGTGTCGTTGGTGGACATGCAGCCGTCGGAGTCGACCCGGTCGAAGGTGACGCGGGTGGCGTCGCGCAGGGCCCTGTCGAGTACGTCGCCGGGGAGGTCGGCGTCCGTGGTGAGGACGACGAGCATCGTGGCGAGTCCGGGGGCGAGCATGCCCGCTCCCTTGGCCATGCCGCCGACGGTCCAGGCGCCCCGGGTGACGACCGCCGTCTTGGGCACCGTGTCGGTGGTCATGATGGCGAGCGCCGCGTCCGCGCCGCCGGACCCGGACAGCCCGGCGACGGCGCTCTCGACGCCGGCCAGGAGCCGGTCCACGGGCAGCGGCACACCGATGATCCCGGTGGAACAGACCGCCACGTCCGCGGCGCTCAGGCCGAGCCGCTCGGCGGCCCGCTCGGCGGTGGCGCAGGTGTCCTGGAAGCCCTGCGGTCCGGTACAGGCGTTGGCGCCACCGGAGTTGAGCACGACCGCGCGGATCTCGCCGTCCGCGAGGACCTGCCGGGACCACTGGACGGGCGCGGCCTGTACGCGGTTGGACGTGAAGACCGCGGCCGCGGTGTGGCGCGGCCCGTCGTTGACCACGAGAGCCAGGTCGCGGTTGCCGTTCTGCTTGATTCCTGCGGCGACACCCGCCGCCGTGAAGCCCTGTGCTGCGGTGACGCTCACGGTGCTACTCCGATCGTGGAAAGCCCCAGTCCCTCGGACAGACCGAGGGCGGTGTTCATGCTCTGGACGGCGCCGCCCGCGGTGCCCTTGGTCAGGTTGTCGATGGCGCTGATCGCGATGATCCGGCCGACCGCCGGGTCGAAAGCCACCTGGACCTGGGCGGCGTTCGAGCCGTACACGGCCGCCGTGCTGGGCCACTGCCCCTCGGGCAGCAGCCGTACGAACGGCTCGTCGGCCAGCGCCTTCGCGTAGGCGGCCCGTACGTCGTGTGCGTCGACCCCGGGCCGTGCCGCGGCGGAGCAGGTGGCGAGGATGCCACGGGGCATGGGGGCCAGGGTCGGGGTGAACGACACGGCGACCCGGCGACCCGCGACGGCGCTGAGGTTCTGCGTCATCTCGGGTGTGTGCCGGTGGCCGCCGCCGACGCCGTACGGCCGCATGGAGCCCATGACCTCGCTGCCGAGCAGGTCCGCCCTGGGCGCCTTGCCGGCGCCGGAGGTGCCGGACGCCGCGACGACCACGGCCTCGGGTTCGGCCAGATCCGCCGCGTACGCGGGAAAGAGGGCCAGCAGGACCGCGGTCGGGTAGCAGCCCGGTACCGCGATGCGCCGGGAGCCCCTCAACGCGGCGCGGGAGCCCGGCAGTTCGGGCAGGCCGTAGGGCCAGGTGCCCGCGTGCGGCGAGCCGTAGAACGACACCCAGTCGGCCGCGTCCACGAGGCGGAAGTCCGCCCCGCAGTCGATGACGAGCGTGTCGTCGCCCAACTGCTGTGCGACGGCGGCGGACTGGCCGTGCGGCAGGGCGAGGAAGACGACGTCGTGCCCCGTCAGGGCGTCGGCGGTGGTGGGCCGCACCTCCCGCTCGGCCAGCGGGGCCAGGTGCGGCTGCAGGGTGCCAAGACGCTGTCCCGCGCTGGAACGCCCGGTCAGGGCACCGATCTCCACTTCGGGGTGGGCCAGGAGCAGGCGGAGGAGTTCGCCCCCCGCATAGCCGCTCGCTCCGGCCACGGCTGCTCGCACTGTCATGAACCCTCCTGGTCGACAGACATGTCGTTCTAACGCGATCCGGACCC
Organism: Streptomyces sp. MUSC 14; assembly: GCF_001866675.1. Lineage (NCBI taxonomy): Bacteria > Bacillati > Actinomycetota > Actinomycetes > Kitasatosporales > Streptomycetaceae > Streptomyces > Streptomyces sp. MUSC 14. The sequence goes on from NZ_MLYN01000074.1 coordinate 108,746, forward strand.
TGCCATCAATCGTATGTGCCGTGAACATGACAAGTGTGCCGTCGTGCGCGCTCCCCGACAACGGCGTGCCGCCGCGGCCGGGGAGCGGGTGTCCTCGTGGCCGTCAGTGTGCGACGGCAGACGTGTCGCAGTACTCGGCGTTCAGGACGGAGATCATGGTCTCCGCTCCCCAGTCGCTGTTGTAGTTGAACGTGAGTATGTGGCGGCCGTCCTCGGTGGCGGCGGTCAGGGTGATCCACCCGATCATTCCTCCGTCGCGATACCAGAGGGTGGTGCCGCAGCCGAGCGTGAGCTGCCCGATGTCGAGCCCGTAGGTCGCGCCCGGGAAGGCGGGATCGTCGACGGTCGTCTTCATCTCCGCCAGCTGCTGCGGCGGCAGCAGGTTCCCGCGCAGGAGGGCCCCGTAGAACCGGTTCAGGTCGTCCGCGCTGGAGATGATGTCGCCGTCGCCCCAGTTCTGCGACCCGTTCACCTCGGTGACGTCGTCGATCCGGTCCGGCTGCCCGCCGAAGAGCTTGCCGTAGGCGCGGCTGCTCGGCCGGGGCAGGCCGGTGCTCGTGCCGGGGCTGGACGTCGCCTTGAGCCCCAGGGGTTCGATGATGCGCCGGCGCACCTCGTCCTCGTACGACCTGCCGCCCACCTTCTCGACGATCATCGCGGCCAGGACGTCGTTGGTGTGGGAGAACCAGTGCTCGGTGCCCGGCTTGAACATCGGCGCGTGGGAGAAGGCCGCCTTCAGCCGCTGCCCGGGCGTCACGGTGTCGTACCGGTGCTGGAGGAAGCCGTCGCCCTGCACATATGTGTCGACGTACTGCTTGTCGCCGAGGTAGTCGTACAGGCCGCTGGTGTGGTTGAGCAGCTGCCGTACGGTGATCGCGCTGCCGTCGTTGCCGTTGCCCGTCACCACACCGGGCAGATAGTGCTCCACGGTGTCGTCGAGACTGAGCTTCTTCTCCGCCTCCATCTGGAGGAGGACCGTCGCCACGAAGGTGTCGGTGTTGGAGGAGATGCGGAACCGGTCGTTCTCGCCGCGCGGCGCACCCGTCTTCGTGTCTCCCACGCCCGCCGCGTACTTCCAGGTCCCGTCGGCATCCCGTACCTCGGCGGTGATGCCGGGCACACCGGCCTTGACGGCCGCGTCGATCGCGGCCCGCGTCGCCTGGTGGTCGGCCGTCATGGGAGCCGTGTCCCGCGCGGCTGCCCGGGCCGGACCCGTGAAGGCGGTGGCCGCGATCGCGACCGCCGCCAGACCCACCACGCCGGCCCTTGGTCTCTTCCGTCTCGTCATTCCCCGCTCCCGAGAGTCGTCCGCACATGGCTGAATCCGTACTTGTGCGGTTCGTGGGCGGCAGCGTAGGTCAGCTGTGTCGTCTCCCGGAAGCGTGTTCAGCAGTACCGCGCACGACGGGCATCGGGCCGGCGACGACCGGCCCGGGGTTCATGACGGGACGTCACATCACTTCCATGACACCCGAGTCGGCCCGCCTCATGCCGAGCGCCGCGGCCGCGTCCCGTTCGATCCGCCGCAGCAACGGCCCGGCGTCGTCCTGGAAGAAGAAATGGCCGCCGTCGAAGACCCGCAGCCCCAGGAAGCGCTGGGCGTGCTCGGCCCAGCCGGCCATCCGCGACGGTGCGGCGGAGTGGTCCTCGACGCCCGCGTAGGCGGACAGTGCCACGGGCAGCGGACCGGCGTCGGGAGCGGGGCGCCACGTCTCCACCAGTCGCAGGTCGGCCCGGATGACCGGGCCGTACCGGGCCCACAGGTCGGGCTCGTCGAAGACCCCGTCGGGCGTGCCGCCGAGCCGGTTCAGAAGGGTGCGCAGCTCGGCGTCGGGCAGCTCGTGATACCCGTTCCCCGGACCCGCCACGTGAGGTGCGGGACGCGCGGAGACACCGACCCACACCGGTGGCGGCAGGCCCCGGTCGACGGCACGCCGGGTGATCTCGTACGCCACGAGGGCGCCCATGCTGTGCCCGAAAAGGGCGTAGGGACACGTCAGTTCGTGCTCGATGCCGCGCAGCAGGAAGTCGGCGAGGCGGCCGGCGTCCGTGAGCGGCGGCTGGTCGAGGAGGAAACCGTGGCCCGGGGCGTCGAGCAGCCGCACGTCCCAGGTGTCCGGCAGCTCGGCCGGCCAGTGGCGGTACGGCAGGTGTGAGCCTCCCGCGTGGTGCAGGACGAACAGGCGCAGGGCGGGTCGTGAGCTGTCCATCGTTCTCCCTCGGATCGGACGCGGGGCGGGCGGGCTCCGGCGCCGGTGCGGCGGCTCTTGAGCGATCCTCAGGTGCCCGGCCCCCAAGGCGCCCGGCCGGCACGCGGGCGCGGCATCGTGGCACAGGAAACCGGTCGGGTACAGAGGATCCCGGCGGGGTGCGGGTGCGGGCGGACGGCACGGGGCCGACGGGCCTGCCGCCCTTGTAGCGCCGACGGCCGTGTCCCTACGGTGACGGGGCATCGCCGGTGCCGCCACCGGTGTCGGCTGTCCTGGCGACCGGACAGCCGTGTGTCCCGTCGACCGGACGGACACCGGCCGGCGACGGCGCGCCCGATGCCCTCGCGCATCCGGCCCGGCGATCTCTCATCCCGAGTCACCCCATGACGGACAAGGACGGTGCCAATTGAGCACGAACCCCTTCGATGACGCGGACGGCCGCTTCCACGTTGTGGTCAACGACGAGGAGCAGCACTCCCTGTGGCCGGCGTTCGCCGAGGTGCCCGCGGGCTGGCGCGTGGTCTTCGGTGAGGCGGCCAAGGCCGAGTGCCTGGAGTACGTCGAGCAGCACTGGACCGACCTGCGCCCCAAGAGCCTGCAGCAGGCCATGGCGGCGGACTGAACGCGGATCGGCCGATGCCCGGGAAGACGTTCCGAGTGGGGAGATGAAGGTTGTGACGGGGGCCGTGAGAACCGCGAGCAGATACAAGGCGATACCGGTGGCCGACAGCGGTGAGCCGGCGCAGCGCGATGTGCTCCTGTCCTTCCTGGGCACCCGGGCCACGGTGCGGAAGTCGGGCATGCTCTTCCCGCAGAACCTGCCGGAGCGGTCCTGGGAGCGGATCGGGACCGACCTGCGCGAGCTGGTGAACTCCTCGGCGTGGTGGCTCGCGGACTGGCTGATCTACGGGGAGACCACCTATGGCTGGCGGCGCTACAAGGAGGCGATCGAGCGCACCGGGCTCGACTACCAGACCTTGCGCAACTACGCCTGGGTGGCCCGGCGGTTCGAGCACCACCGCCGGCGCGACGCCCTCAGCTTCGCCCACCACGCCGAGGTGACCCGCCTGTCGCCGGCGGAGCAGGACTACTGGCTGCGCAGGGCCGAACAGCAGAAGTGGTCGCGCAACGAACTCCGCAGGGCGCTTCGCGCCGGCCTGGCCGCGCAGAGCGACGCGGCCGAGAACCCTACGGGCGGCGCCGACGAGCGTCAGGAGGCGCCCCGGCAGCAGGTCACCACGCTGACCATCGAGCTGTCCGCCGATCAACTGGAGCAGTACTCGCAGGCGGCTGCCGCGCACGGCCTGCCCGTCGACAAGTGGGTGGCCCGGATGGTGACCCAGGTGCTCGACACCGCCGACCGGCGCGTCGCCAACAAGCGCCTCGCCTAGCGGCACCCCGCCCAGCGGCGTACCGCCGGCAAGCGCGGCGCCCGAAGGTGCCGGCAAGCCCGATCCCCGTGGTGCGCCGGCGGCTCGTCCGACCGGACACCACACATATCGGAGTCAGTTGATGATCCTTCAGGGAAAGCGGGTCGCCCTGCCCTCGGCACCCGTGGTCCACAAGCAGTTCGAGGCGCACGCGGCAGCCACCCCCGACGCCCTCGCCGTCGTCTGCGCCGGTGAGCAGGTGACGTACGCGGAACTGGACGCGAGGGCGAACCGGTTCGCGCACTTCCTCGCCGCGCGTGGACACGGCCGGGGTGCGAAGGTCGGCGTCTGCCTCGACTACTCCGTCGACATGCTCGTCACCATCCTCGGCACGCTGAAGGCGGGCGCGGCCTATGTGCCGTTCGACCCGGCCTACCCGTCGGCGAGGCTCCAGCTGCTGCTCGGCCAGGTCCCCTCGCTCGCCCTGATCGTGGCCTCCCCGGCGACGGCCGGCATGGTCGGCTCGGCGGCCGTCGACGTCGTCGACCTCCAGCACCTCTCCGACGACCTGGCAGCTCTCCCGGCGACCGCTCCCGACGTGACGGTCACCGGCGACGACGTGTGCTACGCGGTCTTCACGTCCGGGTCGACCGGCACGCCGAAGCTGACCGCCGTGCGGCACGAGGGCTGGTTCAACCTGATGAACTGGCTGAAGCTCGAATACGGCCTGCACAGCGGGTCGGCCAACCTGGTCGTCAGCGCGTTCGGCTTCGACCTCTCCCAACGCGCCCTGATGACACCGCTGTTCTGCGGCGCCACCCAGCACCTGATGGCGAGCCGGAACTTCGACGCCATGCTGGCCTACCGCATCCTGACCCGGCACGACATCCGGGTCGTGCACTGTGCCTCCAGCACGCTGTACCTGCTGGTGGACTGGGAGACCGCACGGGGCGGCGACGCCCTCGCGCGGCTCGACTACGTGCTGTTCGGCGGAGAGGCGCTGAAGGCCGAGCGGCTCACCGACTGGGCGCGGCGCGAGGGCAACACGTGCACCCTCCTGCACCAGTACGGCGTCGCCGAGTGCACGGACGTCGCCACGTCGTACGACCTGGCCGGGTACCGGCCCGGCGAACACGACATCGCACCGGTCGGCCGGCCGGCGTACAACACCGACATCCACCTCCTCGACGAGGAGCTGCGCGGTGTCGGGGCGGGGGAGCAGGGCGAGATCTGCATCTCCGGGGCCGGCGTCGGCGCGGGCTACCTGGGCGGCTCGGGCCCCGAGAACGCGAAGTTCACGACGATCGAGGTCGACGGAGCGCCGCGCAGGGTGTACCGCACGGGAGACCGTGGCCGCGTCACCGAGACCGGCGACCTCGTCGTCCTCGGCCGGATCGACCACCAGGTGAAGGTGCGGGGCATGCGCATCGACCCCACCGACATCGAGCGTGCGCTCGGCAGGCTGGCCGGGGTACGGGAGGCCGCCGTGGTGGTCACCTACACCGACGCCGGCGAGGCCGAGCTGACCGCGTTCATCGTCCCGGCGGGAGACGAACTCGCCGCGGACGACGTGCGCACCGGCCTGCTGGAGACGCTGCCGCGGAACATGGTTCCGGCCAGGTTCATCAATATCCCGCGAATTCCGTTGAGCCCGCACGGGAAAGTCGACCGCACGGCGCTGGTCGACGCACTCAAGAACCAGTAGAGGACTGTGATGACTGCCGACAGCGTGCGCGCCATCTGGTGCCGGGAACTCCAGCGCGATGACATTTCGGTCGACGACGATTTCTTCGCACTGGGCGGCCAGTCGTTGATCATGGTGAAGATTCAGGGCGCCCTCATCGAGGAGCTGGGCGTCGAGATCACGATGGACCAGCTGTTCCTCAATCCGACGGTGGCCTCGATCTCCGCGTACATCGAATCCCTGGACGCGGTGACGCAGTAGCGTCAGACGTGGTTGATGCCCTGTCGTGTCTCGCCGGCGGGACACGGCACGGCGTCGACCTGTGTGTTTCTGCAGCTCTTTGTATTTATTCCGATAGTTCGGATCGGCTAGCATCGCATTCGTGCTCGGCAGTGGCTGTTTCGTCCGCTGCGTCGATAGCGCGCTCCATCAGAGGGCTTTTCCGGCTGCAGCCGTGTTGCGTCAAAAAACTACCTGGTAAGAGAGGCGCGCCATGTACGACGTGATTGTCATCGGGGCCCGGGTCGCGGGTTCGCCGACGGCCATGCTTTTCGCCCGGCAGGGCTATCGAGTTCTGCTCCTGGAGAAAGCGCGATTCCCGCAGGACACGCTGTCCTCGCACTACATCCATATGCAGGGCATGGGGCTGCTCAACCGGTGGGGGCTGCTCGACAAGCTCCGTGACGCCGGCTGCCGGCCGATCACCAAGCAGAGCTACACGGGGCCCGGTGTCCGCGTCGAGGGCTTCTCGCTGCCGGTCGACGGCCTGACCTACACGTACGCGCCCAGGCGGTACGTGCTCGACCCGCTTCTCGCGGAGGGCGCCGTCGAGGCCGGCGTGGACTTCCGGGAGGGCTGCGCGGTCAAGGACCTGGTGTGGGAGGACGACCGGGTCGCCGGCGTGCGGTACACGACGCCCGACGGCACCGAGACGACGGAACGGGCGCGCCTCGTCGTCGGCGCGGACGGCATGCGCTCGCTGGTGGCCCGCAAGGTCGACGCGCAGAACGTCATCGAGCACCCGCGGGTGTCCTGCACCTACTACAGCTACTGGGCCGGAGTTCCCTCGCACTTCGAGCTGTACGAGCGGCCGGGGCGCTGGATCGGTGTCATCCCCACCAACAACGACCTCACGCTGCTCATGACCTACTTCCCGCAGGAGGACTACAACGAGGTCCGCAAGGGAGTCGAACCCTTCTACCTCGACAGCTTCCGCACGACGGCGCCCGAGCTGTACGAGCGGATGCAGGCGGGCGAGCGCGTGGAGCAGATCTACGGCACGGGCCACCAGGAGAACTACTTCCGCAAGGCGTACGGGCCCGGGTGGGTGCTGGTCGGTGACGCCGTGAACCACAAGGACTCCATCACCGCCCGCGGCATCACCGAGGCCTTCGCCCAGGCCCAGTCGCTCACCGACCACGTCGGGGAGCGGCTGCACGACGACGCCGCGCTCAGGACGGCGCTGAAGCGCTACGAGAACGACCTGAGCGGCGAAGCCCTCAGCCACTACCAGGGCGCGCTCAACGTGGCCGAGCTCAAGCCCGAGGGCCGGGTCGACATGCTGCGGAAGCTGGTCGGCCACCAAGAACACATCGACCGGTACTTCTCGACGCTGTCGGGCGCCTGCTCCATCGACGACTTCTACAACGACGAACTCCTGGACCTGCTCGACCTGAGCTGAGTGACGACTTGCTCCCCCGTGGTTCTGCCGATTTGGAGAAACAATGATCCCGTTGTCGTTCGCGCAGCGCCGGCTGTGGTTCGTGGACCAGTTCGAAGGTCCTTCGCCGACCTACAACGGCGCTTTCGCCCTGCGGCTGACCGGTGAGCTGAACGTGGGGGCGCTCGAAGCGGCACTCCGTGACGTCATCGACCGGCACGAGGTCCTGCGCACGGTGATCGTCGAGGGCGACGACGGAGTGCCGTACCAGCAGGTGCTGGCGTCCGGCGAGAAGCCGTTCGGCCTGCCCGTCGTCGAGGTCGCGGGGGAGGAGGAACGGGGCGCGGCGATCGACGCGGTGGCCACCGAGACCTTCGACCTGGCCGCCGACGTGCCGATCCGCGCCCGGCTGGTACGCAGCGGACCGCGCGAGCACACCCTCGTCGTCGTGGCACACCACATCGCCGTGGACGGCGAGTCCTTCGGGCCGCTGTTCCGCGATCTCACCACGGCCTACGCGGCCCGCGGACAGGGCAGGGCCCCGGCGTGGGAGCCGCTGCCGGTGCAGTACGCGGACTACACGCTGTGGCAGCGGGACGTACTCGGTGACGAGTCCGATCCGGACAGCGTGTCGGCCAGGCAACTCGCCTACTGGCGCGAGGCGTTGGCCGATCTGCCGCAGCCGCTGGCCATCCCGACGGACCGCCCGCGCCCGAGGCTGATGAACTCCGAGGGCGACCGGATCCCCTTCTCGATCGATCCCGCACTGCTCGGGGCCGTGGAGAAGCTGGCCACGGAGCACGAGACCACGGTGTCGATGGTCATGCACGCGGCCCTGGCGGTGCTCCTGCACCACCTCGGGTGCGGTGACGACGTGTCCATCGGCGCGCCGATCACGGACCGCACCGACGAGGAACTGCGCGACCTGGTCGGGTTCTTCGTCAACACCTGGGTGCTGCGCGTCGACCTCTCCGGGAACCCGACCTTCGGCCGGCTGCTCCAGCAGGTCCGCGACCGCTCCCTCGCCGCGTACGACAACCAGGACATGCCGTTCGAGCGGCTGGTGGAGCTGCTCAACCCGGACCGGTCCACCGCCTACAACCCGTTCTTCCAGGTCATGCTCTCCTGGCAGCCGCCCGTGCCGGACATGGAACTGTCCGGCCTCGGCGTCCGGACCGAGCGCCTGGAGACCGGGACGGCCAAGTTCGACCTGTTCTTCGACCTGCTCCCGAACAGCTCGGGCGGCGGGGCGCAATGCCGTCTGGAGTACGCCACCAGCCTGTTCGACCAGGCCACGGCCGAGGCCATCGCGCATCGGTTCGTCCATGTGCTGGGCCGGCTCGTGACCGACCCGGAGCGCGTGATCGGCACCGTCGACGTGCTCGACGCGGCCGAGCGGGAACGTTTGCTCACCCGGTTCAACGACACCGCCTCGGCGGTGCCCGAGGTGACCGTCCCGGAGCTGTTCGAGAGCCAGGTGGCCAGGACGCCCGACGCCCCGGCGCTGGTGTGCGACGACCGGACGCTGACCTACCGGGAGCTCGACGACCGGGCGAACGCCGTCGCGTGGGAGCTCATCCGGCGCGGTGCCGGGCCCGAGGACCTGGTGGTCCTCGCGCTGCCGCGTACCGAGGACCTGGTCGTCGGCCTGCTCGGGATCCTCAAGTCCGGTGCGGGATATGTGCCGTTGGACCCGCAGTACCTCAGCGGGCGAGCCGACAGCGTGCTGTCCGAGGCGTCTCCTCGTTTCGCGGTCACGGACACCTCGACATGGCAGGACCTGCCGCAGAACGACATCGCGTGCGTCCACCTCGACCGCCGCGCGCAGTGGGAAGCGTCCGCGGGGACGCCGGACGACGCGCGCCGGATCGCGCCGCTCGGCCCGGACAACCTGGCGTACGTGATGTACACCTCCGGCTCCACGGGCAAGCCGAAGGGCGCGGCGATCACGCACCGGGGCGTCGTCAACGGCGTGCGGGAGCTGGTACGCGTCCTCGACACGCCGCCCGGGTGGCGGATGCTGGCCGGCACCTCGGTCAACTTCGACGTCTCGGTCTTCGAGCTGCTGACCACCCTGTCCACCGGCGGCACGGCCGAGTTGGTGGCGAACGCGCTGGCCCTCGGCGAGCGCGACAGCTGGGACGGCCACGTGATCAGCGGCGTCCCCTCGGTGCTCGGCGAACTGGTCGGCCACCTGGACAAGGCACCCGACGTGCGCACGGTGGTGTTCGCGGGCGACGTGCTCCCGGGCCGCCTGGTGCGCCAGGTGCGCGAGGCCCTGCCCGGCGCACGGATCGTCAACTCCTACGGGCAGAGCGAGAGTTTCTACGCCACCACGTTCTCCCTCGCGGCCGGCGAGGAGTGGGCGGACGGCGATGTCGCGCCCATCGGCAGCCCGCTGGGCAACATGCGTGCCTACGTGCTGGGCCCGGGACTCGCCCCGGTGCCGCAGGGCGTGGTCGGTGAGCTGTACGTGGTCGGTACCTGCCTGGGCCGCGGCTACCACGGCCGTCCGGGCCTGACCGCTGAGCGCTATGTGGCGAACCCGTTCGGCCCGGCCGGCGAGCGGATGTACCGCACGGGCGACCTGGCCCGCTGGAACGCGCAGGGGCAGCTGGAGTGCGTCGGCCGCGGTGACGGCCAGGTGAAGGTGCGCGGCTTCCGCATCGAGACGGCCGAGGTCGAAGCGGCGATCACGGCGCACCCCGGGATCAGTGAGGCCGTGGTGATCAGCCGGGAGGTGCCCGCGGGCGGGCGGCGGCTCGTCGCCTACGTGGTGCACACCGGCGAGGGGTCCGTCGGTGACGACGGCGCCGGCGGCATCGGCGATGTGGACGTGCTGGCCGGAGCCTCCTCCGCCGAACTGCGCAAGTTCGTCGCCACCCGGCTGCCCGACTACATGGTGCCGTCGGCCTTCGTGGCCCTCGGCCGGCTGCCGCTCGGCCCGACCGGCAAGCTGGACCGCAAGGCTCTGCCCGAGCCGGAGTTCCTCGGTGAGGCGTACCGGGAGCCCCGCACCGAGGCCGAGGTGATCATCACCGCGGCGTACGCGGATGTGCTCGGCGTGGACCGGGTCGGTGTCGACGACGACTTCTTCGCGGTGGGCGGTGACAGTCTGCGCTCGATCCAGGTCGTGGCGCGGGCCCGGGCCCGGGGCCTGGAGCTCTCCACGCGCGAGATCTTCGAGTGCCGTACGGCCTCCCGGCTCGCCGAGGTGGCCTCCGCCCGCCGGGACCGCGTGCCCGTGCTCGCGGAGGACGCGAGCGGCGGCGTCGGCCCGATGCCGCTGCAGCCCGTGGCGCGGCATGTGTTCGAGCACGGCGGCGGGACGAACCGGTTCGCCATGTCGATGGTCCTCGAACTGCCCGCGGGCATCGACGGGGACGGCCTGGCCGCGACCCTGGACGCCGTGCTCGACCGGCACGACCTGCTGCGCGCCCGGTTGGTGCGCGGCGACGACCTCTCACTCGTCGTCCGTCCGCAAGGCGCCGTACGGGCCGCCGACCTGATCCGCCGGATCGACTGCGACGGCCGCTGGGACGAGCCGTCCGCACTGGAGGCGGCGAAGGCCGAGCTGGAGGACGCGGTCGGCCGGCTCGACCCGGAGGCCGGGACCATGGCGGACTTCGTCTGGTTCGCCGCGGACTCGGGCGCGGGCAGGCTGCTCGTGGTGCTGCACCACCTGGTGGTGGACGGTGTCTCCTGGCGCATCCTCATGTCGGACTTCGCCGAGGCATGGCAGCAGGCCGGCTCCGGCAGGACGCCGCAGCTGCCCGCCGTCGGCACGTCGGCCCGCCGCTGGGCGTCGGCCCTCGCGGACGAGGCGCTCTCCCCGGAGCGGGAGGCGGAACTGCCGTACTGGCGGGACCTGCTCGAATCGCCGAACCTGCCGCTGGGCACGCGGGCGTTCGACCCGGCGGTGGACGTGTGGTCCACGGTCGACACCGTGCGGGTGGAGCTGCCCGCCGACGTCACCGAGGCCGTACTGACCAGGCTTCCCGCGGCGTTCAAGGGCACCGGCACCGACGTACTGCTCGCCGCCCTCGCGCTCGCGGTGAACCGGTGGAACGGCACGGACCGCTCGACGCTGGTCCGGCTGGAGGGGCACGGCCGGGAGGAGGACGTCGTCCCCGGCGCCGACCTGTCCCGGACCGTCGGATGGTTCACCAGCATGTACCCGGCCCGGGTCGATGTGCGGGGCGTGGACCTGGCCGACGTGCTGGCCGGCGGTCCCGCCGTCGGGAAGGCGATCAAGCTGGTCAAGGAGCAGCTGCGCGGCGTCCCGGACAAGGGCATGGGCTACGGCCTGCTGCGCCACCTGAACCCGGAGACCGCCGGACAGCTCGCCGAGTACGCGGTGCCGCAGATCGGGTTCAACTACCTCGGCCGGATCTCCGACAGCGACGTACCCGAGCATCTGCGCAACGGAGGGTGGGGGCCGGCGTCCTGGTCCGCCGAGCTGATCGCGCTGCCCGACCCGGACCTGCCCGCGCTGTCCGCGCTGGAGGTCAACTCGGTCGCCACGGACACCGCCGACGGTACGCGGTTGCAGGCCGCCTTCATGTTCGCCACCGGGGTGCTGTCCCGCGAGCGGGCCGCCGAACTGGCCGGGCTGTGGGCCGAGGTGCTGCACGGCATGGCCGCACACGACGGGACCGGCGGGCTCACCCCCTCGGACGCCCCGCTGGTCTCGGTGCGGCAGGACGACATCGAGGCATGGGAGGAGCGCTACGGCCGGCTGGTCGAGGTGTGGCCGCAGGCACCGGGACAGTCCGGCATCCAGTTCCAGGCCGCGCTCGCCGACGGCACCTTCGACGTCTACCACATGCAGTTCGTGCTGCACCTGTCCGGGCACGTGGACCCGGTGCGCATGCGGGCCGCCGGGCAGGCGCTGCTCGACCGGTACCCGAACCTGCGTTCCGCGTTCCTCGCCTCGGCCGACGGCGAACCGGTCCAGATCGTGGCCGAACACGTCGACCTGCCCTGGCGGCACCTCGACCTCACCGGCCGGAGCGAGGCCGAGCAGGACGCGGCGCTCGACGCGGCACTCGCCGACGACCGGGCCGACCAGCTCGACCCCAGCCGGCCGCCGCTGCTCCGCATGGCCCTCCTCACCTGCGGGCCGCAGCAGGCGAAGCTCATCCTCACGGCACACCACACCCTGTTCGACGGCTGGTCGTCGCCGCTGGTGATCACGGATCTGGTCCGGCTGTACGCCGGGACCGGCGAGCTCGCTCCGGTCCGCAGCTACGGCGACTACCTGGCCTGGCTGTCCCGGCAGGACCGGGACGCCTCGGCCGCCCGGTGGCAGGCCGAGCTCGACGGATTCGACCAGCCGACCCTCGTGGCCGCGGAACTTCCCTCGAAGGGGGAGGCGTCCCGCCTCGGCCGGGTCGAGGTCCCCCTGTCGATCGACAAGGGCCGTGAACTCGCCCGGCGCGCCGCGGAACTGGGCATCACGCTGAACACGCTCCTCCAGGGGGCGTGGGCGATCCTGCTCTCGAAGCTGACCGGGCAGCAGGACGTGGTGTTCGGTGCCGCCGTCAACGGCCGCCCGGCGGACCTGATCGGTTCGGACGAAATGGTCGGCCTGTTCATCAACACGCTGCCGACCAGGGCACTGTGCCGGCCGGACCACCGCCTGGGCGACGTCATCACCGATCTGCAGAACCGGCAGATCACCCTGCTCGACCACCACTACTACGGTCTGGCCGACATCCAGCGCGGCACCGGGCTGCCCACCCTCTTCGACACGATCGTGGTGTTCGAGAACTACCCGATCGACCGCGAGGGCATCGTCGAGGCGAACGACTCGGCGGGCTTCACGATCGACGCCATCCGGCCGTTCGCGGGCTCGCACTACCCGCTCACCCTCAACGCCTCGGACCCCTATCTGCGGCTCTCCCTCGACTACCAGACCAACCTCTTCGACCGCGACGCGGCCGAGGTGATCGCCGCCCGGCTCGTCCGGGTGCTCGACCAGGTGCTGGCCGACCCGTCGGTGCCGGTGGGTGCCGTGGAGGTGCTGGCGGAGGACGAGCGGGACTGGCTGGTACGGCGGATCAACGACACCGCGCACCCGGTGGCCGTGGACACGCTGCCGGGCGCGTTCGAGGCCCAGGTGGAGCGGGACCCGGAGCGCGTGGCGCTGATCAGCGAGCAGGAGACGCTGACCTACGGCGAGTTCAACCGGCGCGCGAACCGGCTGGCGCACTGGCTGATCGAGCAGGGCGCCGGTCCCGAGAAGCTGGTCGCGGTGCGGATCCCGCGCTCCGTGGATCTGATGGTGGCCATCTACGCGGTGGTCAAGGCCGGCGCGGCGTACGTGCCGGTGGACACCGAGCTGCCCGAGGACCGGGTGCGGCACATCCTCGACGCCGCCAGGCCGCTGGTCGTGCTCACCGAGGACCTTCCGGACGTCTCCGCCCGCCCGGGGACGAACCCCGAGCGGACGCTGTCGCCGGACAACGCCGCCTACGCCATCTTCACCTCCGGCTCCACCGGCCGTCCCAAGGGCGTGCCGGTGGCGCACCGGGCCATCATGAACCGGCTCAGGTGGGGTCTGGCGCACTTCGACGTCGGTGTCGAGGACCGGGTGCTGCTCAGCACGACCGCGAGCTTCGACGTGTCGGTGCCCGAACTGTTCGCCCCGCTCCAGGTGGGTGCGGGCGTCGTCATCGCCCGTCCGGACGGACGGCGGGACCCGGCCTATCTGGCGGAGCTGATGCGGCGCGAGCGGGTGACCGGTGCCGACTTCGTGCCGTCCCTGCTGGAGGCGTTCGTCGCCGAGCCCTCGGCCAAGGAGTGCTCCAGCCTGCGCTGGATCGAGGTCGCGGGCGAGGCGTTCCCGGCCGCGCTGGCCAACCGGTTCGTCGAACTGCTCCCGGGCTGCTCCGCGAACAACCTCTACGGTCCCACCGAGGCGTCGGTGGAGGTCACCGCCTGGCAGCACGTGCCGGGTTCGGACCGGCTGCCGATCGGCGCGCCGGTCTGGAACACCCAGGTGTACGTGCTGGACGCGGCACTGCGCCCGGTCCCGCCCGGCGTCACCGGTGAGCTGTATCTCGCCGGCGTCCAGCTGGCCCGGGGCTATCTCGGGCAGACCGGGCTGACCTCCGAGCGGTTCGTCGCCTGCCCCTTCGGCGAGCCGGGAACCCGGATGTACCGCACCGGCGATGTCGTGCGGTGGAGCCGGGACGGCCAGGTCGAGTACATCGGCCGGGCCGACTTCCAGGTCAAGATCCGCGGGTTCCGTATCGAGCTCGGCGACATCGAACAGGCACTGACCTCGCACCCGGACGTCGACAGCGCGGTGGCCGTCGTACGGGAGGACCGCGCCGACGACCAGCGGCTGGTCGCGTACGTGGTGCCGGCGGACGGCACGGATCCGGCCGGGCCGGACCTCACGGCCCTGACGGACCTGGCCCGGGAGCGGCTGCCGGAGTACATGGTCCCCTCGGCGATCGTGCCGCTCGCCGCGTTCCCCATGACACCGAGCGGGAAGCTCGACCGCAAGGCGCTGCCCGCACCGGACTACACCGAAGCCGCCGCGACCGGACGCGGGCCGCGCAACCACAACGAGGAAGTCCTCTGCCGGCTGTTCGCCGAGCTGCTCGGGGTGGACCAGGTCGGCATCGACGTCGACTTCTTCGACAACGGCGGGCACTCACTGCTGGCCACGCGGCTGGTCGGCCGCATCCGCAACGAACTCGGCGTCGACGTGAAGGTCACGACGGTGTTCCGCAGTCCGACCGTCGCCGAGCTGGCGGGCCGGATCGAGAAGTCGGGCAAGTCGAACCGCCTCCAGCTGCGACAGATGAACGTTTAGGAGTAAGCACGATGATCCCGTTGTCCTTCGCTCAGCGTCGGCTGTGGTTCCTCCACCGTCTGGAAGGGCCGTCCGCGACGTACAACATCCCGTTCGTGCTGCGTCTGGACGGGCCGCTGGACACGGCGGCTCTGGCCGCGGCGGTCACGGACGTCGTCACCCGGCACGAGAGCCTGCGCACCCTGCTCGTCGAGAACGAGGACGGCACCCCGGAGCAGCGGATCCTGTCGCCCGAGGCGGCGGACAACCCGTTCCGGGTGGTCGACGTGGCCGCGGACACGGTGGACGGCGCGATGCGCGCGTTCGTCAACGAGGGGTTCGAGCTCGACCGGGACCTGCCCCTGCGGACCACCGTCTTCCGTATCTCGCCGCAGGAGCACGTGCTGGTGTTCGTGTTCCACCACGTCGCCGCGGACGGGGCGTCGATGGCGCCGTTCCTGCGGGATCTGCTGGCGGCGTACGCGGCCCGCGAGCAGGGGAGGGCACCGGACGGGGCCCCGCTCCCGGTGCAGTACAAGGACTACACGGTGTGGCAGCGGCAGATGCTGGGCGACGAGGAGGACCCGGACAGCATCGCCGCGGAGCAACTGGACTACTGGCGGCAGGAGTTGTCCGGTGTGCCGCAGCCGGTGCAGTTGCCGCTGGACCGGCCGCGGCCGACGTCGGCGAGCCACCGCGGCGGCCATGTCGACCTTGAGCTGGAGCCGGAACTCGTCGCCGGGATCGGGAAGCTGGCCGCGGACCACGGGGCCACGGCGCCGATGGTCGCCCAGGCCGCGCTGGCGGTGCTCCTGCACCACGTCGGCGCCGGCAACGACCTGACCATCGGCGGCCCGATCGAGGGGCGTGCCGACGAGCAGCTCGAAGACCTGATCGGGTTCTTCGCCAACACCTGGGTGCTGCGCGTCGACCTGTCGGGGAACCCGGCGTTCGGCGATCTGCTGGACCAGGTGCGGGACCGGGCCCTCGGCGCGTACGACAACCAGGACGTTCCCTTCGAGCACCTGGTGGAGCTGCTCAACCCGGACCGCACCACCGCCTACCAGCCGCTGTTCCAGGTGATGCTGGCCTGGCAGTTCGCGTGGTCGCAGATCGAGGTGCCGGGGCTGCGGGTCACCCCTGTCCCGCTGGGCACCGAGACCGCGAAGTTCGACCTGTTCTTCAACATCGTCCCGGACCCGTCCGGGCGCGCGTACGGACGCCTTGAATACGCGACGGAACTGTTCGACCACTCCACGGCCGAGTCTCTCGTCGAGCGCTTCGTGCGCGTGTTGCGGCAGGTGGTCTCCGCTCCGGCGACGCGGCTGGGCGGGGTGGACGTGCTCAGCGCCGCCGAGCGGGACCGGCTGGCCCGGCTGAACGAGACGTCGGTCCCGGTGCAGGCGGCGACGGTTCCGGAGCTGGTCGCCTTCCAGGCGGCGCGCACACCGGACGCCACCGCCGTGGTGTCGGGGCGGACCTCGTTGTCGTACGCGGAACTGGAGGCGCGTGCGGGCCGGCTGGCCGCGGTCCTGCGTGCACGCGGGGTCGGGCCGGACGTCCTGGTGGCCGTGGCGCTGCCGCGCTCGGCGGACCTGGCCGTCGCCCTGCTCGGCGTCCTCAAGGCCGGCGGGGCCTACCTGCCGGTCGACCCCGACTACCCGGCCGCGCGCGTCGGCCTCCTGCTCGACACGGCCGGACCGGAGCTGGTGCTGACCGACGGCGAAGCGGCGTCGACCGTGGCCACGTGCGGGCTGCCGGTGCTCCGCCTGGACGAGCTGAGCCTGGAGGGCCCCGCTCCCGAGGCCGGGGACGTGCCGGTCGGGCGGGACAACCTCGCCTACGTGATGTTCACCTCCGGATCGACGGGGACCCCCAAGGGCGTGGCCGTCACCCATGCCAGTGTGGTCAACGGCGTCCAGGACCTGCGCCGGCGTACCCGGGTCGGGGCGGGGTCCCGGATGCTCGCCGCGACCTCGGTGAACTTCGACGTCTCGGTGTTCGAGATCTTCACCGCGCTCACCAGCGGAGCGAGTGTCGAGATCGTGCGTGACGTCCTCGAACTCGGGGAACGCGACAGCTGGTCGGGGACCACCGTCAGCGCCGTACCGGCGGTGTTCTCCGCGCTGCTCGACCAGATCGCCCGCGACGGCGCGGCCGGTCTCCAACTCGACGTGGAGACCGTCGTCTTCGCCGGTGAGGCAC
>NZ_MLYN01000075.1:0-50173 GCF_001866675.1 Streptomyces sp. MUSC 14
CTGCGGGGGACGGGGGTGTAGTCGAGCTGGTCTTCGTGGGGGAGGGGGGTGGGGGTGGGGCTGGGGTCGGGCATGGCGTGCACCTCCGGATGACTCCGATACGTGGGTGACTGCTTGCTGAACGTAGCGGTGCGTATGTAGCGGGTGCAAGGCGATCAGGTGCAATTGTCTCCATCGAGTGACGAGGTGTAATCCGGCAGGAGAGACTTGGCCCGTGACTCGTACCTCGCCACTGGGTAACCGGACGTCAACTGTGCTGGGCCGCAGGCTCGGCGGTGAGTTGTTGCGCCTGCGCGACGCCGCCGGCAAGACCCAACGCCAGGCAGCGGACGCCATCAACGCGTCCAACTCGAAGATCGTGAAGATGGAACAGGGCTGGGTTCCCATGCGGGACCCCGATATCCGTGCACTGTGCGAGTGCTACGGCCTCAACGAGCAGAAGGCCGTGGCCCGACTGCTGGAATTGGCGAGGCTGGACCGTGAGCGCCGGAAGGTCAGAGGGTGGTGGAGCAGCCGTCTCGACACAGGCGCGACGGCTGAGTTCATCGCGATGGAGGACGCTGCCAGTCGTATCCGTAACTGGCAGACGGCACTGATCCCTGGACTCCTCCACACTCCCGAGTACACGCGTGCCCTGGCTGTCGCCGACGGTGCTTGGGAAGACCCGGATGAGATCGAGCACTGGGTCGCGATCAAGCAGCGGCGTCAGGAGCGGCTGTTCGGCGAGCGTCCGCTCCATTACCACGCGGTGATCTGGGAAGCCGCGCTGCGGCAGCAGATCGGAGGACCCGAGGTGATGAGAGCCCAGCTGGAAAGGCTCCTGGAATCCGCCGAGTTGCCCAACGTACGCCTTCAGGTGCTCCCGTTTCGAGCTGGGGCGCACCCGTGCATCTCGGGCCCGTTCAGCATCCTCTCCTTCGCGGAGGGCGAGGCGCTCGACGTGGTCCAGAGCGACGTCATCATGGGAATGGTCTGGGTGGAGAACGAGACCGAGAGTGGCACGTACAGCCTGTTGTTCGACCGTACGTCCCGACTCTGTCTCGCGCCCCGCGATTCCGCGACGCTCATCGACAACCTGCGCAAGGAAGTGTGAGTCATGTCCGAGTTCGAGTTCCGCAAGTCCAGCTACAGCCACGTTGAGAACGACTGCGTCGAAGTCGCCCGCAACCTCCGCCACACCGTCGCCGTCCGCGACTCCAAGACCCCCGACGGCCCGATACTCCGCCTCGCCCCGCAGACCTGGACGGAGTTCACCGCGTCGCTCCGCTGAGTCGAATGTGACGAATGGCATGTTGTTCCCTGCCGTACGTCTGCCGTCGCGCTCACGGGGTAGGGGCTGCGGTAGCCCACAAGGTCGCCGTACCCGAAAGGAGGCCCCCGTGTCCGTCTTCTGCGCGGAGAGTGCCTGTACTCAGGCCCCGCTGACCAGCGAGCCGCCCCTGCCCGACGCCGAACCCCTGACCAGTGAGCCGCCGCTCGCCGAGACCGCCCCGCTGACCAGTGAGTCCGACGCCCTCGCCGCGGGGGTGTAGGTGACCGCGGCGCTTGCGGACGCGGGCCTGGCCCGGCTCGCCGAGCTGCACGGGGTCGCCACCTCCTACCGCCCCGCCCCGGACCGTACGGTCGCCGTGCCCGCCTCCGCCGTGGTCGCCGCCCTGGCCGCCCTCGGCGTCGACGCGGCCGGCCAGGGCGCCGTCCGCACCGCGCTCGCCGCCCGGGAACGCGAGCAGCGCGAGCGCCTGCTGCCGCCGACCGTCGTGTGCTGGGGCGGGGATCCGCAGCGGCCCGCTGCTCTCGCCGCGCTGCCGTCCGGCACCCGGCTCACCGTCACCACCGAGGGCGCGACGGAGGAGCGGGAGTGGGATGGCGGCGGGGGCGGGGAACTGCCGCTGGGCGTGCACCGGTTGACCGCCGTCGCGGCCGACGGGCGGACCGGCCGCGCTCATCTCGTGGTCGCCCCCGACCGGCTGCCCGCCCCGCCCAACCGCTCCCACGGGCTGCTCGTCCAGCTGTACTCACTGCTCTCGCGCCGCTCCTGGGGCATGGGCGACCTCGGTGACCTCGCCGAGCTGGCCGGCTGGGCCGGGCGCACCGCCGGTGCCGGATTCGTGCAGGTCAACCCGTTGCATTCGGCCGTACCCGGCGCCCCGACCGATCCATCGCCGTACCGCCCGTCCTCCCGCCGCTTCCCGGACCCGGTCCATCTGCGGATCGAGGACGTTCCCGAGTACGCGTACGTGGAGGACGCCGAGGGCCGGGAACGGCTGGCGGCGCTGCGGGAGCGGGCGGGCCGGCTGCGCGCCGCCGTCCTCGACAAGGGCGAGCTCATCGACCGGGACGCCGTGTGGGAGCTGAAGCGCGAGGCCCTGGAGATCGTCCTCGCCGTACCGCTCGGACCGGGGCGGCAGGCGGCGTACGACGCCTTCCGCGCCGCCCACGGCCGGGCCCTCACCGACCACGCCACCTGGTACGCCCTCGCCGAGACCCACGGCGCCGACTGGCACGGCTGGCCCGAGGAACTGCGCGACCCCCGCTCGGCCGCCACCGCCGCCGCACGCGACGGCCTCGCCGACCGCGTCGAGTTCCACACCCGCCTCGCCTGGCTCACCGACGGCCAGCTGCGCGCCGCCCAGCGGGCCGCCGCGGAGGCCGGGATGTCCGTCGGGATCGTGCACGACCTCGCCGTCGGCGTGCACCCGCAGGGCGCCGACGCCTGGGCGCAGCAGGACGTGTTCGCCGCCGGCATGTCGGTCGGCGCCCCGCCCGACGCCTTCAACGCCCGCGGCCAGGACTGGGGCCTGCCGCCCTGGCGCCCCGACCGGCTCGCCGCCTGCGGCCACGCCCCGTACCGCGAGCTGCTGCGCGCCCTCTTCCGCTACGCCGGAGCCCTGCGCATCGACCACGTCATGGGCCTGTTCCGGCTGTGGTGGGTGCCGAGCGGACGCGCCCCGACCGAGGGCACGTACGTCCGCTACGACGCCGACGCCATGCTCGCGATCCTCGCCCTGGAGGCGCACCGCGCCGGGGCGCTCGTCATCGGCGAGGACCTGGGCACCGTCGAGCCGGGCGTGCGCGAGGCGCTGCAACGGCGCGGGGTGCTCGGCACCTCGGTCCTGTGGTTCGAACGGGACTGGGAGGGCGACGGCCGCCCGCTGCCGCCCGAGCGCTGGCGCGCCGACTGCCTGGCCACCGCCACCACCCACGACCTGCCGCCCACCGCCGCCCGGCTCACCGGCGACCACGTCGGCCTGCGCGACCGGCTGGGTCTGCTCACCCGTTCGGCGGCCGAGGAGCGCGCCGAGGCCGACGCCGACACCGCCGAGTGGCTCGCCCTGCTCGGCAGTCTGGGCCTCCTGGACCGGCCGGCCGCCGGACCGCCCGGCTGTGACGAGGAGGAGGAGATCCGCGCCGTCCACCGCTTCCTGCTGCGCACCCCGGCCCGGCTGATCGGCGTCTGGCTCCCGGACGGCATCGGCGACCGCCGCCCTCAGAACCTGCCGGGCACCTGGGACCAGTACCCGAACTGGCGGCTGCCCATCGCGGACCGCGACGGCCGCCCCCTGCCGCTGGAGGAACTGACGGCCGCGCCCCGACTGCGGGCGTTACTCGATGTATTCACCCAGGTCAGGGGCGGGTGAACGGCGCGTACGGGACCCCGGACGCGCGCCTCTGCAGGCGATTCGCTAACTTGAGAACGTGGACAAGAAGAACGCCCTGCGCGCCGGCGCCCTGGCCTCCGGTACGACGCTGATGATGCTGCTCATGTCGTCCCCCGCGCTCGCGCTGACCCGCGACGACGGTGACGACCCCGGCCATGGCCTGAGCGTCGTCCAGACGCTGGGCCTCTACGTGCTGATCCCGCTGGCCCTGTTCGCCGTCATCGCCGGCCTGGTGATGGCGCTCGACAAGTCCAAGATCCGGACCATCAAGCCCTCGTCCAAGGCTGCCGTGAAGTCCGGGGCCGACGCCAAGGCCTGACCGCCTGCCGGTTCTTGCGCACACCGGTTCTTCCGCCGGGGGCGCCCGCCTTCCCGCCGTACGCGCGCATCGCCGTATCCGGGTGGGGGGGGGGCGCCCTCGGCGTTTTCGTGCTCCCGGCCGGGCTCAGCCACGCCGCAGCAGGAGGCGGGAGAGGGCGGCGGTGAGGACGAGGAGCGCGGCGACGGCGAGGAGGCCGAGGCGCATTCCGGGGAGGGAGAAGTCGCCGCCGGGGCCCGAGAGCAGGCTGCCGAAGAGGGCGACGGCGAGCGCACCGCCGGTCTGCCGGAAGGAGTTGAGCAGCCCCGACGCGGTCCCCGCGCGCTCCCGGGGCACCGCGTCCATCAGCAGCGCGGTCAGCGCGGGCACCGCGAGCGCACCGCCGATGCTCAGCGGCAGCAGCAGGACCAGGACCAGCCACACCGGGGTGTGGGCGGCCAGCGGCAGCATGGCCAGCATCGCCCCCGCGAAGACCAGCTGGCCGGCGACGATCACCGGACGCCGCCCGATCCGCTCCGCCATGCGCGGCGAGACCAGGTTGGTCGCCGTCACCACCGCCGACATCGGGACGAACATCAGCCCGGCCGCCGTTCCCGACATCCCGCGCAGCTGCTGGTAGTACAGCCCGAGCAGGAAGATCCCGCCGTAGAAGGCGGCGTTGACGGCGAAACCGACCGCGAGCGGGACGGCCACCTGGCGGTTCCTCAGCATGCCCAGGGGGACCATGGGCTGGCGGTGCCGGGTCTCTGTCGCGTAGAAGGCGTAACCGGAGGCGACGGCGAGCGCGGCGGCGGCCAGGACGGGGCCGCTGGTCCAGCCCTGGTGGCCGCCCTCGATCACCGCGAAGGCCAGCCCGGCCAGGGCCAGTACGGCGGTGAGCTGCCCGCCGCCGTCCAGCGCGGCCGGCCGGCGCGGGGAGCGCGGCACCCGGACCAGCAGGGCCAGGATCACCGCGCCCACCGGGAGGTTGAGCAGGAAGACCGCCCGCCAGCCGGCCGAGTCGGTGAGCAGACCGCCGAGCACCGGGCCCGCGGCCATCGCCACCGAGCCGCCGACCGTCCACAGCGCGATGGCGCGGGCGCGCGCCCGGACGTCGTCGTACGCCTGCCGTATCAGCGCCAGCGAGGCCGGCATCACGACCGCGGCGGCGGCGCCCTGCGCCACGCGTGCGCCGACGAGCGTGCCGATGCCGGGCGCGAGCGCGCAGCCGAGGGAGGCGAGGGTGAACAGGGCGACGCCCCAGGCATAGGCGCGGCGGGCGCCGGTGCGGTCGGCGAGGGCGCCGGCGGAGAGCATCAGGGCCGCGAACATCAGGGTGTACGCGTCCACCACCCACTGCAGCCCGGTCATCCCGCCGCTGAAGGAGTTCCGGATCGCGGGCAGGGCGATGTTCACGGCCGAGACGTCGATGGTGATCACGCTGAACCCGAGCAGCGCGGCGACCAGCGCGAGCCCGCTCCTCGATGGCGGGGTGGGTCCATCGGCGGGTGGTGTGGGTCGCCCGGCCGGCGCGGCCGGCCGGGCCCGGTCCGGCTGTCGCCGCCGGACCGTGAGCGCCGCCGGCCCCGGGGCGGGGGCCGATGACTCGGGGGCGGTCCCGTGAGCGGTGGTGGTGGCGGTGGACCGGGGCGGGGTGGCCGGCACGGTGACTCCCTTTGGCATGGGGGTGGTTGACGGCTCGTTGACGGCTCGTCAGTGGTGAAGCGGCGGGCGGCGGCAGCCCGCCGGGGCCGCGGTCCGGTGTCGTGCACCCCCTGGGCCCCGGCGGCCGGGCCGCCCGCTCCAGGACCAACTGTGGCTCCGCGCACGGCCGTCCGGCAGACCGTGCTCTGCCGGGGGTGCGGCGTTCCAGGCCCTGACAGGACCCCCCACGCTCCCGGTCCGCCTGCGACAATGGCCGGATGGCAGCAGCATCAGCGGACACCCGGGGCACCGAGCTGGGCAGGTATCTGAAGGCCCGCAGGGCGCAGGTGCGCCCGGAGGAGGTCGGCCTCCCGGCCGGCGCGGGCGTGCGCCGCACCCCCGGACTGCGCCGGGAGGAGCTGGCCGCGCTGGCCGGGGTGAGCGTCGACTACTACATCCGCCTGGAGCGCGGCCGGGAGGCCAACCCTTCGCCCGCCGTCGTGGACGCCCTCGGCCGCGCTCTGCGGCTGCGCGGCGACGGTTACGAGCGCCTGCACGAGCTCGCGGAGCTCGCCGCGGGCCGGGTCTCGGAGCTGCCCGCCTGCTCGGACCACACCGTCCGCGAGTCGGTACTGCGCATGCTGGAGTCGGTGCGCCCGCTGCCGGCCTACGTGGTGAGCCGCTACAACCGCGTACTGGCCGCGAACCCGCCCGGCCGGCGGCTGCTGCCCGGGCTCTGGGACTGGCCGGAGGACCAGCGCAACCTGACCCGCTACCTCTTCCTCCACCCGGTCGGCCGCACGATCTACGACCCGTGGGAGGAGAACGTCGCCCTGTCGGTGGCGCACCTGCGGGCGGTCGCCGGGGCCGACCCGGACGATCCCGAGCTGACCGCGCTGGTCGGCGAACTGGTGCTGAAATCACCCGAGTTCGCGCGGCTGTGGGAGCGGTACGACGTCTGCGAGCGCGGCGGCGGGCAGAAGACCTTCCAGCACCCGAGGACCGGCCCGATGACGCTGACCTACGAGGTCATGCGACTGGCCCGGACGGGCGGCCAGCGGATGGTGGTCTACCAGGCCGCTCCCGGCACGCCGGACGAGGAGGCCATGTTGAGCCTGGACGCCGGGGACGCGGTGGACACCGCGGACGCCGCGGACGTCCGACCGGTGCCGGAGCCCGTGCAGGAGCCGGTGCTGGTGCCCTCGGGCCGTCGTCCGCAGCCGGCCGTCGCGCCGTGCCCTGCCTGCGCGCAGACCCCGGCCCACGTCTGATCACGGCCCACCCCTGAGCGCGGCTCGTCGAGCCCCGCTCAGGGGTTCGGCGCCGTCAGATACCGCTGCACGGTCGGCCCGAGCCACGCCAGCAGCTCCGCGCGGGTCAGCTCCTGGGCCGGCGGCAGGCGCAGGACGTAGCGGGTGAGGGCCAGGCCGAGCAGCTGCGCGGCACACAGCGCGGCGCGCGCCGGGAACTGCTCGGGGTCGGGGCACACCTGCCGGGCCACCGGCAGCAGCTGGTCCCGGAAGATGCCCTGCATCCGCTGCGCCCCGGCCTGGTTGGTGGCGCCGACCCTGAGCACGGCCGTCAGCTCCTCGTTCTGCTCCCACAGGTCGAGGAAGTGGCCGACCAGCGTCCGGCCCACCTCGTCCCGCGGCACCTGATCGAGGTCGGGCAGCCGCAGATCCAGCGTGACGGCCGCCGCGAACAGCCCCTCCTTGCTGCCGAAGTACCGCATGACCATCGACGGGTCGATCCGGGCGTCCTTGGCGATGGCCCGGATGGTGGCCCGTTCGTAGCCGTCGGCGGCGAACCGCTCGCGGGCGGCGTCGAGGATGGCGGACCGCGTGGCGTCGGAACGCCGCGCCGGGCCGCCCGGGGCCTGGGTCGGGGCCTGGGTCGTGTCCTGGTTCTTCTGTGCGCTGCCGTTCATACCAACGAGCGTAGGCCAACAACCGTAGGCCAACAAGTGTTGACGCGCGTCGTGCCACGGTCCTATCGTTGCCTACAAGCGTTGGCCTACGGATGTTGGCCAACGGGCGTTGTCACCCCAGGAGGCCACCATGAACGGCACCACTGGACACGTCGCCATCGTCGGCTCCGGCCCCACCGGCCTGCTGCTCGCCGGTGATCTCGCCGCCGCCGGCGTCCCGGTCACCGTCCTCGAAAAGCGCCCCCACGAGATCAGCAACCTCTCCCGCGCCTTCGTCCTGCACGCCCGCACCCTCGAACAGCTCGACGCCCGCCCGTCGCCCACCACCACCCTCAACGGACGCGCTGCGCGCGCACCTCGTTCGCGGAGCCTCGCCGACGAGCTGGAGGCCCTCGGCCGGCCCCTCGACCACCTCCGCGCCTTCGGCCGGCTCGACCTCGACCTCGGCGCCCTCCCCTCCCGCTTCCGCCACCTCCTCGTGCTGCCGCAGTACGAGGTCGAGAAGGTCCTGGCGGAGCGGGCCGTCGAGGCGGGGGCGCAGTTCCGGTACGACACCGAGGTGACCGGGATCGCCCAGGACGCGGACGGGGTCACCGTCGAGGTGCGCGGGCCCGAGGGGCGTACGGAGGCGCTCCGCGCCGGGTACGTCGTCGGCGCCGACGGGATGCGCAGTGCGGTGCGGCAGGCGATCGGGCTGCCGTTCCCGGGCAGGTCGGTGATCCGGTCCGTCGTCCTCGCCGACGTCCGGCTCGCCGAGGAGCCGCCGGACCTGCTCACGGTGGGCGCGGTCGGCGACGCCTTCGCCTTCCTCGCGCCGTTCGGCGACGGCTACTACCGGGTGATCGGCTGGCGGCGCGGCCGCGACCTGCCCGACCACGAGCCCGTCGGCCTGGCCGAGGTCGAGGAGATCACCCGGCTCGCCCTCGGCCGGGACTTCGGGATGCACGACGCCCGCTGGATGTCCCGCTTCCACAGCGACGAACGGCAGGCGCCGGCCTACCGGGTGGGCCGGGTCTTCCTGGCCGGCGACGCCGCGCACGTGCACACCCCGGCCGGCGGCCAGGGTATGAACACCGGGCTCCAGGACGCCGTCAACCTGGGCTGGAAGCTGGCCGCGGTCGTCGCCGGGCACGCGGACCCCGCGCTGCTCGACACCTACCAGGCCGAACGGCACCCGGTCGGCAGGGCGGTGCTGCGCAGCAGCGGCGGGATCATCCGCCTGGCGATGGCCAAGCGCCCCTGGACGCTCGCGGCGCGCTCCGTGTTCACCCTGTTCCTGAACACCGTCGGCCCCGCCCGGCGTGCCCTCACCGCGCAGGTCACCGGCCTCGGCTACCGCTACCCCGCGCCCCGCGGCGCCCACCGCCTCACCGGCACCCGGGTCCCGGACGTCGCCCTGGCCGGCGGCGGCCGGCTCTACGAGGCCCTGCGCGGCGGCCGGTTCGTCCTGATCACCCCGGAGCCGTACGAGCCCGGACCCGGCCGTGCCGGCCGGCTGACCGTGGCCCGCTGGGCGAGCGACCGCCGTACGACGCTGCTGGTGCGCCCCGACGGATACGCCGCCTGGGCGGCCGACTCCACCGGCGCGAAGGGGATCGAGGCGGCGGTCAGCGCGCACGTCGGCCGCTAGAGGGTGTCGGTTTGGATCATGCCGGCGCCGCGGGGTCCGGCGCGCACTCCCGCAGCACCGTTCCTCATGGCCGTCCTGATCCGGACACCCCCTAGTGCGGCGCCTCCGGGCTCTCGGTGAGCAACTCCCGCAGCAGGCCGGCCAGTTGGCCGGCTTGCTCGTCGTCGAGGTGGGACAGGGCCGCGGTCTGGACCGCCAGACCCGCGCCGACCGCCCGGTCGATGACGTCCAGTCCCTTCTCGGTCAGCGTCACCTTCAGGCCCCGGCGATCGTGCGGGTCGGGGGAGCGGCGCAGCAGGCCGCCCCGCTCCAGCTTGTCGAGGCGGCCGGTCATCCCGCCGGTGGTGAGCATGAGAGTGGCCGACAGCTGGCGCGGCGAGAGGGTGTACGGCTCGCCGGAGCGGCGCAGGGTCGCGAGCACGTCGAACTCGCCGCGCGAGATGCCGTACTGCTGGTACGCCTTCTCCATGCGGTCGCCCATGGCGCGGGAGAGGCGGTAGATCCGCCCGAAGACCTCCATCGCCCTGGTGTCGAGGTCGGGCCGGACGGCCGCCCACTGGTCGATGATCGCGTCGACGGGATCCCTGCCTGCACTCATGCGCCGAGTATGGCCTTCCCGGAGGTCGTCGGCAAGAAAGTAACTTGATGGAAAGTAGATTGCTGCTAAGCTACTTCCGTTCAAGCTACTTCAGGGGGCATGGTGACAAGAGAGAACGAACGCATAACCGGCGCATGGACGCTGCCCGTCACCGCCGCCGTCAACGGCGTCGGCACCGGCATGTACGTCCCGTTCACGCTGGTCTTCTTCCACGCCGTGACCGGGCTGTCCTTCCCGGCCGTCGGCGCCGTGCTCACGGCCACCGGCCTCGCGGGCATCGCCGTACTGCCGCTCGCCGGGACGGCGGTGGACCGGTACGGCGCGCAGCCGACGCTCTACGCGCTCTACGGCGTCCGGGTCGTCGGCTTCGCCCTCTACCCCTTCGCCCACTCCCTGCCCGCCTTCGCGGCCGTCGCCCTGGTCACCGCGGCCGCCGACCGGGCCTTCCCCGCCGCCCAGCAGTCCCTGATCGGAGAGGTGGCGCGCGGGGCCGGCCGGGACCGGCTGCAGGCGTCGACACGCGCGCTCCAGAACGCCGGCAACGGCGCGGGCGCGCTGCTCGCCACGCTGGTCATCTCCCTTGCGGGCAGCGCCGGTTACACCTACGCGGCCTGGGGCAACGCCCTGTCCTTCGCGTTCGCGGCCCTGCTGCTGCGCCCGCTGCGCCCGCTGCGCCCGCTGCGCCCGCTGCGCACGGCGGAGGAGGGACCGGCCCCGCGCCGGGCGGGCGCGGGCTACCGGCTGGTCCTCGCCGACCGCCCCTTCCTGGTCGTCACCGGCGCCAACTTCCTGAACGCGCTCAGCTATTCGGCCCTCTCGGTGCTCTTCCCGCTGTTCCTGGTGGAGTGGCTGCACGGCCCCGCGGCGCTCACCGGCGCCGCGTTCACCCTCAACACCGTGCTGTGCGCGGTGGCCGGGGTCGCCGTCGGCGCGCGGGTCCGCAGGAACGGTGCCCGGCGCACCCGGGCGGCGGCGCTGGGCGGAGCCCTGTTCGCGGCCGCGTTCGCCGCACAGATCGTGCTCGGCACGCTCCGGCCCGGCGACGACCTGGTGCTGGGCGGCGCCCTGGTCGCCGTGACCGTCGTCTACACCCTCGGCGAGCTGATCCACAGCCCCGCCTCCCAGGTGCTCGCGGTCGAGGCGGCGCCCGAGGCGGTGCGCGGCCGCTACCAGGCGGCGTACCAGATGTCCTGGTCGCTGGCGAAGGCGGTGGCGCCGTCCCTGTTCACGGCCCTGCTCGCGCTGGACGGCCGGGCGCCGTGGGCGTTCCTCGTCGTCACCTCGGCGCTCGCCGCCGCCCTCCTGATCCGGGTGGAGCGCCGGCTCCCGGCGGAGGTGCTGCGGCCGCTGCCGGCGTCGGTACCGGTGGCCCGCGGCACCGCCGTCCCCGTTTCTCCCGCCCCCGAAGGAGTCCGGCCGTGAGACGCTCCCTGGCCGCCGTCGCGCTCACCGCCCTCGCCCCCGCCTCCTGGGGCACCACCTACGCGGTGACGACCGCGTTCCTGCCGCCGGACCGCCCGCTGTTCACGGCCCTCGTGCGCGCCCTGCCCGCAGGGCTGCTGCTGCTCGCCCTGACGCGGGTGCTGCCGAAGGGCGCCTGGTGGTGGAAGTCGCTGGTGCTGGGCGCGCTGAACATCGGCGCCTTCTTCCCGCTGCTGTTCGTCTCGGCGTACCGGCTGCCCGGCGGCATGGCGGCCGTCGTCGGCTCGGTCCAGCCGCTGTTCGTCGTGGGCCTCTCGGCGCTGCTGCTCGGCCGGCGGCCGGCCGGGCGGACCCTCGCCACCGGGGTGGTCGCCGCGCTCGGTGTCAGCCTGGTCGTCCTCCAGGGGGCCGGCGCCCTCGACGTGGTCGGGGTGCTCGCGGCCGTGGCCTCCACGGCCTCGATGGCCGCCGGTACGGTGCTGACCAAGCGGTGGGGCCGCCCGGACGGCGTCGGTCCGCTCGCCCTCACCGGCTGGCAGCTCACCGCGGGCGGCCTGCTCATCGCGCCGGTCGCCGCCCTCGCGGAGGGAGCCCCGCCGGCCCTGGACGGCCGTGCCGTGGCGGGCTACGTCTACCTGGCCCTCGTCAACACGGCGGTGGCGTACTGGCTCTGGTTCCGCGGCATCGGCCGGCTCAGCGCCACCCAGGTCGCCTTTCTCGGCCCGCTGTCCCCGCTCACCGCGGCGGTCGTCGGCTGGGCGGCGCTCGCGCAGTCGCTGACGCCGGTGCAGGTGGCGGGCATGGCGCTGGCGTTCGGGGCGACGCTGGCGGGACAGCTCGGGGGGTCCGGAGGGTCCGGAGGGTCCGGAGGGGAGCGATCGTTCAGTTCTGCTGAAAAGAACGGTCGTAAAGTTTCGATGGACCTGACAGGTAAGTCCTTGCGACGGTGAAGAGGCACGGCCCGCTGCCGCCTCGCCGAAAGGACCCCCGTGACCGCCGTCCTCCCCCGGACCCCCACCTCTGCCTCCACCTCCGCCGCCCCTGTCCTGGGCCTCGCCTGCGCCGCCCTCGCGACGGTCGTCTGGTCCGGCAGCTTCGTCGCCTCCCGCGGTCTGCACGACAGCGTCCCGCCGATCCAGCACGCCTTCTGGCGCTGGGTGATCGCCCTGCTCGCCGTGGCGCCGTTCGGTGCCCGGCAGGCCTGGCGCAGGCGGGCCCTGTTCCGCCGCCACGCCCGCTACGTGTTCCTCACCTCGCTCCTCGGCGTGGCCGTCTACAACACCCTCGTCAACCAGGCAGGACTGACCACCCCGGCCGCCACGATGGGCATGATCATGGCCGCCTCGCCGGTGCTCATGGCGGTCCTCGAACGCCTCGGCGGCGTACGGCTCGGCGCGCGGCGCGCCACCGGGCTGCTGATCGCCTGCGCGGGCGTGGCCCTGCTCGTGGGCGGCGCCGCGCGGTTCTCGGCGGGCGATTTGTGGATGATCGCGGCCGCCTGCTGCTTCGCGGGCTACAGCGCGCTGCTGCGCCGCAAGCCGGCCGAACTCGGCGGCACCGCCTTCCTGTTCGCGACGTTCGTCATCGGTGCCCTCCTGCTTCTGCCCGTCCAGGCGGCGAGCGTGGCCGTCCAGGGCGGCTTCGCCCCGACCCCCGGCACGGTCCTGCCGCTCCTCTACGTGGGCGTGGCCTCCTCGGCGGTGGCCTTCTTCGCCTGGAACAAGGCCATCACCCTGATCGGCGCGACCCGCGCGGGCATCGTCTACTACCTTCAGCCCCTCTGCGTGACCCTGCTGTCCTGGGCCCTCCTCGGCGAGACGACCGGATGGCCGCAACTGCTGTCGATGGCCCTGATCCTGGGCGGGGTCGTCCTGGGCGCTGGATCTCGCCGGTGACGGTGTCGGGGACGGCGGTGTCAGGGCGGTGGTGCCAGAAGTGCGGCGGTGTTCGGGGTCGCGGGGATGGTGGCGGCGGACGGGGGCCGCGGTGGACGGGGGTCGGGGGGTTGGTGGCGGTGGTGGGCCGGGGTCGTGGAGGCGGGGCCGTGGTGATGGCGGCGGCGGTCGACCGGGGCCGGGGGGTCCAGGTCAGCGGTGATGGCTGTGGCGGTGTCGGGTCCGCGGCGGGCAGGGGTCGCGGGGTTGGTGGCGGCGGTGGGCCGGGGTCGTGGAGACGGGGCCGCGGTGATGGCTGTGGCGGTGTCGGGTCCGCGGCGGGCAGGGGTCGCGGGGTTGGTGGCGGCGGTGGGCCGGGGCTGTGGAGGCGGGCCGCGGTGACGGCTGTGGCGGTTCATCGAGCTGCGGTGTTTCGGGCTGGGGGGGGTGGCTGTGGCGGTTCATCGAGCTGCGGTGTTTCGGGCTGGGGGGGTTGGCTGTGGCGATTCATCGAGCTGCGGTGTCCCGGGCTGCGGAGCTGGTCGTGGCGGTCCGCCGGAGGCGCGGTGTCCCGGGCCGCAGTGATGGCTCGGCGGTGGACCGCGATCGCGGTGGGCCCCGGGATCGTAGTGGACCGGGGCATGCCGTGGACGAAGGTGTGCCGCAGGCCCAGGCGTGTCGTGCGGCGGCGTGTAGCGTGCGCGCATGGTCGAGTGGGACATCCGTAAGTTGCAGATCCTGCGTGCTCTGCGGGAGCGCGGAACGGTGACCGCGGCGGCGGAGGCCCTGCACATGACCCCCTCCGCGGTCTCCCAGCAGCTCACCAATCTCGCCCGGCAGCTCGGTCTGCCCCTGCTGGAGGCACGGGGCCGCCGGGTGCGGCTCACCGACGGGGCCCGGCTGGTGCTGGCGCAGACGGAGCCGGTCTTCGAGCAACTGGAGCGTGCGGAGGCGGCGTTGGCGGCGTACGCCGAGGGGGAGGCGGGGGAGGTCCGGGTGGGCGCCTTCGCCACCTCGGTGCCCGCCCTGGTCGTACCGGCCGTACGGGCCCTGCGGGACGCCCACCCCGGGGTGAGTGTCCGCGTGCGGGAGGCGGAGGCGGCCGAGGCCTACGAACTGCTGACCGCCGGTGACGTCGACCTCGCCCTGTCGCTGGCGGCCGAGGCTCCGAGCGCGGCCGATCCGCGGCTCACCCAAGTGCCGCTGCTGGCCGATCCGTTGGACGTGGCCCTGCCCCCCGATCACCCCCTGGCGTCGGCCCCCGGCCTGACCCTGACCGACCTGTCGTCCGAACCCTGGATCTTCGGTGGCAGCGGCCCCTGGTCGGACATCACCCGTCGTGCCTGCGAGGCGGCCGGATTCAGCCCCCACCAGGGCCACTCCGCCTCCGGCTGGACCGCGATCCTCGCCATGGTCGAGGCGGGCATGGGCGTGGCGCTGGTCCCCCGGATGGCCGCGGGCCGGCGGGACGGGGTGGTGCTGCGGGACCTCGGTCCGGACGGCCCGGTCCGGCATGTCACGGCGGCGGTCCGCAGGGGCGGCGAGTCGGGGCGGGCGGTGGGCCGGGTACTGGAGGCCCTGCGGGACGCGGCGGCGGGCGGGCGCTGACGGCTGCCCGCCGCCGTGGCGCCGCCCGACGCGAAGGCCCCGTACCGGTCACGGTACGAGGCCTTCTGCATCCACTCGGAGACCAAACGTGCGGCTCACCGCAGGCCGGACGGACTGTCAGCGATCGCAGTCGGTACCCATGTCGGTGGACTGCGCACCAGGGCTTCCCTCGCCGTTCAGCGCGTTGCCGAGCAGCCCGTTGAGGATGCCCACCTCACCCAGGATGTCGAGATTCTGGTTGTGGGTACGGCATCCATGTCCGCCGCGCATCTGCACCGCGGGCTGGGCAAGGGCGGGACCGGCACCCATCACACCGACACCGGTGATGACGGCGGCCGTAACGGCGAGCTTGGATATCAGGCGCATTTTTCCTCCTCGGGACGGATCGAGCGCACCATCAGAAGATCCACATTGCGCTCATCTCGGAGGCTAGGCCGCTGCCCGCCGCGGCGCTCATCGGGAAAGCCATTCGGGGGGAACTGAGACTCGCTCAGGCCCTAGCCCCGCCGCACCTCGTACAGAAAGCACCCGTACTCCACCGCCCGTACATGCACCAGCGTCACCTCCGGATCGGTGAAGGCCTCCGTGAGGGCGTCGGTGAAGGCGTCGGGGAGGGCGTCGGTCACCAGGCGGCCGCCGAGGATGTGCCCCTCGCGGGAGTAGCGGCGCAGTACGCGGGGGGCGTTGGTGAAGGGCAGGGCGGCGGGGTCGGCCGGGCCCGCGCAGTCCTCGGCGTGGACGAAGACCGGGCCCTGTTCGTCGTAGGCGCCGGGGTGGGCGCCGGTCTCGGCCGCCCAGCGGCGCAGCGGGGCGTACGAGACCAGGGCGATCGCCTCCCCGGGGACACTCCTGCGCAAACAGCAGCGCAGCGGGGCGCCGCCCTCGGCGTCGGTGAAGGGCACCGCGCGGCGGCCCGCGTCGTCGGTGACCCGCAGCGACCGGAGGACCTCGGGGGCGATCGGACGTGCCGTGTGTGCCGTTGTCGTCGTCATGCCTCAAGCGTCCGTTCCGGCCACCGCGGTCACCGGCGGGAACCGGACATCGCGTTCCGTGTGGATCGCATGGAAGGATGACGCAACCGACACATAACGAGGAGATGACCGCGTGCCTGGCACAAACCTGACTCGCGAAGAGGCGCAAGCGCGGGCCGAGCTGCTCACCGTTGACTCGTACGAGATCGAGCTCGACCTCTCCGGCGCGCAGGAGGGCGGCACCTACCGGTCCGCGACCACGGTGCGCTTCGACGTCGCCCGCGGCGGAGCCGAGTCCTTCATCGACCTGGTGGCGCCCACCGTCCACGAGGTGAGTCTGAACGGTGACACGCTCGACCCCGCCGAGGTCTTCGCGGACTCGCGGATCGCGCTGCCGGGCCTGCTGGCGGGCCGCAACGTCCTGCGGGTCGTCGCCGACTGCGCGTACACCAACACCGGCGAGGGGCTGCACCGCTTCGTCGACCCGGTCGACGAGCAGGCGTACCTCTACACCCAGTTCGAGGTGCCGGACGCCCGCCGGGTCTTCGCCTCGTTCGAGCAGCCCGACCTGAAGGCGACCTTCCAGTTCACCGTGACGGCGCCCGACGGCTGGACGGTCGTCTCGAACTCGCCGACGCCCGAGCCGAAGGACAACGTCTGGATCTTCGAGCCGACCCCGCGCATCTCGTCGTACATCACCGCGCTGATCGTCGGCCCGTACCACTCCGTGCACAGCGTGTACGAGAAGGACGGGCAGTCCGTGCCGCTCGGCATCTACTGCCGCCCCTCGCTCGCCGAGTTCCTGGACTCGGACGCGATCTTCGAGGTGACCCGGCAGGGCTTCGACTGGTTCCAGGAGAAGTTCGACTACGCGTACCCCTTCGCCAAGTACGACCAGCTGTTCGTGCCGGAGTTCAACGCGGGCGCGATGGAGAACGCGGGCGCCGTCACCATCCGCGACCAGTACGTCTTCCGGTCCAAGGTGACCGACGCGGCGTACGAGGTGCGGGCCGAGACGATCCTGCACGAGCTGGCCCACATGTGGTTCGGCGACCTCGTCACCATGGAGTGGTGGAACGACCTGTGGCTGAACGAGTCGTTCGCCACCTACACCTCCATCGCCTGCCAGGCCGCCGCCCCGGGCTCGCGCTGGCCGCACTCGTGGACCACGTTCGCGAACTCCATGAAGACCTGGGCGTACCGGCAGGACCAGCTGCCGTCCACGCACCCGATCATGGCGGACATCCGCGACCTGGACGACGTGCTCGTCAACTTCGACGGCATCACGTACGCCAAGGGCGCGAGCGTGCTCAAGCAGCTCGTCGCGTACGTCGGCGAGGGCGAGTTCTTCAAGGGCGTGCAGGCGTACTTCAAGCGGCACGCCTTCGGCAACACCCGCCTGTCCGACCTGCTCGGCGCGCTGGAGGAGACCTCCGGGCGCGACCTGAAGACCTGGTCGAAGAAGTGGCTGGAGACCGCGGGCATCAACGTCCTGCGCCCGGAGCTCGCCACCGACGCCGACGGCGTCATCACCTCCTTCGCCGTCCGCCAGGAGGCCCCGGCGCTGCCCGCCGGCGCCAAGGGCGAGCCGACCCTGCGTCCGCACCGCATCGCGATCGGCCTGTACGACCTCGACGCCGCGAGCGGCAAGCTGGTGCGTACCGAGCGCATCGAGCTGGACGTCGACGGCGAGCTGACGGCCGTACCGCAGCTGAGCGGCAGGCGCCGCCCGGCGGTCGTGCTGCTCAACGACGACGACCTGTCGTACGCCAAGGTCCGACTGGACGAGGAGTCCCTGGCGTTCGTCACCGAGCACCTCGGCGACTTCGACGCCTCCCTGCCGCGCGCGCTGTGCTGGGCGTCGGCCTGGGACATGACGCGGGACGCCGAACTGGCCGCCCGCGACTACCTCTCCCTGGTCCTGTCGGGCATCGGCAAGGAGTCCGACATCGGCGTCGTGCAGTCGCTGCACCGCCAGGTCAAGCTCGCCATCGACCTGTACGCCGACCCGGCCGCCCGCGAGTCCCTGCTGACCCGCTGGACCGACGCCACGCTCGCGCACCTGCGCGCGGCCGAGCCGGCGAGCGACCACCAGCTGGCCTGGGCCCGCGCCTTCGCGGCGACGGCCCGCACGCCGGAACAGCTGGACCTGCTGGAGAGCCTGCTGGAGGGCACCCACACCGTCGAGGGCCTGGCCGTGGACACCGAGCTGCGCTGGGCGTTCGTGCAGCGCCTCGCGGCGGTCGGCCGCTTCGACGAGGCGGAGATCGCGGCCGAGTACGAGCGGGACAAGACCGCGGCCGGCGAACGGCACGCGGCGACGGCACGGGCGGCCCGCCCGACGCCGGAGGCGAAGGCGGAGGCCTGGGCCTCGGTCGTCGACTCCGACGGGCTGCCGAACGCCGTGCAGGAGGCCGTGATCGGCGGCTTCGTGCAGACCGACCAGCGCGAGCTGCTGGCGCCGTACACGGACCGGTACTTCGAGGCCCTCAAGGGCGTCTGGGACTCCCGCTCGCACGAGATCGCCCAGCAGATCGCCATCGGCCTGTACCCGTCGGTCCAGGTCTCCGAGCAGACCCTGGCCAAGACGGACACCTGGCTCACCGCGGCCGAGCCGAACGCGGCCCTGCGCCGCCTCGTCTCCGAGTCCCGCTCGGGCGTGGAGCGCGCCCTGAACGCCCAGGCGGCGGACGCGGCGGCCGGTCAGTAGGCAGTACGGCGAGTGAGGGCGCCCGTGCTTCGTGCCGGGCGCCCTTTCCCGGTGCGCACACCGCAGGCCCTCACCCGGGCCCGGCAGACGGCAGGGGCGGCCGCGCGCACGCGACCGCCCCGGTGCCGTGCCGGGTGTCCTACTTGGCGGACAGCTCCGCCGCCACCAGCTCCGCGATCTGGACCGCGTTCAGTGCGGCGCCCTTGCGGAGGTTGTCGTTGGAGACGAACAGCGCGAGGCCGTTGTCCACCGTCTCGTCGCGGCGGATGCGGCCGACGTACGACGGGTCCTGGCCGGCTGCCTGGAGCGGGGTCGGGATGTCGGAGAGGGTGACGCCCGGGGCCGCGGCGAGCAGCTCGGTCGCGCGCTCCGGGGGGATCGGGCGGGCGAAGCGGGCGTTGATCTGGAGGGAGTGGCCGGAGAAGACCGGGACGCGCACGCAGGTGCCGGAGACCTTCAGTTCGGGGATCTCCAGGATCTTGCGGGACTCGTTGCGCAGCTTCTGCTCCTCGTCGGTCTCGTTCAGACCGTCCTCGACGAGGTTGCCGGCGAAGGGGAGCACGTTGAAGGCGATGGTGCGCTTGTAGACGTTCGGCTCGGGGAAGTCGACCGCCGCACCGTCGTGGGTGAGCTTGTCGGCGTCGGCCGCGACCTTCTGCACCTGGCCGTGCAGCTCGGCGACGCCCGCGAGGCCCGAGCCGGACACCGCCTGGTAGGTGGCGACCACGACCGCCTCCAGACCGGCCTCCTCGTGCAGCGGCTTCAGGACCGGCATCGCGGCCATCGTCGTGCAGTTCGGGTTGGCGATGATGCCCTTGGGGCGGTCGGCGATCGCGTGCGGGTTCACCTCGGAGACCACCAGGGGGACGTCCGGGTCCCGGCGCCAGGCCGAGGAGTTGTCGATCACGACGGCGCCCTGGGAGGCGACCTTCTCGGCGAGCGCCTTGGATGTCGTGCCGCCGGCGGAGAAGAGCACGATGTCGAGGCCGGTGTAGTCGGCGGTCGCCGCGTCCTCCACCGTGACGCCGTCCAGCACGGTCCCCGCCGAACGGGCCGAGGCGAACAGGCGCAGCTGCGTGACCGGGAAGTTCCGCTCCGTGAGGATCCTGCGCATGACCGTGCCGACCTGACCGGTGGCTCCGACGATTCCGACCCTCACGGCGACTCCTTCTAGGTGTTCTCTGCGTGTACGCGGCTTTTCCATCATGCGGCCGACCCCGGTCCGCCTGTCCAATTCTTTGCGTGTCATGCCCGAGTACTGGGACACCAGAGCGCGACGGCCGGTTGCGGAACTCCCGTCGCACCCCTTCTGAGCTGGAGAAATTCGCCTGACGATCTCCCTTCGCCGCAAGCCGTGCAGGTCCGTGCGCCGGTGTGAGGTACGCCTCGGCGCGGATTCCGGAAAACCCGGTCGAACGTTTCCGTGCGCAGCCGCGTCGTAGGGGAAACGCGGTGAGGGGGTGGCTGGGTGCTGCGCGGAACGGCCCGCCGTGTCCAGGGGGACGATCAGGGCGATCCTCTGGACGCGGCCCAGGAACGCCGGGTGCGGGCGGTGCTCGCGCTCGGCGGGGTGCCGCAGTCGGACCTGCCGGACGGGGTGCAGCAGGTCCGGCTGCGGCTGCTGGAGCGGACCGCGAACGGCCAGGAGGCGCCGCGGGACGTGTCGGCGTGGGCGGCGGTCGTCGCCTCCCGCCTCGCCATGGACTGGCACCGGGCCAGGCGGCGCCAGGACCGGCTGGGCGAGCGGCTGGCCGCGCTGCGCGCACCCGCGCATCCCTCCGGCGAGGAGGCCAGCCTGCTCTCCCTCGCCGTGGCCCGGGGCCGCGACGAACTGCCCGCCGTCCAGCGGCAGGTGCTCGTGCTGCGCTTCTTCGCCGACCTGCCCGTGCGGGACATCGCCGGGGAACTGGGCATCCCGGAGGGCACGGTCAAGAGCAGGCTGCACACGGCGGTCCGCGCCCTGCGCGGCCGGCTGCACGAGGACTACGGGAACCACGGGGGACGGGGTGGTGTGAGATGACCGCCGAGTACGGGGGTACGACCGGTGCGGGTGCGGGTGCGGGTGCGGGTGCGGATGACGGCGGGGACGGCCGGGAGTACGACGGAGTGGACGCGTTGATGGCCGCCATCATCGGGGAACCGCTGCCGGAGGAGGCCCGCCGGGACCCCGCCTTCGTCGCCGAGCACCGCGCGGCCGCAGCCGACGTGGCCGTACTGAGGGAGCAACTCGCCTGGCTGGGCGAGGCGTTGGCCGCAGACGCGGAGGCCGAGGCGGAAGGGGAGGAGGGGAGAGCGGCCGTCGCACGTCCGGAACCTCCGGTCCATCCGGTACGGCCGCCGCGCTCCGGCCGACGCCCCGCCCTCCGCTTCGCGCTCGGTTCGCTCGCCGGTGCCGCGGCCTTCGCGATGGTCGCCGGCTTCGGCTGGCTGGTGACGCACGACTCCGGTACGGCCGGCGGCGCGAGTACGGCGTCCGACGCCAAGAGCCGGCCGGTCCGCGGGGCGGACCAGGGCCGCCCGGCCGACCCGGAGCGCGAACTCGCCTGCTCCCGGCTGGTGGTGGAGGGCACCGTGGCCCGGGTGACGCCGGAGAAGGCGTCCTCCTGGCAGCGGGTCACGCTCACCGTGACCCGCTCCTACAAGCCCGCCCACGGCCCGGCCGAGGTCGGCTTCCTGCTGGACGGCGGTGCGCGGCCGGCCCCGCGCGCGGGGCAGCACGTGCTCGTCACGGTCCTCGCGGGCGGGCAGGACGCGCACCTGTGGGTCGTCGGAGACGCCCGCGTGGCCGTCGGCCGGGCCTGGATCACCGAGTCGCTGCCCGCCTCCCGGCATCTCGGCTGCCCGTCGGGCGACCCCTCCCGGGCGGGGCGGTAGCGGGGCGGCAGCGGATCGGCGGCGGGGCGGTACGGCGTCGGCGCGGGCCGGTCAGCTCTCCTTCGAGCGCGCGTAGTGCCGGGACGCCTTCGCGCGGTTGCCGCACGCGGCCATCGAGCACCAGCGGCGGGTGCCGTTCCGTGACGTGTCGAAGAAGTGCAGGATGCAGCCGCCGCCGGCGCAGGTGCGGATCCGCTCCGGGGCCCGGGTGAGCAGGTCCAGGTAGTTCCGGGCGGCGAGCCAGGCCGGGCCCCAGGCCGGGTCGGCGAACTCGGGCTCCTCGGCGGGGCCCTCGGCGGTCAGCCGAGCCCGGATCCGGCCGTGCGCGAGGACGGCGTCCACGAGCGGCGCCGCCTGCCCCGGTGAGCCGTGCACGGCGGCCGTGAGTGCCTCGCGGGCCGTGCGCAGATGGCGCAGTGCGGCCGCGTCGGCCGGGTGCGCGCCGGCCAGTCCGTTGCTCGCCAGCCACACCGCGAGCCCCTCGGGGGCGTCGAGCAGGTCCTGGGTCTCGCTCTCCCGGTTCCACCGGGTGTTGAGCAGGTCGAGGGCGAGGGGCTCGCCGGTGAGCGGGCGGGGATCGGGGGCGGCGGGCATGGGACTCTCCTTCTCCTCTAACCGCTCAATCGTACGTTACCGGTTGACTCTGCCGCCTCTAACCCCCTAACGTTGATTACGTAGGTTAGTCATCCCGAAGGAGAGCAGCCATGGCGCCCCGCCTCGCGCACACCGGCCTGAACGTCACCGACCTCGACCGCTCCCTCGCCCTCTACCGCGACCTCCTCGGCCTCGCCGTACTCGCCGAGGGCAAGGAGGACGACCGGCGCTGGGCGCTGCTGGGGGAGAGCGGCGGCCCTCCGCTCGTCACCCTCTGGCAGCAGGCACAGGGGACGTACGACAGCGGCCGACCCGGACTGCACCACCTGGCCCTCGCCGTGGACACCGTCGACCAGGTCCGCGCCTACGAGGCCGCGCTGCGGGCCGCCGGGACCGACTTCGCCCACGAGGGCGTCGTCGCCCACCGGGAGGGCGGCGCCTCGGGCGGGATCTTCTTCCACGACCCGGACGGCATCCGCGTGGAGATCTCCGCACCGCTCGGCCCCGAGGGTGCCCCCGCCCCGTACGAGGCCGCTCCGACCTGCGGATTCTTCTAGCCATGGGCGCCTACCACGCGGGCTCGCTCGCCGTGCAGGAGCTGCTGGGCGTCCGTGACCGCGCCGACCACGTCGGCCGCTCCCTCGGTCAGGACATCAAGCCGGTGGCGGCGGCCTTCCTGGAAGTCCAGCCCCTGCTCGTCGTCGGCGCGGCGGACCCGGGGACCGGGCGGGTGTGGGCGTCGGCGCTGACGGGGGCGCCGGGGTTCGTCCGGGCGACGGGCCCCCGGCAGATGTCGGTCGTCACCGCCGAGGGCCCGCACCCGGCCGGTCGCCCGGACGCTGCGCTCGCCCCGGCCCTGCACACCCCCGGCACCCGCATCGGCACCATCGCCCTCGACCCCCGCACCCGCCGCCGGATGCGCCTGAACGGCCGGCTGCGGCCCACGGCACGGGGCTTCGCCGTCGAGGCGGACCAGGTCTTCGCCAACTGCCCCAAGTACATCCAGCGCCGGGAGTCGTACGAGACGGTCGCCGACCGCACGCCCGGAACCCCGCAGGTCCGCACCGAACTCACCGAGGGGCAGCGGGAGTTCGTCCGGCGGGCCGACACCTTCTTCCTCGCCACCGTGCACGGCGGCGGCGCCGACGCCAGTCACCGCGGCGGCAACCCCGGCTTCGTCCGGGTCGCCTCACCGCGCGAACTCGTCTGGCCCGACTACCCCGGCAACGCCATGTTCCTCACCCTCGGCAACCTGCGCACCGACCCGCGCGCCGGGCTGCTCTTCCTCGACTGGACCACCGGCGACACCCTCCAGCTCACCGGCGAGGCGCACACCGGGTGCACGGCCGACGGCGGGCGTACCGTCCGCTTCGCGCTCACCGCTGCCCGGTGGACCCCGGGCGCCCTGCCGCTGCGCTGGTCCGCCCCCGAATATTCACCGGCGAATCCGGACATCGCACGCTAACGTCCGCGCATGCGAAGGAACTTGAGGGTGGCGGCCTACGCCGTGTGCATCCGCGACGGACAGCTCCTGCTCGCCCGCTCGCCGGGCCCGGACGGGACGCCCGAGTGGGTGCTGCCCGGCGGCGGCATGGAGCACGGCGAGGATCCGTACGACACCGTCCGCCGTGAGGTCACCGAGGAGACCGGCTACCGGATCCGGGTCACCGACCTCCTCGGCGTCCACTCCCACCGGCTGGTCGGGAACCCGCGCGTCGGCCGGCGCACGGACCACCACGGGGTCCGGATCGTCTACGCCGCCGAGGTCACGGGCGGCGAACTCCGGTACGAGGTCGGCGGATCCACCGACCTCGCCGCCTGGCAGCCGCTGGACGCCGTACCCGGACTCCACCGCGTACCCCTCGTCGACATCGCCCTCGGACTGTGGCGCGAGCGCCCGCCCCATGGACGCCCGTCCCACGGACGCCCGGAGGCAGGGCCCCTGCCCCGGCAGATGAACGAGGAGTGACCGGCCTCCGGCCGCGCGCGATCCGCTCCCCGTCCACTCCATGGCCGCAGGCAGGCCCCGTGATCCACGTACGGTGATCGGCGCCGCGCGTTGCCGCCGCGTTCACGCACAGGCCATTCCCGGTGCCAAGCATCCAGTGCGAGCGGGGTGTTCGCGCCTGCGACGGCCCGCGACCACTGCCGACGCGTTCGCACTCGGGGAGATCGCGCCATGTCGCGCACACGCTCTGTCGCCACCTCCACGGGCTCCGGCCCGGGGGTCCACCGCCGTACCGTCCTCGCCGCCGCCGGAGCGGTCTCGCTCTCCGCGGGCGTCGGCTACGCCCTGCGCCCCACCGACAGCGAGGCCGCCACCGCCGCCGGCACCGGTGACGACGTGCCCGTCGCCCACTCCCGGCAGGCCGCGGCCGGCCCGCTCGCCCCCTACACCAAGGGCACCACCCTCGCCTCCGTCGCCACCCCGCTCAGCGGCGGCGCCTACCGCCGCCTCGGCGACGGCCCCGGCTGGCCACGCGTGGTGCGCGAGGAGCTGGCCGTGCCCACCTCCGGCCGCGCGAACCGCCGTACGACGCTCGCCGCGTTCGTGCAGTTCACCGACCTGCATCTGATGGACGTCCAGCACCCCCTGCGCTGGGAGTTCCTGCGCGCGGCGGACGTGCACTCCTGGCGCCCGCAGGAGCTGCTCACCGTGCCCGGCGCCATCTCGCTCGTCGAGCGGGTCAAC
The DNA here is from genome assembly GCF_001866675.1 of Streptomyces sp. MUSC 14. Classification (NCBI taxonomy): domain Bacteria; kingdom Bacillati; phylum Actinomycetota; class Actinomycetes; order Kitasatosporales; family Streptomycetaceae; genus Streptomyces; species Streptomyces sp. MUSC 14. Next base: position 24,502 of record NZ_MLYN01000075.1, read on the forward strand.
GCCCTGCGCGGCGCCCCCGTCACCGGCTCCCCCCTGCACTTCGTGATGACCACCGGCGACAACACCGACAACAACGCCCGCTCCGAACTGGAGTGGTTCATGAAGGTGATGAGCGGCGGCCGCATCACCCCGAACACCGGTGACCCGAGGCACTACGAGGGCGTGCAGAACAGCGGGCTGAAGCTGTACTGGCAGCCCGACTCCACCCTGCGCGACCGCGACAAGACGCTCGGCTTCCCGCATCTGCGGGGCTTCCTGGCCGCCGCGACCCGCGAGCTCAGGAGCCCCGGCCTCAACCTGCCCTGGTACTCCACCGTCGGCAACCACGACACCCTCCCGCTCGGCGCCTACGGCTCCCACGGCGACCGCTACCTCGCCGAGGCGGCCGTCGGCGGCAAGAAGCTGATGGACGTACCGGCCGCCGACGCCAGGAAGCTCCTCGACAGCATCAACCACGCCACCGACCCCAAGGGCACCGGCTACCGCGACTTCCTCAAGGCCCACGCCCGCTCCATGCGCTCGGTCACGCCGGACGAGCGGCGGGCGCCGTACACCCCGGCCGACTACCTCAAGGCCCACCTGGACCCCGCCCACCAGGGGCTCGGCCCGGTCGGCCACGGCTACTCCGCCGCCAACCTCGACGCCGCCACCCAGTACTACGCCTTCCGCGTCTCCGCCGACGTCATCGGCATCAGCCTCGACACCACCGACGCGGGCGGCCACTACAACGGCTCCGTCGGCACCGCCCAGCTGAACTGGCTCGCCAGGACGCTGAAGGACAACAAGGACGCCCACGTCGTCGTCTTCAGCCACCACACCAGCAAGACGATGAACAACACCCGCCCCGACCCGGCCCGCCCCGGCGAACAGCGGCACACCGGTGCCGAGGTGCTCTCGCTGCTGTCCGCCCACGCGAACGTCCTGGCCTGGGTGAACGGCCACGTCCACAAGAACGTCGTCACCCCGCACCAGGGCTCCTCCGGCGGCCACTCCTTCTGGGAGATCTCCACCGCCTCCCACATCGACTTCCCCCACCTCGCCCGGGTCATCGAGCTGGTCGACAACAAGGACGGCACGATCTCGGTCTTCACCACCCTGATCGAGTCGGCCGCCCCGCACCGCACCGACTTCTCCGACCTCTCCCAGACCGGTCTGGCCGCCCTCTACCGCGAACTGGCCTGCAACGCCCCCGGCGCCGACACGAGCCTCGGCGGCACGGCGGGGGACCGGAACACCGAGCTGGTGCTCAAGAAGAGCTGAAAATCACCCAACTGGCGTAACGTCGAGCAACCTTCACGTATCCGGCACCGGTTTCATCCCCCGACCGCATCGTTCATCACATGCTGGGGGAAGACATGCGTGCACGTACGACTCTGGTGGGCGCCGCCGCCCTGCTCGTCTCGGCCGCCCTGGCGGCTCCGGCGTTCGCCGCAGGCGGCAGTACGGGTGAGGGCCTTGCGGGTGGCGGGCACGCCGCCACCCGCAAGGCCGTCGAGGCCGCCGTCACGGCCGGGGTGCCCGGCGCGACCGCCACCGCGAGGGACACCCACGGCACCTGGTCCACCACGGCGGGCGTGGGCGACCTGCGCACGGGCGAGCCGCGCTCGGCGGCCGACCGCTACCGCGTCGCCAGCATCACCAAGACCTTCGTCGCCACCGTGCTGCTCCAACTGGAGGCGGAGGGCCGGCTGTCCCTGGACGACACGGTGGCGAAATGGCTGCCGGGCCTCGTCCACGGGAACGGCAACGACGGCAGCCGCATCACCGTCCGCCAACTGCTGAACCACACCAGCGGCATCCACGACTACCTCGCCGACCCCGACTTCCGGCGCACCTACTTCACCCCGGACGGCTTCTACGCGCACCGCCGCGACACCGTCACCGCGCAGGACCTGGTGGCGATCGCGATGCGGCACCAGCCGGACTTCGCGCCGGGCACCTCCTGGAACTACTCCAACACCAACTACGTCGTCGCCGGGATGGTGATCGAGAAGGTCACCGGCCACTCCTACGCCACCGAGATCGAGCACCGCGTCATCCGGCCGCTGCGGCTGACCGCGACCTCCGTGCCCGGCACGAGGACCGCCCTGCCGTGGCCGAGCAGCCGGGCGTACTCGAAGTTCGCGAACCCGGGCGGCCCCACGTACGACGTCACGGAGCTCAACCCGTCCATCGCCTCCTCCGCCGGCGAGATGATCTCCGACTCGGCCGACCTGGACCGCTTCTACGGCGCCCTGCTCGGCGGAGAACTCCTCCCGCCCCGGCAGCTGAAGGAGATGAAGACCACCGTCGCCAGCCGGATCGCCCCGAACGTCCGCTACGGCCTCGGCCTCATGGACACCAGGCTGACCTGCGGCGTCCACGTCTGGGGACACACCGGCGGCATCCACGGCTCGGCGTCCGAGGCAGCCACGAGCGAGGACGGCCGGCACTCCGTGGCGGTCAACCTCAACGGCGACTGGACGGGCGACACGGGAGCGGTGACGGAAGCCGAGTTCTGCGGTGGGCGGGGTGACGTGCCGTAGGCGTGCTGGGTTCCGTGCTGTACGGCGATGCCGCGAGACGGGTCACGGCCGCGTGGCCGTCCGGATCGTCCCGCAGCACGGCCGCCGGCTCCGGCCGGCAACGGGCCGGCCCAGATCAACACGGCTGAGGACAACGGCACCCTCTTCACGGTCATGAACGGCGCGTTGCAGCGTGTGGTGTCATCGGCCGGACCCTGATCCGATATGCCGTGTTCATTCGGATGAAACGTCTGTACCGCCTCATATCGGCTAACCCGCTGTTCACGGGGATGGCTCGATCTTCTCGATCGTTGATGCAAGGCGGGTGGTCGTGTGCGCGCGACGCACGGACTGCGGGTGCTGTCGGTCTACGAGGGCTTCTTCTCCGGAGGCGCCCGGATCGTGCACAGCGACGTCGTACTGGGACTGGCCGAGGGCGGCCAGTCCCACCGGGTGCTGAGCATCCATGGCGAGGTCCGCCGCGAGGCCACCCGGCAGCGCATGGAGGACGACGCCTGCTACCGGGCGCTGACGGCCGCCGGGGTCGGCGTCACCTCGCTGGGCCGCAGCGCCGGGCTGGTGGACGGGGCGCTGGCGGCGAACGTTTTCAGCGGCCCGGAGATGGCCGAAACAGCCCGTGCGATGGCGGGCGCGGACGTCGTCCTCTCCCTGAAGGAGCAGCCGCTGGCGCTGGTGAACCAGGCCGGTCTGCCCCGCCGCCCGGTCGTGGTCGGCCTGCACCGCTCCGACCCGGAGAACCAGGGGCCCGCACTGGACGAACTGAAGGCTTCCATCGCGGACGGCACGGTCGTGGCGTGCGTGTGCTGCGCGGAGTCGACCCGGGCGGCGTACGAGGCGGCGGGCATCCCGGCCGCCCTGCTGCACGTGATCCCGAACGGGGTGGACCTGCTCCGCTTCCGCCCGGACCCGGCGGCGCGCCTCGCCTTCCGGGCGTCCCTGGGGATCGGCGCCCAGGCCCCGGTGATCGTCTTCGCGGCACGGTACGCGCCGATGAAGAACGTCCCGCTCCTCCTCGCCGCCGCTCGCGCCTGGCTGGCCCGCGAACCCGAGGGCCACGTGCTGATGTGCGGGGCGGGCATGACCGGCGAGAACCCCGCCCTGCGGGCCGACGTCGAGGTGGCGTTCGGCGCGGACCGGCACCTCGCGCAGCGGATCGGGCTCCTCGGGGTCCGGCACGACATGCAGGCCGTGTACGCCGGTGCCGACGTCGTCGCCCTGACCTCCGTCGTGGGCGAGGCGGCTCCGCTGTGCCTGATCGAGGGCATGATGTGCGGCGCGGTCCCGGTGACGACCGACGTCGGCGACAGCGCGTCGATCGTCGAGGGCCTCGGCTTCGTCACCCCGCCGGACCCGGCCGCGATCGCCCTGGCCTGGTCCGCCGCGATCGCGTCCCGCGCGGAGCTGGGGGCGGCGCTGGACCTGAGCCGGGAGCGCTTCAGCCGGACGAGGATGATCGCGGCCTATGCCACGCTGCTGGACGAGGTCTACGCCTCACACGTCGGCGGCCGGCGGATCGTCGAGCTGTAGCCCGCCCGGCCACGGTTCAGGAGACCCGGTCGAGGGCCGGGAAGTAGCCGTGCGCCTGGCCCGGGGCCGTCGGGTGGTACGACTCGGTCAGCGCGAACGGGTCGACGCTGCGCAGCCAGGGGTCGCGGGAGCAGATCTCGTGGCCGGCGAAGGCGGCCCTGACGTCGGCGAAGGCGAACCCGTGGCCGGTCGCCCGCCCGGCGATCACGGCGTCGAGACGGTCCACGGCACTGTCGATGGCGGCACGCTCGGCGTCCTGGAGGCCGCCGCGGCAGGTGCCCCTGAGGTGGTACAGGTGCGGATAGCCGAGCACCACGACGTGCGCGGCGGGAGCCCGGTCCCGGATGGCCGAGTAGAGCCGGTCCAGGCTGCGCGGGAGGGCGCGCGCCATGATGGTGCGCGCCTGGGAGACGGCCGTGAGACAGGGGACGGGGCCGCCCAGCGCACAGATCGCCATCGCGGAGCCGAAGCCCACGTCGCTGCCGCCGACGGTGAGCGTGACCAGCCGGGTGCGGGGGCCGAGCGCGCCGAGCTGTCCGCCGAGGACGTCGCCGACCTTGGCGCCGTTGCACGCGGGGAAGGCGAAGGCCGCCGTGTGGTGCGCCGCCGCCCACAGCATCGGGTACGACCGGCTGCTGCGCTTGCACTCCTTGCGGCCGGGGAGGTAGTCGCCGGCGCCGACGCCGGAGGAGTAGGAGTCGCCGAGGGCCACGTAGCCCGGGGCCGGCGTCCGGGGCGCGCCCTGCGCCGAGGCGGGGGCGGTGGCGAGGCAGGCCGTGGCGAGCACGAGGGCGGAGCAGCATGCGGCCATCCGGGTGTGTCGCATACGTCCCGGTGTACCGCGGCCGAGGCCGGCACCGCCCGCCGGCCTCGGCCGGTCGGGTGAGAGCGGAGCGTCACGGAACGCCGAGGAGGGGCCACCGGAATCCGTCCGGTGGCCCCTCCTCTCCCCTCCTGCCTCCCCCGTCGGCGCTCCTTCGGTCCGTCACTACCGGGGGAGCACCACGACATACGCGGCCGGGTCGCGGTCGGCGGACGCCATCAGGGCCGTACGGACCACCGTCGCCTGCTGCTCCGGCGACTCGCGGAGCTTCCTCGGCGTGACGTACACGACCGTGATCCCGAGGCGTTCCAGGTGCTCGCGCTTGCGGGTGTACTCCGAGCAGAGCGTGTCGTCGTCCTGGCGGGGCGCCCTGGTGTCCAGCTCGACCGCCACCGCCTGGTCGGGCCAGTACGCGTCCAGGCCACCGAGGTGCGGGCCGCCGGGCAGGCGCAGGTCGACGTTCCAGACCGGGTCGGGCAGGGCGTGGTCGCGGACCATCCGGTACAGGCGGTCCTCGGCGATCGAACGGCCCTCCGCCAGCAGCGAGTCCACGGCGTCGATCACATGGGGGAGGTTCAGCAGCTTCGCCTGGGTCAACTCCCGTACCACGGCCGCGGGTTCGCAGTGGCCGCCGCGCACGGCCTCGGTCAGCAGCCGCCGTACCGTCTGCCCGTCGGTCAGCTCGGTGACCGCGTCCGCCAGGGCCCGGGGCACCGGCGCCACCGGCAGGCCCGTCACCGTGCGGGGTGTGGGCAGGGCGGGGGTGCGCAGGATGCGCACGTAGCCCGCGGAGCGCAGTCGGCGCTTGCGCGGGACGAGGACCTGCACGTGGTCCAGGGAGGTGAGCGGCGGAGTGGCCGAGAAGCCGTACAGGGCCAGCGCGGCGAGACCGGTGATCATCACCTCGGGGTAGGCCGGACGGTGGGCGTCCTCCGCCGTCGGCTGGGACGGGACGGCCGGCGTCTTCTCGGGCGCGTCCTCGCGGGCCGCGTACAGCAGGGCGCCGTGCAGCCACTCCTCGCCCGTGGGCGGGCCGGGGTGGAGCAGGACCACGTGGGGGAGCAGTTGTTGCCAGGGGCCGCCGGGGCGGCATTGCTCGTTCAGCTCGGCCGCCGTCACGCCGTGGGCGCGCAGCCGGCCCGCCGTCATGACGCGGCGGTGGGCCTGGGAGAGATGGCGGAGGGGGCGGGGGGAGAGCGGGGTGTTGTGCGTCATGGCGTCGGGATTCCCGCGTCTCGTCCCCCCTTTAACCGCTGTTACACGGCCGTTGAAGAATACGGACAAGCCGGGACTAAAGGTCAGGTGTTCGGGTGCCGAATAGGCAGCGAAAACCCCTGGTCCGAATGGGGGCGGACCAGGGGTTACGGCTACGGCTGACCGGATTTCGTAACGGTCACCTGCCGGGCAGGCTCAGGCCAAGGCTCAGCGGGTGCCGGCCGCCGCGTCGCACTCCTGTGCGCGCAGCGCCCGCGCCAGGTCGTCCCGCGCCTCCAGGACGAGCCGGCGCAGCGCCGGGGCCGCGTCCCGGTGCTCCTGAAGCCAGGCGTCCGTCGCCGCCAGCGTTTCCGGCCGGTCCTGGAGCGCCGGGAACAGGCCCCGTACGACGTCCATGCCGATCTGGATCGACCGCTCCCGCCACACCCGCTCGATCGCCGCGAAGTACTTCTCGGCGTACGGCGCGGTCAGCTCCCGCTGCGAGGCCTGGTCGAAGCCCGCGATCGTCGCCTCCACCAGCGCGTTCGACAGCGCGTCGGACTCCACGACCTGCGCCCATGCCTGCGCCTTGACCGCCGCCGAGGGGCGGGCCGCGAGGCAGCGGACCTGGTGGCGCTTGCCGGACGCCGTGTCGTCGCGGGCCAGTTCGGCCGCCAGCGCCGACTCGTCCGCCACGCCGTGCGCGGCCAGCGGCTCCAGGAACGCCCAGCGCAGCTCCTGGTCCATCTCCAGGCCGTCGATCGTCGTCGTGCCGTCGAGCAGCCCGGTCAGCAGCTCGAACGCCTCCGGCGCGTCGGCCACACGCGCGTGGAAACGTGCCCACGCCAGCTGGTGCTCACTGCCCGGCTCGGCGGCGTGCAGCTCGGCCGAGGCGCCCCGGCACAGCTCCCGCCCCGCCTCCGCGCGCCGCTCGGGCGCGGTGTAGTGCACCGCCGCCGACTCCGCCCACGCGTGCAGCATCTGGAGCACGCCGATGTCGGACTCCCGGCCCGCGAACCTCAGCACCAGCGCGATGAAGTCCCGGGCGGGCAGCAGCGCGTCCCGCGTCATGTTCCACAGCGCCGACCAGCACAGCGCCCGCGCCAGCGGGTCCGTCAGCTCGCCCAGCCGGGCGCGCAGGGTGTCCAGCGAGGCCGCGTCGAAGCGGATCTTGCAGTACGTCAGGTCGTCGTCGTTGACCAGGACCAGGTCCGGCGCGTCGGCGCCCGCCAGCTCCGCGACGACCGTGCGCGGGCCCTGCACGTCGGTCTCCACGCGCGCGTACCGCTCAAGCGCGCCCTCGGCCGTACGCCGGTACAGCCCCACCGCGACCCGGTGCGGCCGCAGCTCGGGGTGGGCCTCGGGCGCCTCCTGCACCACCGCGAGCTCAACGACGCGGGAGTCTTCGAGCAGCACCTGCGGGGTCAGCGAGTTGACCCCGGCCGTCTGGAGCCAGGAGCGCGCCCACGCCGACATGTCCCGGCCGCTGGTCTCGCCGAGCGCCGACAGCAGGTCGCCGAGGCGCGTGTTGCCGTACGCGTGCCGCTTGAAGTAGCGGCGGGCGCCCTCCAGGAACGCGTCCTGGCCGACGTACGCCACCAGCTGCTTGAGCACCGAGGCGCCCTTGGCGTACGTGATGCCGTCGAAGTTCAGCTTGGCGTCCTCCAGGTCACGGATGTCCGCCGTGATCGGGTGCGTGGAGGGCAGCTGGTCCGCGCGGTACGCCCACGCCTTGCGGCGGTTGGCGAAGGTGATCCAGGCGCCGGTGAAACGGGTCGCGCCGACGTTCCCGAACGAGCCCATGAAGTCCGCGAAGGACTCCTTCAGCCACAGGTCGTCCCACCACTCCATGGTGACCAGGTCGCCGAACCACATGTGCGCCATCTCGTGCAGGATGACGTTGGCCCGCGCCTCGTACGACGCCTGCGTCACCTTGCCGCGGAAGATGTACTCCTCGCGGAAGGTCACCAGACCGGGGTTCTCCATCGCGCCCAGGTTGTACTCGGGCACGAACGCCTGGTCGTACTTCCCGAACGGGTACGGGTAGTCGAAGTGGTCGTGGAAGAAGTCCAGGCCCTGCTTGGTGATCAGGAAGACGTCGTCGGCGTCGAAGTGCGGGGCGAGCCCCTTGCGGCACATCGCGCCGAGCGGGATCTCCAGCTTGGAGCCGTCCTCGAAGGTGCGCGTGTAGGAGTCGGTCACGTAGTGGTACGGCCCCGCCACCACGCAGGTGATGTACGTCGAGATCGGCCTGGTCTCGGCGAACTTCCAGACGCCGTCGGCCAGTTCGCCCGCGCCGTTGCTCCACACCGTCCAGCCCTCGGGGGCCCGGACCTCGAAGCGGAACGGCGCCTTCAGGTCCGGCTGCTCGAAGTTCGCGAACACCCGCCGGGAGTCGGCCGGCTCGTACTGCGTGTAGAGGTAGACCTCGCCGTCCTCGGGGTCGACGAAGCGGTGCAGGCCCTCGCCGGTGCGGGAGTAGGCGCACCGGGCGTCCACCACCAGCTCGTTCTCCGCCGCCAGGTCCTCCAGGAGGATCCGCGCGCCGTCGAAGACCTCGCCCGGGTCCAGGTCGCGTCCGTTGAGCGACACCGACGTCACGCCCGGCGCGATCAGGTCGGCGAAGCTCGCGGCGCCCGGCTCGGTGCAGCGGAAGCGGATCGTGGTCACCGAGCGGAACGTGCGCGGCGCTCCGCCCTCGGACTCTCCGTCGCCGACGGCGGACCGCAGGTCCAGGGACACGTCGTACCCGTCGACCGACAGCAGGGCGGCCCGCTCCCGGGCCTCGTCGCGGGACAGATTCTCACCGGGCACGGGCGGCACTCCTTGGCTGGTGTTCGGTATGTGGACAGGCCGATCCTGCCACGTGCCCCGACCGGGTCAGCAGGGAATGGCAGCGCGACCGGTGGCGTTCACGCGGAAAAGGTTCCTCGTGAGGAGAGACATGTCGGACAAGACTCCTGTCGACTTCTGGTTCGACCCGCTGTGCCCCTGGGCCTGGATGACCTCCCGCTGGGTGCTGGAGGTGGAGAAGGTCCGGGACATCGAGGTCCGCTGGCACCTGATGAGCCTCGGCATCCTCAACGAGAACAGGCTCGACGAGCTGCCCGAGGAGTACCGGGAGCTGCTGGAGACCAAGGCGTGGGGCCCGGTCCGCGTCGTCATCGCGGCCCAGCAGGAGCACGGCCCGCAGGTGCTCGGCGACCTCTACACCGCGCTCGGCACCCGCATCCACAACCGGGAGGAGGGCCCGGAGAAGTCGACGGTGGCGGCCGCCCTGAAGGACGTCGGGCTGCCCGACTCCCTCATGGACCACTGGGACTCGACCCCCTACGAGGCCGAGCTGCGCGCCTCCCACAAGGAGGGCATCGACAAGGTCGGCCAGGACGTCGGCACCCCGGTCATCGCGGTCCCGGGCCCCGACGGCGAGCAGATCGCCTTCTTCGGCCCCGTCGTCACCCCGGCCCCCAAGGGCGAGGAGGCGGCCCGGCTGTGGGACGGCACCCTCGCCGTGGCATCGGTGCCGGGCTTCTACGAGATCAAGCGGACCCGCACCAAGGGCCCGGACTTCAGCAACCTGTAGGCCACGACGGAAGACCCCCGCGAGTCACGTCCTCGCGGGGGTCTCCTTCTTTCCGCCTGCCGTCGTGAAGGGTGAGAAGACGATCACGAGGCAGGACGTTCTGGGGCCTGTGGGGCCTCCGGGCCTCAGGGGGCGAGCAGCAGCACGTTCGCGCGGGACTTCGCGGCCTCGTAACGGCGGGCCACGTCCTGCCAGTTGACGACGGCCCACATGGCCTCGACGAAGTCGGCCTTCTGGTTGCGGTACTGGAGGTAGAAGGCGTGCTCCCAGGCGTCGAAGACCAGGACCGGGGTCGAGCCCTGGCCGACGTTGCCCTGGTGGTCGTAGACCTGCTCGACGACCAGCCGCCCGCTCAGCGGCTCGTACGCCAGCACGCCCCAGCCGGAGCCCTGGGTGGTGGCCGCGGCCTTGGACAACTGGGTCCTGAACGCGGCGAAGGACCCGAACGACTCCTTGATCGCCTCGGCCAGCTCGCCCACCCCGTCGGCCGCGAGCGGCTCGCCGCCGCCGTCCTTCGGGCCGGTCATGTTCTGCCAGTAGATGCTGTGCAGGATGTGCCCGGAGAGGTGGAAGGCCAGGTTCTTCTCCAGCCCGTTGACCGAGCCCCAGCTCTCCTTGTCCCGCGCCTCGGCCAGCTGCTCCAGCGTGTCGTTGGCGCCCTTCACATAGGCCGCGTGGTGCTTGTCGTGGTGCAGCTCGATGATCTCCGGGCTGATCACGGGGGCGAGCGCGGAGTAGTCGTACGGCAGGTCGGGCAGCGTGTAGACGGGCATGGGTGATCCCCTCCGGAACCTTATTGCAAAGTACTTGCAAGTGCAGGCTAGCAACAAGAGTGCCGGGGCAACAGAAAGGCCCCCGCGTGTCGAACGCGGGGGCCTTCGCGGGCGGGCGGAGGCGTCAGCCGGTCTTGGCCCGTATCTTCTGGCGGCCGTAGCCCACGGCCGCCAGTACCGCCGTCATGCCGCCGGTGAAGTACAGCTGGACGCGGGTGTCCGCCTCGCGCGCCATCAGGACGAAGATCGCGGCCATGCCGGCCAGGGCGACCCAGGTGAGGACGGGGAACGCCCACATGCGCACGACCAGCTTCTCGGGGCTCTCGCGCTCGATGCGGCGGCGCAGCAGCAGCTGGGAGACGGCGATGAAGATCCAGACGACCAGGATGACCGCGCCGATCATGTTCAGCAGCCACTTGAAGATGTCGTTCGGCCGCCAGTAGCTGAGCAGCACGCACACGAAGCCCAGCACGGAGGAGGTCAGCACCGCGACGCGCGGGACGCCGCCGGACAGCTTCGCCAGCACCTTCGGACCCTGGCCGCGGTCGACCAGGGAGTAGGCGATGCGTGAGGCGCCGTAGATGTTGGCGTTCATCGCGGAGAGCAGGGCGACCAGGACGACCACGTTCATCAGCCGGCCCGCGCCGGGGATGCCCAGGTGGTCGAGCGTGGCGACGTAGGGGCCCTCGGAGACGACCGCCCCGGAGTTCCAAGGGACCAGGGTGACCACGACCGCCATCGAGCCGATGTAGAACAGGGCGATGCGCCACATCGCCGTACGGACGGCGGACGCCACGCCCCGTACCGGGTTCTCCGACTCGGCCGCCGCGATGGTGACCGTCTCCAGGCCGCCGTAGGCGAAGACGGACGCGAGCAGGCCGATGATCAGGCCGTTGCTGCCGTGCGGGAAGAAGTCGGACAGGTTCGAGGTGCCGGGCGCGTCCGTGCCGGGCAGGACGCCGGTGATGGCCAGCACGCCGAGGATCAGGAAGAGGGAGATCGCGCCGACCTTCAGGGTGGCGAACCAGAACTCGAACTCGCCGAAGTTCTTCACGGCGGCCAGGTTCGTCCCGCAGAAGACGACCATGAACAGCGCCACCCACAGCCACTCGGGCGTGCCGGGCAGCCAGCCGGAGACGATGTGGGCCGCGCCGATGCCCTCCAGTCCGACGGCCGTGCACAGCAGGATCCAGAACGACCAGCCGGCGGTGAAGCCCGCCCACGGGCCGATCGCCCGCTCGGCGTGCGCCGAGAAGGAGCCCGAGGACGGGTAGGCGGCCGACATCTCGCCCAGCATCCGCATCACCAGCATCACCAGCAGGCCGGAGACCGTGTAGGCGATGATGATGGACGGCCCGGCGGCGGCGATGCCCGCACCGGAGCCGACGAACAGGCCCGCGCCGATCACCCCGCCGAGGGCGATCATCGACAGATGGCGCTGTTTGAGGCCGTGCGAAAGAGAGGCGCCACCCTGCTGCTGTTGCTGGGGCGGCGTCTTCGTCGTCGGTTCCGGTGCGGGCATGGGCGCGGCTCTCCCCCTGCAATGGGCGGGCAAAAACCCCGCCAGTGTGGGCGGCCCGTCCGCTCAGGCCAACGGGCTGCCCACTATCCGGACATCCGGCGTACGCAGGGTGAACGGACGGTTACGCGACCGCGAGTACCGGCGTGTAGTGAGCGGCGTCGCCCTCGATCGAGTAGCTCTCCTTCCCCTCGACACCGACCGGGACGTCACCGGCGACGGTCACCCGGTGCAGCCGGCGCGGCCGGCCGTCGTAGTTGTCGATGGCGTAGTGCTGGGTGATCCGGTTGTCGAACAGGACCAGCTCGTTCTCCGCCCAGCGGTGCCGCAGGATGTTCTCGGGGCGGGTGACGTACGCCTGGAGCAGGTCGAGCACCGTGCGGGACTCGCCGACGGACAGGCCCACGATCCGCTGCGCGAACCCGCCGATGAACAGGCCGCGCTCGCCGGTCAGCGGGTGGACGCGGACCACGGGGTGGGCGGTGCGGTACGTGATGGACGTGAACTCGGCGCGCTGGGCGGCCTTCTCCTCGTCGACGTCCTCGTCCGGCACCGCGTAGTCGTAGTCGTTGGTGTGCTCGGCCCACAGGGTGTCGGCGAGGCGGCGCAGCGGCTCGGGCAGGTCGCGGTAGGCGGCCGCCGCGTTCGCGATCAGGGTCTCGCCGCCGTACGGCGGGATCGTGATCGAGCGCAGGGTGCTGGCCTGCGGCGGGTTGAGGACGAAGGTGACGTCGGTGTGCCAGTGGTTGGCCCGGCCCCGCTCGCTGTCCACGGGCAGCACGTTCGGCGCGCCGTCGACCGCGCCGACCGTCGGGTGGGCGGTGGTCAGGTCCCCGAAGTGCCGGGCGAAGGCCTGCTGGCCGGCGTCGTCGAGGCCGCCCGCGTCGAAGACGAGCGCCTTGTGGGCGTTCAGCGCCTCACGGATCGCGGTGACCTCCTCCGGGGCGAGGGGCCGGGTGATGTCGACGCCCGAGACACGGGCGCCGATGCGGGCGGTGACCTTGGTGATCTGGAGGGACATGGAGGTTCCTTTCGGATGTCAGGCGAGGGCGGGAGCGGGGGTCAGGTACTGGTTGGCGGGGCGCGGCAGGCCGTAGCGCTCACGGAGGGTCTGCCGGGGGCCGTACTCGCCGCGGAACAGACCTCGGGCGCGCAGGATCGGTACGACGTGCTCGACGAAGGCGTCCAGGCCGGAGGGCAGCACCGGGGGCATGATGTTGAAGCCGTCGGCGGCGCCCTGCGTGAACCAGGTCCCGATCCGGTCGGCGACCTGCTCGGGCGTGCCGGCGAAGGTGAGGTGCCCGCGCCCGCCGCCGAGCCGTCCGATCAGCTGACGGACGGTGAGCCGCTCGCGCCGGGCCAGTTCGACCACGAGCGTGTAGCGGCTCCTGGCGCCCTCGATCGCGGACTCGGGCGGCAGATCGGCGGGCAGCGAGCCGTCCAACCGAAGTGCTCCGGAGGGGAGTTGCAGCAGCCGCTCCAGCCGTGCCACCCCGTGGTCGTACACGATGTGGTCCTCCAGCAGCCGCTCGGCCGCCCGCGCCTCCGCCTCCGTCGAGCCGAGGACGGGCACGATCCCGGGCAGCACCTTGAGGTGCCCGGGATCGCGGCCCGCCTGCTCCGTCCGGGACTTGAGGTCGGCGTAGAAGGCCTGCGCGTCGGCGAGGGTCTGCTGCGCGGTGAAGACCGCCTCCGCGTACCGGGCCGCGAACGCCTTGCCGTCCTCGCTCGACCCCGCCTGCACGAGCAGGGGGTAACCCTGGGGTGAGCGCGGGACGTTGAGGGCGCCGGCGACGCTGAAGTACGGGCCCTGGTGCGCGGGCGGATGGATCTTGCTGTCGTCGCCCCAGACGCCGGCCGCCTTGTCGGCGACGATCGCGTCGTCCTCCCAGCTGTCCCACAGCTTCAGCGCCACGTCGAGGAACTCGGCGGCGCGGGCGTACCGTTCGGCGTGCGCGGGCTCCGCGTCCAGCCCGAAGTTGCGGGCAGCCTCCGCTCCCGCCGTGGTGACGATGTTCCACCCGGCCCGGCCGCCGCTGATGATGTCCAGCGAGGCGAACTTCCGGGCCAGGTTGTAGGGGGAGTTGTAGGAGGTGGAGGCGGTGGCGATCAGGCCGATGTGTTCGGTCGCCGTCGCCAGCGCCGTCAGCAGCGTCAGCGGTTCCAGGGCGCCGGCCGGGCGCTGGGCGAGGTCGCCCCACAGCTGGGGGCCGTCGGCGAGGAAGAGCGAGTCGAAGGTGCCGCGCTCGGCGGCCTGGGCGAGCCGTACGTGGTGCCGGAGGTCGACGTGCGCGTACGGGTCGCTCTCCGGCAGCCGCCACGATGCCTCGTGGTGGCCGGTGTTCATCAGGAACGCGTTCAGGTGGAGCTTTCTGTCGGTCATCGGTGGTCCTCCGTGACGCCCAGGGCGGCCAGCAGCCGCTCGCGGTACTCGCCCAGGACCGGCTCGCGGTACGAGCGCGGATGGGGGTGGTCGATGGTCAGGTCGAGGCCGATGCGGCCCCGGTCGAGGACGAGGACCCGGTCGGCGAGCACGATCGCCTCGTCCACGTCGTGGGTGACCAGCAGCACGGACGGCCGGTGCCGCTGCCACAGGTCGCGCAGCAGGGCGTGCATCCTGATCCGGGTCAGCGCGTCCAGCGCGCCGAACGGCTCGTCGGCCAGGAGCAGTTCGGGCTCGCGGACCAGGGAGCGGGCGAGCGCGGCCCGCTGGGCCTCGCCGCCGGACAGCTCGCCCGGCCAGGCCCGCTCGCGCCCTTCGAGCCCGACCTCCGCCAGCGCGGCCCGGCCCCGTTCCGCGGCGTCCCTGCCGTCGGCGCCCAGCAGCACGTTGTCCAGCACCCGGCGCCAGGGCAGCAGCCGGGAGTCCTGGAAGACGACCGACACCCGCTCCGGCGCCGTCAGCCGCCCGCCGCCCGCGACCCCGTGGTCCAGCCCGGCGATCGCCCGCAGCAGCGTGGACTTGCCCGAGCCGCTGTGCCCGAGCAGGGCCGTGAACTGTCCGGCGGGCAGTTCGAGATCGATGCCGTCGAGGACCGTGCGCCCGCCGAACGACCGGGTCAGGTCAGCGAGTTGTACGGCGGGACGGGTCAGCTGCTCAGTGTGCGGCGCCATGACAGCACCCTCCGTTCGACGAGTCGGACCGCGCTGTCGGAGACCAGGCCGAAGACGCCGTAGATCAGCAGCCCGACCAGGATCACGTCGGTCTGCCCGTAGTTCTGCGCCTGGAACATCAGGTAGCCGAGGCCGCTGGTGGCGTTGATCTGCTCCAGCACCACCAGGCCCAGCCAGGAGCCGGTCACCCCGAGCCGGAGTCCCACGAAGAATCCGGGCAGCGCACCGGGGATCACCACCTGGCGGACGAAGGCGAGCCTCGACAGGCCCTGCACCTCGGCGAGTTCGACGTACCGGCTGTCGATGCCCGCCAGCGCGGCATGGGTGTTCAGATAGACCGGGACGTAGACGACGATCGCGATGATCGCGATCTTGAAGGTCTCCCCGATGCCCAGCCAGAGGATGAACAGCGGGATCAGCCCGAGGGTCGGGATCGCCCGGTTGAGCTGCACCGTCCCGTCGATCAGCGCCTCTCCGGTCCGGCTGAGCCCGGCGGCGAGCGCGAGCAGTACGCCCGCCGTGAGCCCGATCGCGAAGCCGTACGCGGCCCGCTTCAGGGAGGTCAGGACGTCGGTGGACAGCGTGCCGTCGGTCCACAGGTGAGCGGCCGTCCGCAGCACCGTCCAGGGGGCCGGTACGGCACTCGTGTCGAGGGTCCCCGCGGCCGACGCGGCGGCCCAGAGCACCAGGACGAGCAGGGGGCCGGCCAGCCGGGCGGCGGGCAGCCGGCGGCCAGGGGAGAGCCGGCGGCGCCGCCGGACCTCGGGCAGTTCTCCGGCCCGGGCCGCCGGGACGGCGGTCGTCGTGGTCACGGCGGTCATTTCCGGTACTCCTCGGGTACGGCCTTGGCGGCGATCGACTCGAAGCGGTGGTCGAAGAGCGAGGAGACGTCGAACTTCCTCACGAACCCGCCCTCGGCGAGCAGGTCGGCGGTCTCCTGCTCCCACGTGATCGCCTCGTCCCAACGGGGCGGGAACAGCGGCTTGTTGGCGAGCCTGGTGATGCCCTGTGCCTGCTGGAGGGTCAGGTTCTGGGTCCTGACGTAGAACTCCTCGTTCCATTCGTCGGGGTGCTCGTACGACCACACCTGGCCCTTCGCCCACCGCGGGATGTAGGCGGCGACCGCGGCGGCCTTCGCGGGGTCGTTCAGCACGGACTGCGGGGCCCACAGCAGGTTCAGCAGGTCGACGACGTCCGTGTCGACGGCGCGGGCACCCTTGGGGCCGTACTGCTTCAGGTAGGCGGGGGCCTGGCTGATGGCGAGCGGGGCCACGTCGACCTGCCCGGACTGCAGGGCGGTGAAGAACTGGTTGCTGGTCAGCGGGACCAGCTTCACCTCGCCGTACGCCAGGCCCGCCTGCTTCAGCGCGCGCAGCAGGACGACGCCCTGCGCCTGGCCCTGCGAGAAGGCGAGCCGCTTGCCCTTGAAGTCGTCGACGGTGCGGATGTCGCTGCCGGGCCTGGTGGCGAAGAGGTAGTTCGGCCTACGGGTGAGGTCGATCGCCACGATCTTCGCGGCGTAGCCCTGGTAGTGCGCCTGGATCGGCGGAATGCCCGCGTTGTTCGCGAGGTCGAGGGACTTCGCGCGGAAGGCGTTGATGACGTCCGGACCGGCGCCGATGTTCAGCCAGTTCGACACCGTGAAGGGCGGCGCGGGCAGCTTCGCCAGCCGGGCCTGGAGCTGCTGCTGGCCCAGATAGTCGCTGATCTTCAGGCTGGTCCCGGCCGGGACCCTGTCGGCGAGCGGCCTGGTGGCGGCGCCCGCGGTGTCGGCGGAGGCATCGCCCTTGGCACAGCCGCTGAGGCCTGCCACGGCCGCGGACGCGCCCAGCACGGAGGAGAGAAAGACACGACGGTGCATGGGAGAACTCCCAGGGGGAAAAGGGGAAACGCGGCAGGAATTCCGGGAAGGCAGGCAGGAACGAGAAAGACTCAGGCAGCGGAGAAGCTCACGCGACAGGAAGGCTCACGCAGCGGGAAACACGCGCTTCATGCGCGGCAATGTGTCAGCAACAGAGGGTGCGACAGCTCCTGAGCGGGTCCATGACCAGCATGTTCCCGGCCACGATCGCCCCCTGTCAACATTCCGAGTTTCTGAATTAAATACCCTCAGGTGACGCGCCCAGCGGATCACGGAACAGCACGTCCAGCACCACCGAACCGCCTGCCACGGCCAGCACGGAATCCGGGAAACTCGTCGGCAGAACGGCCGCCGTACGACGTATTCCGGCCGCTTCTCTGAGTGCGGCGAGGCAGTCCTCGAAGTGGATGACCCCGACCTCGGTGACGACGACCGTCTCCGGATTGAGCACGTCCAGCAGCAGCCCGGCCGCCCGCCCCGTCATCCGGGCCCGCTCCACCAGCAGCCGCCGCGCCACCGTGTCCCCGGCCGCCGCCGCGGCCACCACGTGCGTCGGGTTCGCCGAGTCGATCACCCCGGCCGCGCGGGCCCGCCGGCACAGCGTCCGCTCGCTCAGCTCCGCCTGGAGGCAGCCGGTGCGGCCGCACGGGCAGGGCTCGGTGCCGCCCGGCAGCGGCAGATGCGCGATCGCCCCGGCCGCCGAACGCGGCCCGTGGTGCACCTCGTCATGGGTGGCGAAGGCCGCGTCGACCACGTTGCCCACGAACAGATGCAGCACGCTCCCGCTGCCCCGGGCCCGCCCGAACAGCCGCTCCCCGTTCACCAACGCCCGCGCGTGCCCGTCCACATGGACCGGGAGCCCGGTGCGCGCGCCGAGCAGCTCCCGCACCGGCACCTCCCGCCAGCCCAGCAGCTCGTGCTCGACCACGGTGCCCGTCGCCCGGTCCACCCAGCCGCCGACGGCCACCCCGACCCCGAGCGCCCGCCGGCCCGGTACCCCGGCCAGCAGCCCCGCGAGCCCCTCGGCGGCCCGCGCCAACACCGGGCCGGGCTCGGTGCGTTCGTGCTTCAGCTCGCGTCGGGCCACCACCCTGCCGCGCAGGTCCAGCAGGGCGACCGTGGTGTACGGCACGGCCACATGCACCCCGCCGACCAGGAACCCGGTGTCGTCCAGATCGACGGGGACATGCGGCCGGCCGACCCCGTTCGAGCGGCGCGGCGCGGCGGACTCACGGATCAGGCCGAGGCCGGCGAGCCGGGCACAGTGCTCGGTCACCGACGCCGGCGACAACCCGGTCAGCCGGGCGACGGTGCTGCGCGCCACCGGTCCGTGCTCCAGCACGGAGCGCAGGACGACGCTGGCGCTGGTACGCCGCCGGTCGCTGTCGGCGGCACGCGGAACGGGCGAGCGCGCAGCGGGTGAGTCGAGGGTGGACACCGCGGTACGGGGCATGGAGGACCGTCCTCGGGAACGGGGGCCGACACGTCGCGGGAGGGCGGGGCGTGCCGGGCGCGCCCCTAACCCGGGCGGCGACAGGTGGCCGTGCCCTGGCGTCGCAGGTCGACATAGCGACGCGACGTGAAGTACCGGGCCTGGGCAACCATGTGAGCGAAGCTAGCAAAACGCCCCCGCGCTGCCCAGAGCACGACCGACGGGCGAGACGGGCCCCGCCGGGGCGCCGGGACTTCGGCGTATCGGCCGGGCCTTTGGCGGGAACCCACAGTCCCGGTCCGCCGTGGGGAAGTGAGCCGGGCATCTCCACCTCAGTGACCGGCATCACGCCGTACCCGGTGTAACCCACATCCTTTGTACGGAGCCCACCAATGCCCGGCGGGGGCCTTTGTCGACCGATGACGGTGATCGACGCGAGCGGCGCGGTATAGCGTCACGATGTTCCCGCCTGCCCGCCCACTCACTCACCCGCGGAGTCCCCATGAGCACCGCCACCGCCCTCGCCCGCCCCGGCGCCGTACTCGCCGACCTGCTTCCCGCGTCCCGTGTCCGCGACGCGGCCCTCGTCGTCGGCGGCGCCGTCCTCACCGGCATCGCCGCCCAGGTGGCCGTCCCGGTGCCGCACTCCCCGGTGCCGGTGACCGGCCAGACCTTCGCCGCGCTGCTCGTCGGCACCGCGCTCGGCGCCCGCCGCGGCTTCCTCTCCCTCGCTCTCTACGCGCTCGCCGGTGTGGCCGGGGTGCCGTGGTTCGCGGACGGCGCCTCCGGTGCCGGCATGGTCTCCTTCGGCTACGTCCTCGGCCTGCTGCTCGCCTCGGCCGCCGTCGGCGCCCTGGCCCGGCGCGGCGCCGACCGCTCCCCGCTGCGCATGGCGGGCACGATGGTCCTCGGCGAGGCGATCATCTACGCCGTCGGCGTGCCCTACCTGGCCCTGGCGGCCCACCTCTCCCTCTCCCAGGCCGTCGCCGCCGGCCTCACCCCCTTCCTGATCGGCGACGCTCTCAAGGCCGCCCTGGCGATGGGCGTGCTGCCCACCGCCTGGAAGGTCGTCAACAAGCAGCGCTGACGCCGTGGTTCCTGCGGAAGAGGTTCGCCGGGTTGTGGTCCGCCTCCGCCCGGGCGAGCCTCTTTCGCGTCTCCGGTCCGTACGGTCCCGCGCTGTCGCCCTAGGAGGCGTGCGGGAAGTCCGGGCCGCGGGGTCGACGCTGAGCCGGCCCAGGTGCCGCGTCGTCACCAGCAGCCCGCCCTCGAACCGGGCTGTTGGTCGTGGAACGCAGTGTGGCCGCACAACCTGACAGGTGGCGTCAGGTCATGCGGCCAGGTACCGGATCTTTGCGCGGTGCGTCAGCCGGTGGTGACCTTCTCGGTCTCCTCGACGGCGGCGACCGGGGCGCGGCCGGCCTCGAGCTTCTGCTTCACCACGGCGATCACGACCACGAGCGCCGCCACGCCCAACGACAGCAGCACGGTGGTACGGCCGCTGCTCTCGCCCTTGGTGTCGGTCAGCATGTAACCGAGGACGAAGACGATGAAGGCGGCCGTGATCCAGGTCAGGTACGGATACAGCCACATCCTCACGACGAGCTTCTCCGGCGCCTCCCGCTGGATGATCTTCCGCAGCCGCAGCTGCGAGAAGCAGATGACCAGCCACACGAACAGGGCCACCGCACCCGAGGAGTTGACGAGGAAGAGGAAGACGGTGTCCGGGTAGGCGTAGTTGAAGAAGACCGCCACGAAGCCGAAGACGACCGACGCCAGGATCGCCGCCATCGGCACACCGCGCGCGGTGGTGCGGGCGAACGCCTTCGGCGCGTCACCGCGCTCACCCAGCGAGAACGCCATGCGGGAGGCGGTGTAGAGGCCGGAGTTGAGGCAGGACAGCACCGCCGTCAGCACGACGACGTCCATGATCTGGCCGGCGTGCGCGATCCCGAGGGAGTTCAGCGCGGCGACGTACGAGCCCTGCTTCTCGAGGGACGGGTCGTTCCACGGCAGCAGCGAGACCACGACGAGGATCGAGCCGAGGTAGAAGACGCCGATACGCCAGATGATGCTGTTGGTGGCCTTGGTGACCGCGCGCTGCGGGTCCTCCGACTCGCCGGCCGCCAGGGTGGCGATCTCGCTGCCCATGAACGAGAAGACGACCAGCAGCACACCCGTGAGGATCGTGCCCGGACCGTGCGGCAGGAAGCCGCCGTGGCTGGTGAGGTTCCCGAAGGACGCCTTGTCGGTGTGCACGCCCGGCAGTACGCCGAACACGGCCAGCAGGCCGATGACGATGAACGCGCCGATCGCCACGACCTTGATGCCGGCGAACCAGAACTCGAACTCGCCGTAGGAGCCGACGGAGACCAGGTTGGTCGCGGTCAGCACGGCCATCACGATGAGCGCCCAGCCCCATTGCGGTACGCCCGGCACCCAGCCCGCGAGGATCTTGGCGCCCGCGGTGCCCTCGACGGCCAGTACGACGACCCAGAAGAACCAGTAGAGCCAGCCGATGGAGAAGCCGGCCCAGCGGCCCAGTGCACGGTCGGCGTGCGCGGAGAAGGAGCCGGAGGTGGGGTTCGCCGCGGACATCTCGCCCAGCATCCGCATCACGAGGACGACGAGGGTGCCGACGAGCGCGTACGACAGGAGGATGCCGGGTCCCGCGGTCGCGATACCGGAGCTGGAGCCGACGAAGAGGCCGGCCCCGATGACGCCGCCGACCGCGATCATCGTCAGGTGGCGGTTCTTGAGTCCTGCTTGGAGGCCCGAACCAGGGGTCATGGACGGTTTCCTTTACGCCAGGTGTGGAGCACATTCGCACGAGGGGTGTACGAGCCGGACCAGTGAATCCGAGGTGAACGGATTCGGGAACCTCCGAAACGGGATCGTTACTTGAGGTTCCCTTGAGGTTCTATGGTTTTGCTCACACATTTCGGACAGAGCGGGGGTCGGGTCCGGGCCGCGTCCGGCTCGCGTTCCGGTCGGATTCGGGGTCCGTCGGGAGCCCCGGCACCCGGGGCTGCTGCCCCGCATGGGTCATGTCACACTCGTGGCATGCGCGTGTACCTCGGCTCCGACCATGCGGGCTACGAACTCAAGAACCACCTCGTCGACTGGCTCAAGGCGGCGGGGCACGAGCCCGTCGACTGCGGGCCGCACATCTACGACGCCCAGGACGACTACCCGCCCTTCTGCCTCCGCGCGGCGGAGCGTACGGCCGCGGACCCCGAGGCCCTCGGCATCGTGATCGGCGGCTCCGGCAACGGTGAGCAGATCGCCGCGAACAAGGTCAAGGGCGTGCGGGCGGCACTGGCCTGGAGCGAGGAGACCGCGTCGCTGGGCCGCCAGCACAACAACGCCAACGTGGTGGCCGTGGGCGCGCGCATGCACACGCGGGACGAGGCGACGAAGTTCGTCGAGACCTTCCTCGGCACCCCGTTCTCGGGCGACGAGCGCCACATCCGCCGCATCGACATGCTGTCGGCCTACGAGACGACCGGCGACCTGCCCCCGATCCCGGCCCACCACCCCCAGCAGTAGGGACCCCGGGGGCATTGCGCCCCCGGCCCTCCGTCCTGCCCGAAAGGACAGCTCAGCCTTGCCGGAAGGGCACACCATTCACCGGCTGGCCCAGGACTACGCCGAGCGTTTCCGGGGCACCGCCCCGCGGGTGACCAGCCCCCAGGGCAAGTTCTCCGACGCCGCCGCCCTGCTGGACCGAGCCACGCTGACGGCCACCGAGGCCCACGGCAAGCACCTCTTCCTCCGCTTCCGGGACACCGACTGGGTCCACATCCACCTCGGCCTCTTCGGCAAGGTCGGCTTCGGTGACACCCCCGCACCCCCGCCGGCCGACACCGTCCGGCTCCGGCTCGTCAACGACACCGCCTACGTCGACCTGCGCGGGCCGACCACCTGTGCGCTGATCACGGACGCCGAGAAGGACGCCGTGCACGACCGCCTCGGCCCCGACCCGCTGCGCGAGGACGCCGACCCGAGCGCGGTGTACCGCCGTGTCTCCCGCAGCCGTACGACGATCGCCGCCCTGCTCATGGACCAGAAGATCGTCGCGGGCGTGGGCAACGTCTACCGCGCCGAGGTCCTCTTCCGGCACGGCATCGACCCGTACCGCGCGGGCCGGGACATCACCCCGGCGCAGTGGGACGCCGTCTGGGGCGACCTCGTCGCGCTGATGCGCGAAGGCGTGCGGAACAACCGCATCGACACCGTCCGGCCCGAGCACACCCCCGAGGCCATGGGCCGCCCGCCGCGCGTGGACGACCACGGCGGCGAGGTGTACGTCTACCGCCGCGCCGCCCAGGCCTGCCACATCTGCGGCGACGAGATCCGCACCGCCGGCCTCGCCGCCCGCAACCTCTTCTGGTGCCCCACCTGCCAGAAGCCCTGAACCGGGCAGCGGCGTCAGAAACCGTGCGGCAGCCACGGCGGCACCGGTGAGCCGAACGCCACCGACGCCTCCGTGAGCGCTCCCGGACGCAGCTCCGCCACCCGCCCGGCGCGCGCGAGCGACAGCAGGCTCACCCCGCCGAGGTAGGCCGCCCCCAACTCCCGTACCGACAGGGCGAGATCGGCCGCGTCCGTGGTCCGCTCGCAGGACGCGCCCTTCGGGTCGCCGGTGAGCCGCAGCCGGCCCGCGTTCCAGGGACAGAAGGTGTCCTCGACGTCGAGCACGACGTCCACCGGGGTCTGGTACGTGCGGGCGGCGAGGGCCGCGGCGACATCGACCAGGCGGACGTGTCCGGAGTCCCGCAGCCGCGGGCGGCAGCGGCGGATGTCGCTCACCAGGTGCTGCCAGGCGTCGTCCACGGGGCGCCCGTGCAGGCTCAGCGTCGACATCAGGTCGATGCCGAAGAGGAAGCGCCACAGCGCCGCGTCCGTCGCCGGGTCCAGCGCGGCCAGGTCCTCCAGCTTCACCGTGCCGTCGTGCCCGTCCGGCCCCCAGCCGAGCTTGGTGCGGTACCGGGCGTACCCCGTGACCTGCCCCTTCCGCTCCGCGACCACGCACTGGAGCGCCGACGCGCCCTCCCGCTCACTGTCCGGGTCCAGCAGACCCACCCGCTCCCAGCCCGGCTGCCGGGCCAGCATCCCGGGCCGGCCCGGCACCAGGGCCGCGTACACCGCCTCGCACGCGTCGAGCACCTCGGCGGGCTCCGCGTACCGCACCCGTACGTCGTCCGCGCCTGCGGGCAGCGCGAGCGAGACCCGGCGCGTGTCGATCTCGGCCGTCAGCTGGGAGGCCGCCGCGCCGTAGCCGAAGCGGCCGTAGATGGCCGGCTCGGACGCGAACAGCACCGCCAGGGGCTCGCCCAGCTCGCGCACGTCCTCCAGCTGCCGGCGCATCATCGAGGTCAGCACCCCCCGCCGCCGGTGCGTGGCCGCCACGCTCACCATGGTCACGCCGGCCGCCGGGACCCCGGCACCGCCCGGCACGGTCATCCGGAAGCTGAACGCCCCGGCCGTCCCGACGATCTCGTCCCCGTCCAGGGCGGCCAGCGAGCGGTCGAACTCCGTGAGGGAACGGTCCAGTTCGCGCTCCTCGGCCGCGGCGACCCCGCCGAAGGCCCGCACCAGCCCGTCCCACCAGCGGTCGAAGTCCTCCGGCCGCAGCACCGTCAACCCGGTCGTGTGATCTGTCCGCGCTGTCCCCATGGCCCATGCCTATCAAGGCGGCCCGGGCCGGGCCAGCGAATTTGCCCGGGGCGGGAGCGCGGCGGCCGCGCGTGCCGTTCACTGTGAGGACCAACTGCGCGGAGGAGCCCCGGAAGAGCACCGGAAGAGCCTCGGAGAAGCCCCGGAGGGGGGACAAGTGGGACCTCCCGTGCCAAGCAACCGGTCCGATGGATAGGGTCGCGAACTAATGGCAGCAGGACGAGAGCGGCGCGCGAAGGCCGAGACGTTCACGGCCCGGTGGAAGATGCAGTGGCACCGGGTCCGCACCGGCCTGCGCAGAAGCGCCGTGGACTACTTCCGCGGCGACGGCTCGGACTGGATCGCGTTCGCCGGCCTGCTGCTGACCATCCCGGTCCTCATGGCCATGACCCTGGTCGACTCGGTGTGGTGTTCCCCGGCCACGCTGGTGCTGCCGATCGTCGCGGGCGGCCTGCTGCTGCGCCCGGCGAGCCTGCTCGGACTGTACGCGGCCGGGGCGACCGCCCTGATCGTGGAGTCGGTCCGCCTGGGCCCGTACACGGAGGGGCCGTCACGTGTCACCCCGGGAGTGGTCCTGGTGGTCGCGGCCTGCGGCTTCTTCGGCCTGCTCACGGCCCAGTTCCGCAGCCGGGTCGGCGTGCCCTGGCGGCGCGGCGGCACCATGCTGTTCGACCTGCGCGAGCGGATCCGGGTACAGAGCAAGCTGCCGAAGCTGCCGCAGGGCTGGCACCACGAGATGGCGCTGCGGCCGGCCGGCGGGCAGTCCTTCTCCGGCGACTTCGTCGTCGCGGCCCGTACGAACGGCGGCCGCACCCTGGAGGTCGTGCTCACGGACGTCTCCGGCAAGGGCATGGACGCGGGCTCGCGCGCCCTCCTTCTGTCGGGCGCCTTCGGCGGCCTGCTCGGCTCCCTGCCCCCGCACGCCTTCCTCCCCGCCGCGAACGGCTACCTCCTCCGCCAGGACTGGGACGAGGGCTTCGCCACCTCCATCCACCTCGTCCTCGACCTCGACTCCGGGGACTACGAGCTCTACACCGCCGGCCATCCGCCGGGCCTCCAGCTCAGCGCGGGCAGCGGCCGCTGGGAGGAGAAGGCCGCCGAGGGCCCGCTGCTCGGGGTGTACGACGGCGCGCAGTTCGACCCCGTGAAGGGCTCGCTGCGCCCGGGCGACGTCCTGATGCTCTTCACCGACGGCCTGGTGGAGACCTCCGACCGGGACATCGTCGAGGGCATGGACCGCCTCACCGGCGAGGCCGACCGCTACGTCGCCGGCGGCTTCCACGGCGCCGCCTGGCATCTGATCGAGGCCGTCGCCAAGGACGTCAACGACGACCGGGCCCTGCTCCTGATCTGCCGTCAGTCGACGCCCTCGCCGCAACCGGCGCTCCACTGATCCACCCCCTCCGTGCCCTGCCGGCGGAGCACGGAAGCTCTGGGCAGCCACCCCACGCGGCAGCCGAGTCGTCGCGCGGGGGCCCGGTGCGGTACGCGAGGCATCGGCGGGTGCGCTGTGTGGCGGGTGAGGAGCCGGGGGCGGTTCCGTCGGGGATGGGGGGAGGCGTGGTGCTGGTTCTTCTGGGCGGGCGGGAGGCCGGGCGGGCGACGTGCGGGGCATGCGGGGCGTCGGGCGGCGGCCTCGTGG
>NZ_MLYN01000076.1:0-35909 GCF_001866675.1 Streptomyces sp. MUSC 14
GATCCCGAACACCACGACGAGGGACACGACCGCCCGCCTGGCACGGTACCTCGCCGACCTCGGCCTCGAACCGGAGCCTGCCACCCAAGCGCTCGTCTCACCTCGGAGCCACTCCCGCCAGACACGGTAAATTTCCAGTTCACTGCGCCTGCGCGTGGCATTGCTCGGCCTGGTGACCGGTTGGCGTCCGCCCTGTCGTATCCGGCGTCGTATCCGCCGTCGCTTCTGCGTGCGCACTTGGATGCGACGCCCCCGGCCTACCGGAAAGTGCAGGTCAGGGGCCCTGCGAGCCACCGGTCGGCGAGGGCGACTGTATATCGGTGCAGCAACGCATCCCGATCTCCACCAGCCCGGCGGCCCGCCTCCCTCCTCGCGTCCCGTCACTTCCGTCCACTCGCCTCATGACCGCAAGTTTGCTGTTCATCTGCTGCTTCACGTCATCTCTCGCCTGAGCCGGCATCCGGGCGGGGCTGGCTCGTGCGAGGAGCCGGTTCCCAGGCGCCGGTGAAGGCGCCCCGGCCCGGTCCACGCCTGCAGGCGGATCCCGCGCGCACAGGTGAATGCGCGGGTTTCGCACGGCCCGTGTGACTGTGCTTCGGTCGTCGGTGCCGCAGGCCACGACGCCTTGCGTCGTCCAGTCCAGAATTCCCCTGAAATAGCGTCGTGAATTTACGAGAATTCCAGCATTATCGAGGCGGAATCCGGCTTCAGGTGGGGCGCCGGTCGAGCTATATTTGAATTGTTCCCGGGAAGGCCGGGAAAGGGGAATCCCTCCGATGGGGTCCGCCCGAAAACGGATGACGGGTGGAGTGTACCCAAAGGGCGGTCATTTCTGAATTCGAATAAGCCGGTTCTGGTCAAGCAGTGAAAGGAATTCGCCTGATGACGAGCCCTGCGGCGCCCGCCTCTGCCCCCACACCCGCACCGTCCGCCCCGGTATCCGGGCAGGCGGCGTCCGGCCCGCCGGGTACACCCGCGCCCCCGGCGGGACCCCCGCCCGGCCCGGTCGGCAAAGCCCGCCCGGGCGAACTGCGGGCGAGGATCGCGAAGATCCTGGCCACCAACCCGGGCACCGGGTTCACGGTGACCGAGCTGGCGAAGGTTCTGGGGCATTCGGGCGGGGCCGTCGGCAACGCATGCGAGACACTGGTGTGCCGGGGCGAAGCGGAACGGGCAGGGGACAAACCCCGTACCTACCGGGCGACTTCCACGACGGACGCCGCAGCCCGGCAGACCTCGGCCCCTGCTCCCGCGCCGAGCCCGGCCCCCTCGCTGCCGCACCAGTCGGCCAGGCAGGCCCCAGCCCAGTCGGCCGGGCAGGCCCCAGCGCCGCCGCCCGGCGGACGGCCGGAGCCGATCACCCGGCCGAACGGCCAGAAGTACCACCCCAGGGCGTTGGCGCAGCTACCGGATGTGGAAGCGCTGCGCAGGCTGCGCGAGGCTCAGGTGGCGGTGCTGTTGTACGGCCCGCCGGGCACAGGCAAGACCTCACTGATCGAGGCGGCCTTCCCGGACCTGGTCACGGTGGCCGGGGACGGCGACACCACGGTCGGCGACCTGATCGGCGAATACACCCAGGACTCAAACGGCGGCTACGAGTTCGTCTACGGACCCCTCGTCACCGCCATGCAGGAGGGCCGAGCCCTCCTTCTGGACGACGCCACGCTGATCTCCCCGAAGGTACTGGCCGCCCTGTATCCGGCGATGGACGGGCGCAGGCAGATCCAGGTCAAGGCACACAAGGGCGAGACGGTCACCGCCGCCGACGGTTTCTACGTGATCGCCGGACACAACCCCGGCGTCCACGGGGCCGTACTGACCGAAGCCCTCTCCAGCCGGTTCAGTGTGCAGATCCAGGTCGGCTCCGACTACGACCTGGCCGCCTCCTTGAAGATCAACCGCGCGGCCGTACGCATCGCCCGCAACCTGTCCGCCCTCCAGCAGGCGGGCGACATCGGATGGGCGCCGCAGCTACGGGAGTTGATCGCCTTCCAGAAGATCGCCGACGTGCTCGGCGCCGAGACGGCCTTCGCCAACCTGGTCGGCATCGCCCCCCTGGAAGACCGCGACACGGTCGCCGAGATCGTCACCAAGGCCACCGGCCGCCCGGTCACCGCCCTCGCCCTGGGCCGCCAGCTCTGACACATCCCCCGGGGCCAGGACACATACCCGGCCCCGGGCACCCACCCCGCCCACCGGCGCCTTTCTGGAAGGGACCCAACCGGCATGCCTGCACCCGCTCACCTCCTGCCCACCCGCCCGGCCGTCACCGACACCGAACAGGCCCTGGCCCGCTGGGAAGACGACGGCGGCCCCGCCTACGAGGCCACGCCCCGCCCGCAGGACACTCACTGGCTGCGGATCGCCGCCGCCCTGGCCGAACGGCTCCCGGAACTTGCCGGGCGCGACGACGTGATCGTCACCTGCGAGGACCAGACCCGCTCCGGCGCCCCGGCCGCCTTCTTCCCCGCCACCGCCCAACTGGAGATCGACCGGGCCCTGTTCGCCCCCCTCCACCCCGCCGCCATCAACCCCAACCAGGCGGGCGACGAGAACAACTACCCTATCGCCTGGGGCGTGTTCACCCACGAAGCCGCACACGCCGCCCACAGCCGCTGGTCCACCCCACTACCCCTGCGCGGCAGCGCCCTCGATACGGCAGCCCAGCTGCTGGAGGAGTCACGGGTCGAACACGCCCAGATCACGCGCCGCCCCGCAGACCGGGCACACCTGCGGACCGCGATCCAGCACATGGTGATGGCGGACTTCACCACCAAGGGCCCGGCCGACCGGTGGGAGGCGGCCGGGGCGGCAGGCCTGATCCTGGCCCGCCGGGACGCCGGAATCCTCGACCCCGACGAGACCGAACCCCTCCACCACGCCGTACACCAGATCCTCGGCGAGGACACACTCGCCCAGCTCCAGATGATCTGGACGGCCGTGCACGCCACCGCCGACGACGACGCACCCGCCATGCTGGCCCACGCCCGCGCCTGGTGCGAAGTACTGGGTGCAGCACCTGATCAGCCCCGACCGACCCCGGGCCCCAGCAACGGCCACGGCAACGCCAGCGGCGGCGGTGAGCTCGCCGCTGCGGTCGGGAGGGTCACCGCCACGGTCGCGGCCAACGAGGCCACCCAACGAGCAGCCCAGGCCCGGATCACGGCCGCCCGCACCTCCCGGACCCGGGCGAAAACCACGCAGGCTGCCCAGGCGCGGCACGCGGCCGGTATCGCCGAGAAGGTCTTCGGCCCCGGCAAACGCCCCTACACCCCCGAAAGCCAGCGAACCCGGGGCCGAATCGGCCGCGCCGCCTCCCCGGTGACCGGCACCCGCCCGCCCACGCCAGCGGAGAAGGCGGCGGCCGGGCGCCTCGCCCGCGCCCTGCGCCAGGCGGCCTACCGCGAACGCACCACCACGGTCACCGCCTCGGCCGTCCCGCCCGGGCGCCTGAACATGCGCGGCGCCCTGGCCCGGGACGCACAGAAAGCGGCCGGTGCCCTGCCCACCGCCCAGCCCTGGATCCGCACCCAGCGCCGCCAGGGCCCCACCCCGCCCCTGCGCGTCGCAATCGCGGTCGACGTCTCCGGCTCGATGAGCGCCGCCGCAGCCCCGATCGCCTCGGCCGCCTGGATCGTCGCCAAGGCCGCCGCCCTGACCGACCCCGACTCACGCACCGCCGCCATCGCCTACCGCCGCGCACTGACCGCGATCACCCAACCGGGCCGCGTCCCCTCGAAGGTGACCGAATTCGACGCGGACGGCGGCGGGCACAGCCTCGCCGAGGCCACCGATGCCCTCAGCGCCGCCCTCGACCTCACCACACCGGGCACCGGCCGACTCCTGGTGATCGCCTCCGACGGCCACTACCGCCCCGACGAGGCCGCCCGCGCCGCCGACCGCATCACCGCCCTGCGCACAGCCGGGTGCGCGGTGCTGTGGCTCGCCTTCGACACCGACCCCCACCCCCTGCCCGGCGCCACCCTCCTGGAACTCACCGACCCGGCCCAGGCCGCCACCGCGATCGGCCAGGCCGCCACCGCCGCCCTCGCCGCAACCACCGCCTGACCCGCCAGGTGGCGCCCCCGGCCCCGCCCGGGGGCGCCACCCAGCCGCACACCAACCACTACGCAGCTCAGCCAGGCACCGGAACCCACGCCCAAACAGCAGCCCGGCCGCCCGCCCCTACGCCGCGAGCCGCCTCCACCCCAACCACCCACCCGCCACGACCGCGAAGGAGACCACAACCGCCATGACCTCACTCGCCGAACGCGCCCACGCCGCCGCCGTGTTCATCCGCCACAACACCGCAATCAGCCCGCACGGCCCCTACCGCGGCGGGGAACACGCCCGCACCGCCGTACGACTGGCCGCCGCCCTCGGACTCGGCCTGGATCAGATCACCACCGCCCCCGACTGGCTGCGCCGCCGCACCACCCCCGGCGAACCCGTACTGGCCACCGCCACCTGCCCCGACACGAACGAGAAGTACCTCTTCCTCGCACGCTTCCCGAACTACGACGACGAGGCGTTCGAGTTGCTGGGCCCGTGCCCCGCGTGCTCCGGCCAGGTCCCCCTCGCCGAAATCCGGCACCTCGCCGACCTCGGCACGTATCTCGCCCGCCCGCCGCACACACCCGAGGACCTGCCCTCCACGACGGCACTGCCGGACACGTTCACCGGCGACCAGGGCCATGCGAATACCTGCCACTACGGCGAAATCCTCTGACACCCCACCATCGCGCCCCCCCCGAACAGGAAGGACCGTCCACCATGACGAACCGCACCAGTCGTATCCGAGGCAGCGCAGCCCGGACCAACGCGCCTGCCGCACCCGCTTCTTCAAGCACCGACCCGCAGATCAGTCCCGGGCCGGGTACCCAGGCCGTCCGGGCCGTCCTCGGCGAGGACGGCTACCGGCGCCTGGCCGACCAGAAACTGCAGCGCGGTACCGCGCTCGGCGCGCTGGCCGGCCTCGTCCAGGACACCTCCCGAGAGGCCGACCGGCTCCACGGAAAACTGCGCCGCCACGCCGCCCAGGTACGCGACCGCCTCGGCGACGCCCTCAACCCCCACGGGGATCCGGCCTTCGTCCCGGTCACCGGCCTGCTCACGAGCAGCGGCCACGCCACCGACCTGCATGCCGCACGGTTCGCCCAGCAGATGAACCAACTCGCCCTCGTCCTGGACAGCTACCAGTCCGCCGTCCGGCACATCTGAAGCGTGACCGACCGCAGTTGACCACCCGGGGCCCGCGACCGGGCCCCCGCCCCATCCTCCACGACCCTCCACCGGTGGGCCGATGCCACGGCACCGGTCCACCCCGGTCCAAAAGAGCCCCTACACCATGCCCGCACCCGCAGCCCCACAGCATCACCCGCTCGTACACCAACTCCTCCGCCGAGCCCACACCCTCCTCGCAACGGCTGACGACGGCCGGGACCGCCGCTCGCCGCGCTGCTGGCCCGTGTGGCGGAGCGCCTGCCGGCCGAGGACCACGCCGACCTAGACGCGCCCACTCTCGCCTGGGCCGTAGCGGAGGCCGCCGTATAGATAACTGGCCTGCACCCGTACCCCCGTCAGCCTGCTGGACCCGCACTTGACGCACCGACTTGGGGCCCTCGTCAAGCTGCCCCACACGCGGCACGCACCGGCCTGCTCGCGGCGGCCGTGCGCCACACCGACCCTGTCCCGGACATTCCTGCGTCGCCCGCCCCCAAGCTTCCTCGCCCAGGTCCGGAGCCTTGCGGCCCAGCGCCGCGTGGCGGGTCATTGCTCGTGTCCGTGCAACAACGGCGGCTTCTGCGGCGGCTGCGGCCGGGCACGTTGAGGGGGCGGCGATGAACTGCGCCCGGGCGTGATCAGGGGCGAAAACCGGCCATCTCTTGTCGGTTGATGACTCCCCTTTTGCCATTCATGCGCACAGGAACTCCACAAAGAGATCGCGGAATCTCCTTGCGGGGGCGGACTCCTTCTGCCTTCTCCGGCAGCTGATCAGGCTGGCAGTTTCAGGCCAGCATCTTCGCTCGCCCGGAAGTGAACATCTGTACGGCAGATCTGTGTATGCGTAGGGTAAAGCCGCGCCTGACCGGATCATGACCAATCCGTGTCCGTGCGTGTTGACCAGCGGCCGGGGGAACAGCGTCGCTCACGGGGAGGGGTAGCACCGTCATGCCGTAGTACCTGCCGTCTGGACGCCCGCAGCGTCCGTAGATCGCAACGCGTACGGGATCCAGCCCACCTGGCATGCCGTCAGGAACGAGCCCTGCCGCTCCCTGTTCTTCGGCCTTCTCCCGGCCCGCACTTCCATGAACGCAGAAAGGGATGCTTCTGTGCACCCCAGACCTTGGTTCCGCCTGCCCGGAACACGAAGACCACGGAGACTGCCGTCCGCCGTCACCAGTGTCACGGCGCTGGCCGTTCTGGCCGGACTCGCCATCCAGCCCGGCTCGGCCGGGCCGGTGGCCCCCGAGCCGGCCGCCGACTCCTACCCCTGGTACCAGGACACCACGGCCGAGCAGCTGCGGCAGGACCAGTGCCTGATGACCGACGTGCTGCGGCTCGGCGGCCCGACGATGGCCGCGACTGCGCAGGACGGCCTTAACCAGAGCGCCGACAAACTCCATGTCCTGGCGGACCGGAAGAACTGGGAGCAGACGCCGCTGGCCGTCGCGTACCAGAAGGACCGGGACGCGGCGAGCAAGGAGATGGACGATCTCTCTGCTCAGCGGGACGGATGGAAGAAGCCTCTCGACGGTCTGGCGACCCCCGGCGGTTTCACCGACGCAGCGTTCCACTGGCCGCCCGACGGTGAGCAGAGCTTCTACAGCCGGACCGGTCTGAGCACGTGGGTCGCCAGCCGGTTCTGGAAGAGTGACAGCGACTTCTACGAGGACGCCACTCCGGCGGCCGACACCGCCACGCTCAAGGCCGTCGACGCCGTGGGCACCCCGCTCTACGGCAAGGACCCGGACCCGGCGGGCATGTCGCAGCAGGAGTGGAACCGGGCGCTGGCCGAGCGCAGCGCGTTCCAGTGGATGCACGGCGGCCCGGCCACGAACGCCGGCGCGGACGACGCGCGGGTCTTCCTGTCCTCCGGCGGCTTCCCGCGTACGGCTCCGCAGCCGGGTACGCCGGAGTACCGCATCGCGGTGGAGGACGTGAAGTCCCGCTTCGCGGGCTGTGGTTGGCGTGATCCGCTGGACCCGGACAACGTGCTGGGCGATGTCACCTCCACCGCGGCCGCCGAGTGGCAGCAGGAGGTCGCCTCACAGGCCACCCAGCGCAACCAGATCCTGGACGCGAACAAGAGCGCGGTCGACGCCCTGACCAAGGGCGCGAAGGCGCTGAGCGGCATGCTGGGAAACTCCTGGGTCGCCGACCATCTGACCCGCTGGCAGGACTACTGGAGTCCTGGTGGCGTCGGCTGGATCGGTGACTCCTCCCTGGTCATGCGGGTGGAGGCGGCCAAGGGCAAGTGCCTGGATGTGCAGGGCAGCGGCACGGCCAACGGCACCCCGGTGCAGGTCTACACCTGCAACAACAGTGCCGCCCAGGAGTGGAAGTTCTGGGGTGCCTACGACGGCGGGTACGCCCTGTACAACACCAACGCGCGCAAGTGCCTTGACGTGAAGAGCGGCAACGACACCAACGGCACGAAGATCCAGCTCTGGACGTGCAACGGCTCCCCGGCGCAGCAGTGGCAGCTTGATGTCCGCGCCGCCGGCGAACTGAAAAACGCCGCCACCGGCAAGTGCCTGGACCTGCACACCTTCGACAACGGCAACGACACCCAGCTGTACACGTGCAACGGCACCGACGCGCAGAAGATCCGCGTCGTCCCCCAGGGCCACGACGGCACCGACAGCCTGTCGTACCCGGACAAGGCCCAGTTCACCAAGGCCACCACCGGCATCACCCTGGCCCAGACGGGTGCGAAGAGCCAGCTTGCCGTGCTCAAGGCGGGGTTGGCGTCCGCGCAGAAGGCCGCGACGGCTTCCGACAGCGCACTTCAGGCCGCCTACGGCATCGCGGACGCCAATGGGGCGCCGCGGGGCCGCGGTCTGCTGGTGGGTGAGCAGAAGGCGCAGGTCACCCGGGGAGCTGCCGCCGCGCTCGCGGCGATGGAGAAGGCGGGTGAGACGGCCGAGGCCGCCACCCGCGCCTCCGCCGGTGACAGCGCGACCATCGCCCAGCGCGCCCTGGCGCAGGCGGCGCAGTCGAAGGCCGAGTTCCGCAAGGAGGCTGCGAAGGCCGCCGAGGAGGAGGCCAAGGCCGCGGCCGACGCGGCCAAGGTCCACCGGGACAACGCCAAGAAGGACAAGGAGACCGCCGAGGCCAAGCTCGCCGACGCCGTGAAGGCCGAGGGCGACGCGAAGGCGGCTGCCGCCGACGCGCACGCCAAGCGGCTGGACGCACAGGCTCAGGAGAAGACGGCGAAGGCGGAGAAGGAGACGGCCGCCGCCAAGCAGGCCGAGGCCGCCGACGACAGGAAGAACGCCGAGGCCCAGGCGACCCGGGCCAAGGACGCCAAGGACAAGGCCGACACCGCAGAGAAGACCGCCGAGGGCAAGCGGGACGACGCGAACACAGCCCGCGACAATGCCAAGGCCAAGCGCGACGACGCCTGGGACGCCGAGCAGAAAGCGGACGCGGCCCGCGCCAAGGCCGATGCCAAAGACGCCTACGCCGACTCCCTGGATTCCGGGGACGCCGCAACCGCGGCACGCGCTGCCGCGAACGACGCGGACAAGGCGGCCACCGACGCCGAAACCGCGGCGAAGAACGCCCGTGCGGCCGCGGACGCCGCCACCCAGGCGGCAGCCGACGCCGACGCCGCGGCCACCCGCGCCGAGGCCGCCGCCAAGCGGGCACGCTCGGACGCGGACGCCGCGCAGGCCGACAAGGCGAAGGCGGACGCGGCGGTGAAGACCGCCACCAGTGCCGCCGCAGACGCCATCAAGGCCTCCCAGGACGCCGCCACCGAAGCCAAGGCCGCGGTCAAGCTCGCCGACGAGGCCGAACAGCACGCCAAGGACGCCAAGACCCAGGCCGACGCGGCCAACACCGAAGCCGGCAACGCACTCACCGCCTCCGCCAAGGCCGCCGGCTACGCCCATGTCACCGCCCAGGCCGCCGTGGACGCGGGCAAGGCGGCCGAGAAGGTCGCCGCCCCCGCCAACGACGCCATCCAGCTCGGCTCACCGTACGTCGACACCGACGCAGCAGCCGTCCTGGTAGTCCTGACCGGACAGGCCTCGAAATCCATCGCCGACCAGCAACAGGCCGTCGCCGACGCCCACGCCAAGAACGCCGCCGCCGAGGCCGACGCGGCCAAGAACCTCGCCGACCAGGCCAAGGGCGACGCCAAAGAGGCCTACCAGCACGCCGCCAACGCCGCCCAGTACGCAGCCGACGCCCGCACCTATTCCAAGGAAGCCCTCGGCTACGCCGCCGACGCCGCCAAGGCCGCCTCAGCAGCCGCCGCGTCCCTGGCCCGCACCATCGACTACGACCAACAGGCCGCCGCCGACGCCGCAGCCGCCGACACCGCCGCAGGAAACGCCGAGGGCTACGCCAAGGACGCCCGCAACTCGGCCGATACCGCCGCACTCGACGCCGACGCCGCGCGTACCGCGGCCGCGCAGGCCGAGCAGGACGCCAAGGACGCCCGCGCCGCCGCCGACCGCGCCGACACCGCCGCTACCGAGGCCGAACAAGCCGCAAAGGACGCCGACAAGTACGCCAAGGAAGCCCAAGAGGCCGCCGACAGGGCCGAGAAGGCCGCCAAGGGCAAACAGATCGAAGCCGGAACCGTCCCCGACGGAAGCGGCGGCTCCATCGGCAACATGTTCTACGTCATCGACCACATCGAGAAGGTCGGTGACCCGGAGGTCGTCAGCAAGACCGACGGCTGCGAGCACTGGTGGAACCACCTCGCCTACACGGGCAACTGCACGATCACGGCGAAGCTTCCGTACAAGGCCGTCGTCGACCTCTATCTGTGCAGCGCCGAAGGCATCGATCCGCAGAAGTTGATGTGCCCCTCCGGCGCGACGCATTACCTCCAGACAGTCAAGACCGACGTACTTTACGAAAAGGTCACCCACAACATCACGATTGCCGAGTGGCAGGAGGGCGTCGACCCGATCGACATCCTCTTCGGCAGTTGGATCAAGTGCGCCCAGAAGCTCACCCCCGGTGGTGGGAGCGGAAGCTGGAGCGGCTGCGGCTGGGCATCCCTGGACGTCGCGAGCCTGTTCGCGGGCAAGATCCTTCGGCCCATCGCCGACGCGCTCAAAGCAGCAGACGTGGCCGCCCGTACCGGGATCGCGTTCACGGACGCATGGAAAGCACTGCGCGCCCTCAATCTGCCGGAAGATGCTGTCGCCGGCATCTTCAAGTCACTTGGCCAGAGACTGCGTGGACTCTGCCTGAAGAACAGCTTCCCCGCTGCGACACCCGTACTGCTCGCCGATGGCTCGGTCAGGCGCATCGACGCGGTCAAGGTCGGCGATCGACTGCTCGCCACTGACCCGGACGCCGGTACGACCGGCCCCGAACCGGTCACGTCGACGTTCTCTCACTCGGCAGACCGGCTCCTGCAGATCTCCTTCGCTGACGGCGGACGGATACTGACCACGCCGGGACACCGGATGTATGTTCCGGGCCGGGGCTGGGTGCACGCCTCCAGCCTGCACAGGGCAGACTCACTCCGGACTCCGACCGGTGCTCTGCACAACGTGGTCGGTATCCGCCCCGTGGCCGCACCACAGCAGGTGTGGGACCTGAGCATCGCCGACCTCCACACCTTCTACGTGCTCGCGGGCCGGACTCCCGTACTGGTCCACAACGTCGACTGCCCCGTCTACTATGCGGAATACCCCAGTGGGGCCTCGATCGTCGCAGACATCGACAAGGACGGTCTCTTCGGGCTCGCCATCGAGGCGATCAAGGACGCACCTCCCAGAGGCAGCGAGATGTTCAACGCCGCACTCGCACATTTCGGCGACGCAGTGAAGGGCATCAAGGGATACTGGCAGGACGGAGGTACGCTCAGCGACAATCTGAACTCCTTCAATGCGGCTGTACGGGGCGGTGCATCGCTCGAAGAAGCGGCACTGAAGGAAACGTTTACGGGAAAGATGGCCGCACGAGCAGGTTTCACTAAGGTGGAGATAACTGAGCTCAGAGGAATGCCGGGTCACTACACAAACGTGGGCGTGACCTTCCGTCGTTAGGTCACCGGCCCACGGCATCCACGGCTGAAGGAAACGCGTTGGGGCGGGTACCGCGAGGCCGCGTCCCGCCCCAACACCGTCACGCGAAAGATCGGAAAGTCGGACACGAGATGAATGAGATGGAGATTCTTGTCGACGAGCTGAAGGCGGCTCACGCTGATGGAAAGGACGCGATAGAACTCGCATTGCTCGCCAGAGACAAGCTGGGTGCAGGGTTCAGGGCCGTCCCTTTCATTGCCTGCTTCCGTCTCGCTTTTGACATACCGCTGCCCGTTCTGCAGCGGGCGCAAGCATGGGAGAGGTTCGGCTTGGGGAGCGTCCACATTTCCGACGAGGAGTTCACGAGCCTTCTTTCACCATGGCTCACCATGCGTGAGGAGCCTTCGGGATCCGAAGGACGCATCGACCGAACCGACTGACGTCGTGCCGCGGGGGCGGGCGGGGAAACCGCCCGCCCCCGCGGCACCTCCCGGGCCGCACCCCCACGTGACGCGCTCTCGTCGTGGTTCGAAAGGGGCTGGAACGAGAGCGGCGCAGACGACCATGTCCGGCAGGTCGCGGCCGCCGACGACAGCGCGCAAACCCCGGATTCGGCGGCGGCGTTGCTGCTCGCAGACGTGCACCGCCTGCTCGGCTCCTGCCTGCGCGTCGGCGACCGCCTACGCATCCCGGAGGGCTCCGTCCAAGCGGTGACCGCCCTCCTCGATCGCCAGGGCCTGACTCCGTGTACGGTCTTCGAACCTCACGGTCGACGACGTGCATACCTTCTTCGTACTGGCGGGCACCGCACCGGTCCTTGTCCACAACTGTAAGGTGGCGTTGGGGTGGCAGAACGGTGGGAAGCTCGACGAGTGGGCCGCGCTGCCCGAGAACAAGTTCACCACTTTCTCCAACGTGTCCCCGAGGGACTTCGCACGTATTGCGGAAATGGCCATCGCCGACCCGAGTATGACGCTGCACATCAACATGTCGGGACTGGCCGACAAGGGAAACTTCATCGATGCTGCCCAGCGTGGCCTGACGGCCGGTGAGGCCGGACGGGCCACAGGTTACGAGATGTCTGTGATCGTGAGGGCGCTCGCCAATGGTCAGCGCCCGTGGAGTTCGATCAAGTTCTACTCCCCGTCGGGTCCAGGTGGAGCCATGCGACTGGATCCCCCGACATCAATGCCGGACCTATCGGTGCTGAAGGGAGACCTTGCCCCCGTGAAGGGTTCGGTCATCGGTTACTGCCACTGCCGAGGAGTCGAATATGTGTACCTATCGGACGGGCCTGTACCCGGACGTGACCGCTGCGGGCGGCCTTGGACCGGCTATGAAAGAGGCGGCGGAGCTGCACGGATGCGACACCGGGCTACCGCCTTGGGAGTCCGACGTCATCGAAACGGCGAGGGGCTTCTTGTCGGTCCATACTGCGACCGAGGAGCGTCTGTTCCGGCTGCGTGTCCTCCTTGCCGGGTTCGCCGAAGGGGTTCCCGGATTCGCCTGGGAGATCGGCTCGACGGGCGACCTCGGATTGCTCGTGGAGGCGGTCGCTGCATGGCGGGAAGGAATGCCTCTCGACAAGTTGAAGGCGAGATTCGAATTCTTGGAGCTCGATGAATTCGCCCGGGCGATCGAAAGCGGAGAGCCTACCTCTTTGCAGTGGTCCGGCCTTCTGTCGTCCGACTTCCACCGGAGACAGTGGAACCTTCTGCGTCGCCTCCATGCGGATGAGGTACTGAGGAACATGTTCCCATCGATCACGCACGGTGCCGTCCGCCTGCGTGTGGATCCGTTTCCGTTGCCGGACGGAACGAAGCGTCAGGTCCTGGTGCATGAGCTGGACGGAGAGCGTTACGAGGTCCGCCTTGGGCTGCCCGGGGCGGACTGGGTCGAGGTGCCGACCGGTGATCTGACCGCCTACCTCCGAGCTGCCTTGAGCCAAGAGTGATCTCGACAGATCGATGAAGTCGAATCCCCGCCAGGTAGTCCCTGGCGGGGCTTTACTCCCCGAGCGGGAGGGGCAGAGCGAGGCGACCGCACCACGTGACCGGCCGGGGATGGGTCCGTGGCAGGTCTACGAGCTGACCGTCGACGGCCTGCACACCTTCTACGTCCGTCCCCGGGGTGGGCATTCACAGAAGGCGCTCGACAACTGCCTGAAGCTGGAGGAGGGCGTCGACCAGGCTCACACGCTCGGGGAGCAGGTGAATCGCACCGACGAGCAGATGGCGGGTGACGAGGAGTTCATCTTGGACATCGGGCTGAGCTGGCTCGCGTCGAGGTCCGAGTACCCGGTATGGCTCTCCGAGGAGGACCACGCCAGGTTCGTGCCCCAGAGCGGACCCGTGGACGTCCAGCTGAGTCTGGTCGAGGGGGCCGGCGACCTGGCGGACCGCACCATCATCATGCAGATCGGTGAGGACGTGCGCAGACTGCTGGCTTCCCCACTGCCGGACGAGGTGCTCCGCACCGTGTGGCTGGGAACCACGAAGGCGTACTTCGACCCCGCCGAACACGGCCTGACCGGACGGGAGTGGATGGCGCGGATCGAGCAGGCCTGGACCGCGGGCATCCGCAAGGCCGACTCCGCGTTCGTCCCGCCCCCGCCACAGCCTGTGACGGACGCCGGGCTGCGCAGGCGCGTGCTGGAACAGATCGGCGCTGTTTCCGACGAGCTGGAGCGTGCCTCCACCGGCGGGTCGGTGCCCGGTCTGGTTCCCGCACTGGAACGGGTTGTCACTGAAGCCTGCGCGGATCTCGGGTTCCGGCTGTTCCTGAGGGCAATGAAGGCGTACTTCGTGGCGATCGACGAGGACCGCTGCGAAGCGTTCGTCGTGCTTGGCGAACGCTTCAGCTACCCGGAGTTCCTCGTGGACGACAACCTCAACGTCACGTAGCACCAACACTGCCGGGTGCCCCAGGCCCCGCCGAACCCGGGCCGCAGGGCCCCGGGCTCGGCAGGGCCTGTCTCCCTGCCCCTGCCGGGACGCCGTGCACCGGTGCCCACGTGACATCCCATCGTGTGTGTATGCCAGGCTGACAGACCAAGAAGCAGCAATGAGCGACGCCGACGCCATGGCCACTCTGCACTCAGCCAGTTCGTCGGTGACACCCGGCAAGGCTCGCAGGTCGTCTACGACAGCCAAGGGGTGTTGGTCATGAAGACGCCGTACAACATCCATGCCTATCAGTACGCCGCCAAGCAGTTTGAGGATGGCGTGCGCAGCGGCCGTAGGTGCTGTTGCACTCGGGAGGTCGTACACCGTGAGAGTCACACCGTTCATGCGGCGGGAGGAAGGCGGGTTCTCCGTGCGGTTCGCCGGGGCACAGCGCGACCTCCTCGCCGGGTCGCTGCTGTGGCTCGCCCATAGGCGGGTGGCGAACCGGCACTCGTGGTGACGCTCGGATGCCGCAGACAGCAACTGGAGGCGCTGCACGGCAG
The DNA here is from genome assembly GCF_001866675.1 of Streptomyces sp. MUSC 14. NCBI lineage: Bacteria > Bacillati > Actinomycetota > Actinomycetes > Kitasatosporales > Streptomycetaceae > Streptomyces > Streptomyces sp. MUSC 14. The sequence continues at coordinate 14,668 of NZ_MLYN01000076.1, forward strand.
GGTCAAGAGCGGTGAGCACCCCTTTTCGCGACTGCACCCGGTTGCACCCTCGCCGATCATTCAGATGAGTCGGCCCTGCTGCCCGTTGCGCCTCTTCCGGTGCCGTTACGCGCCCATAACAAAACGCCCGATCAGGCCTGAATCCCGCCAACGGCCGACGAATTGCTTCTGACGAGCGCCCTGAAGATTCAGCCAGGTCGTTACCGTAAGCCTCACTCTGTCCGTCGCCACCAGCTTGATGCGCGACACTCGCCCAGCAGCCAGACTGGGTCCCAACTCCCTTGGGACCCAGTCTGGTTCGGTGCCTCCGGTCGACTACACGTTGCCGTCCGGCGTTGCCATGCGGTAGGTGCGCGGCCGGTCGCTCACCTGCTCAGCGATGTTCTCGATGACGAGCTTGACCAGGGCATTGGCGATCGCACCCGAGGACTTCTCGATCACACGGCTGATGCCCGTGGCCGTGAACGCCTCGCCGGGATGCGCCGACAGGTGGTCGATGACCATCTGACGCAGCCCTCCGGGTGCGAGCCGCTGCTTGCCGCCCGGCAGGAGCACACTTCCACCGGTGCCGCCGTCCGCTGCCCGAGGCTGGCCTGAGCAGCGGGCGGGCGGCTCCTCGGCCGTCGGCGCGCTGTTGCCGTCCGCGGCGTGCGGAGCATCACCGCTTCCGCCGTCTTCGCTCTGCGTGGCCTCCGAGGGGGGCGTCTGCAGTGCTGCAGCAGATGCCGTGATGCTGGCATCTGCTTCGTCGTCGTCCGGCACGGCGGGGGTGACGGCCTCGTCGGCCGGGGCATCCTCGTTGTCCACGCCGTCCTCGCTCGGCTCCGGGGTGATGGCTGCGGCGGGTTCGGCCGGTTCGGTGTTCACGACGTCCTGATCGCTCTCGGTGTCGCTGATGGTGTCCTCACCGATGGGTGCGACACGCCAGCGGTCGGGGGTGCGGCGGGGGCCGTCGTGGCCGCCCGGTGTGCGGATGGCCAAGCCCTGCTCCTCCAGGGTGACCAGAGCCTTGCCGGTGGTGGAGCGGCCCAGGCCGGCGGCGAGGGAGAGTTCGGCCGCCGTGGCCACGTTGTCACCGGTGAGCTTGATCAGCTCAGCGTAGATCGCGGCGGGGGCGCCTGGCAGCCCTGTCAGCGGCCCGCGGTCGGGTACGGCGTGCAGCGTCCGGGTGTTGTCGGTCGTGGCGTTGGACATGAGGGAACCTCGTTTCCGTCGGGTTCTGGGTGGGTGAGGTCCCCGGCCGGGGTGCGGACCCGCATGGTTGCGGGGCGCGGGTGGTCGCCGGGCGCGTGCGCATTGCGTGTCTCCCGGGCGAACACGGCCGAGCAGCGGGCGGATTGACAGATATCCGTGGGTCCGCTCGGTGCGGCGGCCACGACCATGGACGCTCCGCTCCGCCGCGAAGTCAAGCGAGACGGTTGTCGGCGGATCGGACCAGCTCACGAGCGGTGTCACGGACGCCGGGAACGTGCGGGCCGGGGCCCGCTGCGCCGATCGGTGAGTGGGGCTGGACAGCTCACGTATCGGATTGGTTGGAACGGACCGAACGGCCGACCAGGAAGGTTCACCCGAGCGGGGATGGAGGGTCGGGGCGGCGGGACAAGAGCTGTTCACGGATCTGTCGGGCGCGGTCGGGGCCGATGTGCAGTTCGGTGCGCAGCCGCCAGATGCTTGCCGGGTTGCCGGTGGCAGCACGGGCCGCGGTGTCCAGCGCGATGGCGCGCGGCCACACGTCGGCGTCTGCCGCTCCGCTGCCGACGGGCCGGGGTTGGGGGGCCGTGGGGCGGTCGACGGGCGTGTTGGCACGCGTGTGTGGCTTGTCGGGGGCGGCAGGCGTATGGGCTGGTTCGGGTTCGTGATCGGATCTTCCGTCCGGGGGCAGGACCGCGAGCAGATCGGGACTGGGGGAGTTGGGATCGATGCGCTGTGGGACCGATCGGTGATGGGTTGGCGTGGGTGGGCTGGCGGGGTCGGTCGGGTCGGCGGGGCCGACCGCTTCCAGGAGGTCGGTGATGGTGCGTCGGTAGGCGGCGATCGTTTCGGTCAGGGCGATCAGCAACAGGGCTGGGGTCAGGTGGAGGAGGACAGCTGCTGGATCGGCCTGGTGGGGCCAGCCGATCTGTCCGTCGGGCCACAGGCTCTCCCAGGTGTTCATGAGGGCGGCGGTGCATCCGGCACCCCAGCGCAGGGTGGTTGACCAGGCCGGTGGGTTGATGCCCCAGGAGGCGAGGCGCGCGTCGACGTACAGGACGCCGGCGAGTGCGGTGCCGATCATCGGGTCGAGGAGTACCGCGATGGGCGCGGGCACGTTCCGGCTGGTGGCGAATCGGGTGACGTTGACGGTGGTGAAGATCAGGGCGAGGACTCCTACGGCGCACAGTACTCGGGTCATGGTGCGCAGCAGGGTTACGGCCTCGTGGGCCGGGATCTTCTGTTTCACCGGCCGACGCTTTGATGTGCCCAGGGGCGGGTGGCGCCCTGGAAGGAGGAGGAATCGGTGCGGGCGGGGCCTTGTCGGACGACGGCTCCGGGGTGCGGAGCGTCGATGGCCTGTCCGGCGCCCGTGTAGAGGGCGACGTGGGTGATGGTGCGGGGGCTGTTGCCGAAGAACAGCAAGTCTCCCGGCATCAGTTGTGCTCCCCTGGGTACGTGGGGGCCGGCGTCGTACTGGGTCTGCGCTACGCGGGGGATGCTGATTCCGGCGCGGCGGTAGGCGGCTTGGGTGAGGCCGGAGCAGTCGAAGCCGCCGTCGGCCGGGCCGTCTCCTCCCCACACATACGGGGTGCCGAGCTGGGCGCGGGCGAAGGCAATCGCCTTGGCAGCGGCTTGAGTTGGGGCGGGGGCGGCGGCCTCGTAGGTGTTGGCGATCTTCAGGACCTGGTTCACGTAGGTGTCGTCGTGGTTGTAGCTCCAGATGGCGCCGCGCAGGTTCTTGGCGCTCTTCGCGCCGTTGGCGCACAGCAGTCGGGCGGCGGCGTAGACGGCGTCGACCGGGTCCCAGGGTGTGGGCGGCGTTCTTCCGCCCGGTGGTACCGGGTGGGCGTATGCCTGGAAGGTGGACGGCAGGAACTGCATCGGTCCGACCGCGCCGGCCGAGGACACCATGTCCGGGTTGCGCGCGTGGTCGGTCTCGACCTTGCCGATCGCGGCGAGGACCGTCCAGGAAAGGCCTGGGCACTCCGGGGCGGCGCGTTGGTAGAGGGCGAGCAGGTAGGCGGGGATGTCTGCCAGTGCCTGCTTGCTGGGCGAGGCGACCACGCTCCCGCCGGAGGACAGCCCGCCCAGCAGTGCGGCGACGGCGAGGGCGGGCAGCATTGACAGGGCGAGGATCGCGCAGCCGATGCCTCCGGCGGTTTTGGCGAACAGGGAGCTCACGAGTCGGCCTCGGGCGAGGGCGGGAGTGGGGGCACGGGGAGGGTGAGGGCGGTGTCGACGTCGGTCGGTTCCAGTTCGGCAGCCGGACCGAGCCGGGGCCAGCGGGTGGAGAGGTTGGTGAGGGTGGTGCGGCGGGTGTCCCCGGGTCCGAGAGGGCTCCACCAAGAGCCCCAGGGCTCGGTGGTGGTGAAGTCCGCGGAGGAGGTCGCGATGTGCAGCCCCAGTTCCCGTGCCGGGGCGGTGAGGCGGCGGCGGAGTGCCTGGTCGCGCGAGGCGGTGCAGGTGTGGATGAGCAGTGCCGGACGGGCGTCGGCTGCGGTGGCGAAGGCGGCGTAGGCGGTCAGTTTGGCCGCGACGCGTGCGAGGGTCTGGCTGCCGGTGTCGTATTCGAGGAAGAACGGCAGCTGATGGTCGCCTTCGCGCCAGTGTGCGTAGGCGTCGGGACGGACGAGGTCGCCCCAGCGTCGGGCGCAGGAACGTTCGGACAGCCAGAGCGTGAGCCCGGCGCCTGGAGTGCTGCGGCCGTGGGCGGCGAGGTGGGTGAGGAGTTCGTTGACGCCGAGGTCGTGGCCGAGGGAGGGAGAGTAGGCGATGCGGCCGGTGTGGCTGGGGCGCCAGCCGAGGCCAGCGAGGTCGCATCCGGCGTGGGCGGCGAGGACGGCGGCGCCGGCGGGGCCGAGGGCGTAGTGCTCGGGGGCGGAGCCGGTCTGAGTGAGAGGCCGGAAGGAGTCGAGGACGGCGTGCTGGTGCAGGGTGCGCATGCGGCGTTGGGCGGAGCGCAGGGAGGTGTAGGCGAGGCTCGCGATCTGATGGGTGGTCAGGACGCGGTGCTCATGGAGCATCCGAGCCAGCCACAGGTCACGGGCGGTGAGGGTGCGGGTGAGTGCGGCGACGTCGGCGTGCCGGGCGGGGCGTGGGCGGGTGGTGGCGGCGCGGGCGGTGTAGCGGGAGCCGGGGCCGACGGCGGGGCGGGGGAGTGCGGGCATGAAAGGTCACCACCAGGAGGTGCGGGCGAGGGGGAAACGGTGTGCTTCAGGGGCGTGTGGCTGGGCGTGGCCCGGTGCGCCCGCCTGCTGCCGCGCGCAGGTCCTTGGCCCGGCCGGGTACCAGGAGTGGCAAGGGGCGGGTGGTGAGGGTGAACGCGGCGGATTCCGCGCCGCCGGTCAGCAGGTGCGCAGCCGCTTGGTAAGGACCGAGGTGGGCGAGATCGTGCGCGGCCAGTGTCGGGAGCGTGTGCCGTTCCAGCGCGCCCGCGTCTTCGGGGGAGGCGTTGAAGAAGATCTTGTTGCGGGCGTTGGCGGAGATGCCTTCGCGCAGGTCGCGGGGGAGCTGGGCGAGGTGCTGGTGGGCCAGCAGCATGGACAGGCGGTAGCCGCGTGCCTCGGCGAGCATGTCCTCCAGCGGATACGGCAGGGTCAGGAAGTTGTGGGCCTCGTCGATGTTGAGCGTGGCGTCGATCCGGGCGTGCTCGGAGGTTCGGGCGCGGGCTGCGGCGGCCTGCCAGGTGCCGGCGACAATGAAGGAGCCCAGCAGCCGGGCGGTCTCCTCGCCGAGCGCTCCCTTGGGCAGGCGGGCGAGCAGGATGCCGCCGTCGAGGACGCCGGCAAGGTCGAAGGTGGAGGGGCCGGCGGCGATGGCGCGGCGGGCGAAGTCGCGCAGCAGGAAGGCGCGGAGCTTGTTCATCACCGGGCCGACGACAACCGCCCGGGAGGGGTCGGACATGGACTCGTACCAGTCCCAGAAGCCGCGCAGCACGGGATCCTTGAGCGCGGGGATGATCCTCAGCCGGTAGGCGGACTCTCCGAGCAGGCGCGGGACATCGGCGAGGGTGACCAGCTGGCGGGTGCGCTCTCGGTGTTTGAGGAGGGTCAGGCAGGCCGCGCGCATGACGTCGTCGGTGCGTGGGCCCCAGAAGGCGGTGAAGATCCGGCGGAAGATGCCGGTGATGTTGTCGACGACGACATCGATGTCCGTGCCGTCCAGGACGTTCAGGCAGGGCGGGGTGTGCGGGTCGTCGGGGTCGATGAGGACCAGGCGGTCGGCGCAGGTGTCCGGGAGCCGGTCCAGCAGGTCGGTGACGAGGTCGCCTTTGGGGTCGATGACGATGACGCCGCGGTGGTGGCGTACGTCGTCCAGGACGAGGTTCGCGATGAGGGTGGACTTGCCGGAGCCGGTCGCGCCCATGACATGGAGGTGGTGGCGGGCATCAGGGACCGCGAGCCCGACGCCGCGGCGCGCCCCGGTGTCGGAGCGGCCGAGGGGTTTGACCCCGTTGCCGGGCGTGGGCTCGGGAATGGTGGGCGGGGGCAGGACGGAGCGGGCACCGGCCCGCTGGAGTCCGGGGGCGTCCGCGTCGGCGGGGAGGTGGGCGAGGGCGGCGAGTTCCGGGACCGACAGCAGCGCCGGCCGCGAGATCGGGAAGCACCGGCCGCTCAGGTGTGGTTCGGGGTGACGCAGGCGGGTGCGTACGAGGTAGTTGCGGTCGGCGTACAAGCCGAACGCAGACGCGAGCGCGTGGGCCCGGCCCCGCGCCACATCCTGCGCACGCTCCATCTTGGCGGAGCAGGTGGCGGCGTAGGTGAGGATGCAGTGCCACTGCGGACCGGATAGCTTGGCGGCCGATTGCCGTACGGCGGCGCCGTGTTCGGGGTCCTGTTTGCCGGTGGCGGAGGCCTGGGCACGGTGGAGGAGGAGGGCGGCCAGAGCGATGGGTCGGGCGGGCGTGTGTCCGGCTTTGAGTCTGCGGGCCTGGCGGCGGGCCCGGCGCAGGGCGCTGCCGGTCGCAGGGCGGGCCAGGATCTGTACGCACGCGGCCTCGTTCTCGCCCATCCCGGTGGCGGCCTGCAGGAGCGCTCGGAGCGGGTCGGTGGCGTGGTCGGTGCGCAGCGGCAGCACGTCGGGACGTGCGGAGCGCAGCCGCCCGGCGCTCACGCTGTGACCGGGAGGGAGGAGTGGCGCGGGTTCGGTGACGCGGGTGTGGGCGCCGGGCCAGGCGGCCTCGACAGCACGGCGTACCAGACCCACCGGCACGGTACCGGGCAGCCACAGCCGGATGGACAGCCCGGTGTGGGACCAGGCGTATTCGAAAGCGAGGTGCGGCTGGCCCGTCGTGATACGGCGCCACCAGGGGCGCAGGAGACCGGCGAGCTGGGCCCACAGGACTTCACCGCCCCGGGCAGCGACTTTGGGCGGCGCGAGGATCTCGACACAGCGTGCGCCCTGGGCGAGGCGTTGCTCGTGCCACAGGCGCAGGCGATACCTGAGCGCGGAGCCGCCGGCCACGGCGGCGGCCGCGCACGGGGCGACGACGGGAGCATGGGCCCCGATCCAGCCGATGCCGCGGTCGCCGATCGTGCTCCAGAAACCGCCCGGACGCGTGAGGAAGTCCACCAGCGGGCCGGCCGAGCGGGAGAGAGCATCCGGGAAGTTCGCCGTCATGACTCCCATCCCGTGTCGGGCAGGAAGGGCGCATCAGGGTAGAGGCCGTCGGCCTTGGGATCCTCGCCTGCCGGGTCATGGGCGGCGAGCTCGCCCGGATCTGTGGTGATCACTTCGTGTTCGCCGGGTGCGGCGACGCTGATCAGGGCGACCTTGTGACGGCGGTCGCCGGTCAGTAGCAGGGCCTCGCCGCGGCTGGCCGAGAGCAGGAACTCCCGTTCGCCATGGCAGAGATGGAAGTTGTCGCTGATCACTTCGATGGCCTGCGGGGCCTGGCGCAGCAGGATCTGGGTGGCCGCGTTGGAGACAATGGCCCGCCCGAGCGGGGAGGCGAGGACATCGTCGGCATCCGAGGTGACCATCGCAAGACCGGTCCAGCGTTTACGGGCGGTCTTGGCCATGCGGAACAGGAATCCGGCTCCGGCGCTGTCACGCATCAGCAGCCACGCCTCGTCCACCACGACCAAGTGCCGCCCAGGTTGGGTGCGGTGGGTGACCTGCCGCCAGATCGCGTCCAGCGCTAGCAGCATGGCCGGTGCCTTGACCTCTTCGGGAAGCTGTCGCAGGGCGAACACGACGAGATGCCCGGTGGTGGAGGCCGTGCTGGGGCCGTTGAACAGCCCTGAATGCGAGCCGGTGGTGAAGGGGGCCAGCCGGTTGGCGAGATCGGCTGACACCTCGCTTCCGTCTTCGCTGAGGACAGTGGCGAGGCCGGTGAGGGTGGGCGGGGTGCGCTGCCAGGTGCGGGGGTCGGTGGTGATTCCGGCGCGTGTGTAGGTGGCGAGGATGGCCCGGTCCAGCACTGCCGTCTCGGCCGCACTCAGGTCGCTGCCCAGCAGGACGGCGAGGAAGGTGTGCAGGAAGAGCACGCGCCGGGTGAGCAGACCCTCGCCATCGTCTGTTGCTGCTGGGAGGTCGAAGGGGTTGAGGCGTACGCCGTCGGTGCCGAGTGCGATGACGTGGCCGCCGACGGTTTCGGCGAGGCGGATGTACTCGTTCTCCGGGTCGATGACCGAGGCCGTGACGCCGGTGAACAGCAGTCGGAGCAGCTCCAGTTTGGTCAGGTAGGACTTGCCGGCGCCGGAGCGGGCCAGGGTGATGGAGTTGTAGTTGTCCTGGGCGAAGCGGTCCCACAGCACAGGAGCGCCCGAGACCGCGTTCAGCCCGTACAGCACCCCCGACGTGATGCCGGCCTGGTCGGTGGTGATCGGCAGGTCGGGGCTGGTGAAGGGGAAGCAAGTGGCGAGTGCGGCGGTGTCGAAGGTGCGGCGGATCTTGAGGGTGTCGATGCCGAGGGGCAGGGTGGCCAGCCAGCCGGGCAGGGCCCGGTAGGTGGTCGGGGCGACGCTCACGAGCAGCGACTCGGCGATTGCCCGAACGGTGGCGGCCTGTTCGGCCAGAGCTTCCTCGTCCGCGGCGTGCACGGTCAGGTAGAGGGCGACGTGGAAGAGTTTTCCCTCGCCTCGGGCGATCCGGTACGCGAGGTCGGCGGCGTCCGCGGCGGCGGCCTCCACGTCCGGGTCGTCCAGATGTCCTTTGTCGAAGCCGGTACGGCGGCCGGACTCCAGGCGGGCCCGTTGTTTCTTCAGCCCTGCGGCCGCGACGGGGTTGGGGACGGGCTCGATGTGCAGGGCGATGTCGAGGTGGCCGGGGAAGTTCAGCAGCGGGGCGAGCCAGCCGGGTGTGACCTCGGCCGGGTAGCCGGTGACCACGAGCGTGGTGGCCAGGTGCGCTCCGATGGCCAGCGCGCGGGCGTGCACCTCGACGGCCTCGGGACCGGTCACATCCAGTAGGTGGGCACTGTCGACGACCGGCACCTCGGCAGCGCCGTGACGGGGACGGAAGCAGATCCGGGTCATGCGAGGTCGCCCTCCATTCCGTATTCGGACGGGGTGGGTGTGTCGGGATTGCACGCCGCACTGACCAACTTGGCGCTCTGGTCGGCGTGCAGCGGGGTGACGGTGATCTCGGCGGCGGCGAGTGCGCGGGCGGCCTCGGCCACGCGCTGACGTGCCCGTCCTTCGCCGGAGTGGCGTCGCATGCCGGGTGCTGCGGCTTCTTCGCGGGCGACCAGCACGATCTGTCGGCCGAGCAGGTTGCCGCTGGCGGCGAGGTCGGTGAGGAAATCGGCGTGCGTCCGGGCGGCATGCTCCAACGCGGGGTGGGGCAGCGCGGCGGCATCGTGCTGCAGGGTGTCGGCGAGTGGGGCGAGGTCGATGCGGTGGCAGCGCACCAGCAGCTGGGTCGGGCCGGTCAGGGAGTTGAGCCAGCGCGCGAACGCCGAGGTCAGGGCCTGCTGCTCGGCCGCTGAGCGCAGCTCGAAGTTGACCGTGGAGCACGTCGCCAGGGCTGCCTTTCCCTCCCGGTCCAGGTCGAGCACCCCTTCAGAGGTGATGCCGTCGTACGGCATACGCATCGCATCCGGAGGCGGGCCTGCTGCTGTGGCCCAGCGGTCGGGAACGACGGCCGGCAACGGGGGCACTCCTTCGGGGGCGTGCACCCGGCGTTTCGACGCGCGGGCATGGGCGAGCGCGGAGAGCAGGAAGCAGTCCAGGCCGATGCCCTCCCGGCGGCCGAGGGCGAGGGCGCCCACCGCACCGGCGACCGGGATGACAAGGACCGCGTACGCGAGCGCCGTCATGAAGGGGCGTGTGGCCCACCAGCCGCCGTACAGCGCCAGCGCCGCGGCGGCGAGGATGCCTGTCTGCCTGGCCGTGAAGGGTCCCAGGAGGCGGTCGGGGCGGGAGATGTCGGCTGGAATGCGGGTGGTGTAAGAAGCGTCCGCCGTCTCGTCGGGCTGATGCACGGGGTTACCTCCGGCGTGGTTCGAGGGGCAGGCGCAGTTGCATGGGGCGCGGGGGCCGGATGCGGACGCGGCGGGCGGGAATGGGCAGGGCCAGTTGGCGGGCTCGGTTCGCGGGGGCCGGCCGGATCGCCGGCGGTGGCGTGGCCGGCACGGCGCGGGCTGGTGCGGGCGGAGCCGGTAGGCGTTCGGCGCGGATCGGCAGCCAGAGCTGGGTGGTTCTTGCCGGCCGGGTCGGGGTGCGCGCTGCGGTGATGGGCAGGGCCAGTTGTCGGGTCCGGCGGGCTTGGGCGGGATGGAACACAGCGCGGGGACCTCTCGGCGTGCGGACAGCGGGAGCCACACCGGGCCCGCGGTGCTGCGGCGCCAGGCGAGGTCGGGCAGCGGCGACAGGAGTCCCGGCCGCGGCGGGAACCGGCGGTGCGCCGACGCCGCCGACGCGGCGCCCGCCCGGTCCGGGCGGGGCACCGGGTGCGGGCTGTCCCGTCGGCCCCGGGCGGCCACCGGGACGGGGCGGGCCCGCTGGTCCGCGAGCGGGCAGCGTGCGGCCACGGCCGTGCCCGCCCCCACCCCCGGGTCCACGGGCAGGCGGGCCGCCTCCGCCTGGCCCGCGCCTGCCTCGTCCCGGACGGCCTCCTCCTGCACCGGAGCCGCCCCGGGCCCGGCCTGCACCACCTCCAACTCCACCTCCACCACCGCCGCCTCCACCTCCGCGCCCGCCAGGGCCGCCGCGGCCAGGGCCTGGCCCGCGGCCTCCGCCGCCTGGGCGGCGACGTGGTGGGTGCATGCCTGGCAGGTAGTGGTTGATGAGCCGGTACATCGCCAGGTGCCTGAGCATCCGTACTCCGGGCGTGTGGGGTTGGTGTGCGGGGGTGCCGTGCAGGACGACCTGCAGCGTCCAGCCGGGAATCTTGAACAGCACCCAGAACAGGGCCACGCCGGCGAGCATGGTGCCGAGTTGGTCGGCTTTCGGGATGCCCAGGGTGGTGGCGCCGGGGGCGAAGAACAGCTTCAGCGCGAGGACGAACGTCATCGACTGCGCGATCTGGATGACCAGGCAGCCGGCCAGCCCACGCCACCACAGGCGGGCAACCGGATCGGTCAGCGGATGCGCATGACACGCCAGCATCAGGGGCGCGCACGCGGCCAGCAGCGCCATCACCGCGACACGCACCAGGAAGCCGATCAGCACCGCGAGGACCAGTGCCGTCGTCACGATCGCCAGGATGAGCAGGTACAGCTGCAGCCCCGGGGTACCGAACAGGGTGAAGGGCAGGACGCGTTCGACCATGCCCTGTCCGGCGTCCGACAGGTCGCTGGCCATGATCGCGTGGGCGAGGGCATTGGACAGGCCGATCGCCTTGCCCATCACGGTCAGCGAGGCAGCCGCTGCGGCCATCCCGAGCAGCAGGCGTGGGGCGATCTGCCGCAGGGTGTAGCGGGTCTGGACGGTCTCGTAGCCCATCACCGTGATGCCGCCCGCGGTCACGAACAGCACATAGATCCCGGCGGTGGTCCCCAGCGTCCAGGTCCACAACCGCTTGATGTCCGCGTGCTGGGTGACGTCGGGGGTGGCGAGCAGGGTGTCGGCGAGGAACTCGCGGGTCGGCTTCATGACCTGCTCGATGAGCATGCCGAGGAACGAGGTGACCGCGTTCACGATCATGCCGGGGATGTCGAGAAAGCCCCAGCCGGTGTCCTTGTCGCAGCCGACGCCGGTGGCCTCGCAGGCTGACGGGCTGGGGCCCGGTGCCGGCTCGGTGGGGGACGGTTGTTCTGGTTTCGGCGTGGGCCGGCCCGCAGAAGGCGTGGCTCTTGGGGCGGGATCCGGCCTCGGTCCGGGCTCAGGGGCGGGGGAGGGCGCTGCGGGGCCGGGCGCCGGCCGCGGTTCGGGCTGAGGCGGAGCAGGGGAAGCCTGACCCAAGGCAACCAGGCCCACGGCATGCGCGGAACCCGGCCGGCCGGGCGGAACGAACACAAGGACGGCCAGGAACAGCAGCGGCAGGGCACGCCCCAGACGTGAGCGCATCACCGCCCGCCCCCACCCGCTCCGACGATGCCCTGCAGCACCGTCACGATCACCGGCGCGAGGATCGCCAGCCCGTAGCCGATGGCCGCAGCCTTCAACCCCCGCTTGGCGGCCTCGACTTCCCCGGGATCGCCGCCGGCCATGAGGTAGCGCAGTCCGCCGAAGGTCAGGAACAGGGTGGCGAGTCCGGCGAGGATGCCGACGATCCAGTTCCGCAGGTTCGTGATGACGGTCGGGACGTCCGCGACCGCCCACACCTCAGGCGGATCAGCCAGCAGCACCGAAACGGTGCAGGCCGTGACGAACCCCAGCCGGAGGAACCAGCGGCTGAGCACCCGGGCCACCGGCTGGTACGGCCGACGGAGCCTCGCGAACATGGCAGCAAACCTCCAAGGAGCGCACAGCCGGAGGGGACGGAAAAGGGGAGCAGGCGACGGAGCGCCCGAGGGGCGGCGGGGGAGAGGCAGGCGCGGGGTGAGCGGAGCCCTGTGCCCGGGGCCACCTCCTTGCGGGGGTGGGACGGGTTTCTCGGGTGTCAGCACGAGACGGTCGTGCTCACCACGCGCCGTGCGGTGTCCGGCCCGGGGCATCGGCCGCTGCCCCGGAGAGGAACGGGCGGCCCGGGTTCGAAGCCGGTCTGGGCCGCCGTCACTCCTGAATAGGGAGGCTGGTGACGGGAATTGACATCCGGCCTGGGCAGATCACCCGGCCGGGCGATCTACAGCTCCTTGAGCCGACCTTGCAGGTATGGGGCCAAGTTCTGCTCGGCGGCGCTGCGGTGCCGGTAGAGCTGACGCACACTCATCCCCCGCTCGACCGCGAGGAGGCTCATGGACTCGCCGTTGAGGCGGGTACGGGCGATCAGCCGCGCATCGGCCACGTCGACCACCCGGGCCTGCACGGCATGAGCCAGCACCGTCACCTCGTCCGCCGGCTCACCATGGCCGGCGTGATCCGTGGAGCACAGCCGGTGCAGAGGAGCCGCATGTGCGCCGGTTTCGCGGGTGGCACGGCGGCGCGCCGCGTACACCAGCCGGTGCACGGCCCGGTCGGCGGCGCTGAACAGTTCCCGGTCCAAGCGCTCCGCGCCGGGGTCCACCATGCGCAGGGCCGTGGCGACGGCGGTCAGGGCCTCCTGCTCGACCTCGGCGCGTTCCAGATGGACGGGGCGGGCGAGCCGGGCGAGCATGCGTCGCAGCACCGGCACGGTCATGGCGACGGCGACCACATCCCACGGGTCGCCGAGGTCGCGAGCGCGCCGGACCACCTCGCGCCAGGTCTGCTCACGCAGTTCCGGGCGGGTGGAGGGATGGGCAAGGCGGGTGCGGACCCGGTCGACCGGCCACGCCGCACGGTCGGGTGCGTCGCACACCAGGTGCGCAGGGAGCGTGAGCGGCTCCGCACCGTGGGCGAGGGCGAGGAACGACTGCTCCAGCTCCCCGAGCGGAGAACGAAGGGCGCTCTGCGAACGAGCGGAGGCGGAACGGCGGGCTTGGTGACGGTGGTGCATGGCGCATCTCCCGTGACGGCGTGGACAACTTCCGCCGTCACCCCTCCCAGGCCCCCGAGTCACCGCCGACCCACCCGCACGCCAGTACCGCGTCAGCGTCGGTCGAATCGCTCGGCATGTGCGATGGCACGGCCGTAGACCGCCCCGGACGGCCTGCCGCGACAACCCAGCCGGAGCAACGTGAATCGAACACAGAATTTTTCGACGTCGTTCCGAGCCTTCGTCGCACGGCCGGTCACACTGGCTCGGTGGTGGCTCGTGTGTGGCTCGCGACTGGCTCGCATACGAGATGACCTGCGTAGACGCGATGCTCGGTGAGGACGGTCGCCAAGGCGCCCCGCGCACGCGGAGCGACCGCCGCAGAGATCGAACACTCAAGAGGCGATGGCAAACACCGGCCGACGATTCCCTATTACTTCACGTCAGCACGCGCACGGCCGGACCCTCATTCCCGGGCGCCGCTCAGCCCATGTCGAACTCCACAACCTCTCACCCGCTGCCGACGACCGTCTGGTTCCCCGACTCGGACGAACTCAACGCCGCTCCCATTCCCGGCGCCGTACTGCCTGCCTGGGCCCTGGACAAGATCCGCACCGACTTCGCCGGGCGCCCCGCCCGCCGGCCCGCCAGACTTCTCAAGATCGCGATCCGGGACACCGCACCGGGCATGGACGCCCGCATCCCCACCAGCCCCTTCACCACCCCGGCCGGCGAGAGGGGCGGCACGAAAGGGCCGTCCATCCTCCTCGCCGAACTCCACCCCGACACTCTCCCGGCCTCCGCCGACGAGCTGCCTGTCGGCGGTAGCGAGATGCCCGGCGCCCTGGAGGACGGCTGGCCCGGCTTCTTCCACCGGGCCCACCGGCTCCTCCCCGACGACGGGTTTCTGCTCATGGCCACTCGGCAGCGACGGGACGGTGGACGCCTCACCGACCCGCTCGGCACGCTGATCGCCTGCGCCCGCACCGCCGGCTTCCGCTACCTCCAGCACATCGTGGTCGTCTACGGCCGCCCGGTCGGTGACCGCCTCGTACCGGCCCTGCCCGCGTACGCGTCCCGCGGCGTCGCGCACTGCGACCTGATCGCCCTGACCGCGATCCGTCACGCATAAGCCAAGGCAGAGGAGAATGCCCGTGCCCTCCCCGCTCTCGGTCTGGAACACCGCCCCCACCTCCGCCCCCGCACAGCGCAAAGGCCGCTACGTGCCCGGCTCCGCCGCCCACCCCGCCAAGATGCTCCCGCGTATCGCCGGCCACGCGATCTCCACCTACACCCGCCCCGGCGACCTCGTCCTCGACCCGATGTGTGGCATCGGCACCACCCTCGTCGAGGCCATCCACCTCGGCCGCAGCGCCCTCGGCGTCGAGTACGAACGGAAGTGGGCCGACCTCGCCCGACTCAACGCCGCCTCCGCCACCCGGAAGGCCGGCACCGGTGCCGGTGCCGTGCACTGCGGTGACGCCCGAAACCTCACCCAGCTCATCCCCGCCGCGCTCCACGGCGAGGTGGACCTCGTGGTCACCTCACCGCCGTACGGGAACTCAGTACATGGACAGGTCCGCTCCACCCGCGAGACCGGCGAACGCGGCGTGGTCAAGACGGACTACCGCTACAGCCACGACCCCTCCAACCTCGCCCACGTCTCCACCGACCGGCTCCTGGAAGCCTTCACCGAGATCCTCACCCAGTGCCGACGCGTCCTGCGCCCCGGTGGAACCGTCGTCGTCACCACCCGCCCCTGGCGCGAGCGAGGCGAACTCATCGACCTGCCCTCCGCCGTCCTCGGCGCCGGCCAGGCCGCCGGACTCACGCCCACTGAACGCTGCGTCGCGCTCCTTGCCGGCATCCGCGACAGCCGCCTGATCACCCGCCCGTCGTTCTTCCAGATGAAGAACGTCCGCGACGCCCGCCGACGAGGCCTCCCACTCGCGGTGATCCAGCACGAGGACGTTTTGGTCTTCACCCGGCCGGGACAACTCGCTGCACGCGCCACGACGACGCAGCACTGCCCGATCACGTCGGTGTGCGCGGCCAGAACTGCCCGCATCCAGGCATCAGCCGTGGCCGTCCGAGCCCGCACCTGTGTCCGAAGGGGCCGCTGTGGCGGCCACTGATCTTCCCGTCGGCAGTCTGTTCTCCGGGGTCGGCGGCTTGGGCCTCGGGGTCCAGGCGGCACCTGGAGGCCACATCGCCCGGCACGCGGAGACCGACTCGCAGGCGGCCGCTCACCTGCTGGCCGTCCGAGGATGGGAGCACGTGAGACAGCGTGCCGCGCCCAGGCTCACCGTCAACGGCACGCGCCGGCTGTCCGCCGAATTCGTCGCGTTGATGACGGGTCGCGCCGGGTGGGTTGCCAAGACCGACGGCCTCTCCCGCGTGGCCCAGCTTCACCTCCTCGGTAACGCGGCTGTTCCCTGGCAGGCCACCCATGCTCATGGCCTTCTGCCCTTCGACGATTCTCCGTTCCCGTGCATCGCCCAGGTGGGAGACGTCTGGTGAGTGCCTGGCCATCGGATTCCATCGGCGCACATGGTCATGGTCCTCAGCAGCGGTGTTCGCGGGGCAGACCGGTGGGACATGAGGCGCATGCGAAGGCACGCTGCGGCTGCCCCCGCAAAGTGCCCTGCTTGCGGGAGGAGAGCGAGCCCCGGAGGCGACTGAACAGGCTGACCGAGAGTGATGGCAGCAGAGAGTGTTCCCACTCCGAAGGTCACGAGCCGGGCTGCGTGCCTGAGCGGATCGGGACGGCAGGGCTCACGAGGCGATCTTGGGGGTCCGGATGTCTCAAGGTGATGGAATCGGTAGACGACGGGGGCGACGTCACGGTGAGGTACTTGATCGCTGATCGCCGAGCCGCTCGGAGACTCGGCAGAGAGCTGGACACGGCCCGCCGGTGCCTCCGTCGCGAGATCCGACGCGTGAGCCGAAGCGCCGGCACCGACGAGTAGGCGGTTGTTGATTCCTCAGCGGCCAGCCTCTTCGCCTCCCTACGTAGCGTATTTCTCGGCGAGTCGCTGTGATACCTCGACGGCGTCGGAGACGTCGAGCCCGATCCGCAGTTGCCGCGCGTCCAGCTGTTGGTCGCGTACGTGCTGTTCGGTAGGGAGGTTGAAGGTGATGACCCCGTGTGCCACGTCGTCCGTCAGCTCGACGCGCAGGGCCTTGGCCATGCGCCGGACGTCGCCCAGCTGCACCATGAATCCGAACCGCTTGCCGGGGATCGGATCCCGGTAGACCACCACCTTCACGTGATGTTCTTTCAGGAAGAGCTGCTTGCCCTCGTCGTCCCGTGAGTTCCAGATGTCGGCGAAGGTACGGCCCGTGGGGGCGAACTTGCCGCTGCGCTCCTCGAACTCGGCCAGCTTGGAGCGCAGGCGGGACAGCTTCGCTGACTGGGAGTTGAGCAGGGACCAGTAGATCTCTTCCTTCTCCGGGGTGTCGTACCTGCCGGCACCGAAGTCGTCCTTCAGCCGCTTCAGACGAGCCTCGGTGGCGGCGATGTCACTCGACGGGTCGTGCAGGTCGGCATCCAGTTCCCGAACCTCGGGGAGATGGCCCATGTGCTCCAGGAACAGCTTAGAGAAGTGGCCTTCGAGGCTGAGGGTGGTTGCTGCCGCCGGGCTCTGGCAGGTCGCCCGGACCTGCTGCCTGCTGCACTTGTAACGCGAGTAGTGCCACTCTTTGGCCGGGCGGCCGTCCTGGGCCGGCTGTCGGTTGGTGTAGACAGCCCTGGTCAGCGGCCCTCCGCAGCTGCCGCATACCGCCACTCCTACGAGCATGGCCCTGCTCCGGGTGACCTTGGGAGCGAAGGGGCGGTTGTCGCGCAGCTTCAGGACCACCCGGTTCCACGTCTCGTGGTCGAGGAGGGGCTTCTCGGCGATCACGCGAGGGTTCCCCTCGTCGTCCTCGACGATCTCGCCCTTGTAGGTGTAGTAGCCCGCGATCTTGGGGTTGAGCATGATGCCCCTGATCGAAGAGTTGGACCACTGGCTCTCCACACCGCGCTTGCTGTGGGGCTGGATCAGGGAGAGCCAGGTAGGCTCGCCCCTCTCGATGAGCTCCCGTGAGATGGAACGAAGACTCTGCCCGTTCAGGATCTTGTCGGCGATTTCCCGTGCGAGCTCCTCGTAGTGCTCGATGGGGCGCAGGCGTTTCCCCTTCCCTTTGCCCAGCGGCACGATCTCGTAGCCGAAGGGTGCCAGCCCCGCCACCCACGTACCGGCGGCGAGGCGTGTCCGCGCTGCGTCGGCGGCGCGAGCCCTGATCGTGTCGAGCTCGCCCTCGGCGAAGACGGCCAGGATCTGGGCGAACATCTTGCCCATCGGGGTGGACATGTCGATCCCTTCCTGGGTCGACACGACGATCTTCCCGTGCTCCTGGCACCATTGGACGATCTCGCTGAAGTGGGCAACCCGGCGGCTCAGCCGGTCGACTTTCATGACGCAGAGGACATCCCACTGGTCCGCGTAATCGTCGCGGAACCACTTGCCGAGGTCGGGCCGCTTGAAGGGGTGGAGGCCGCCCGAGACGTCAGTGTCTTCTGCCCACGCGACGATCCGCGCGTCGCGGCCAGGAGCGTCAACCCAGTGCTGGATGTGGTCGCGCTGACGCGGGATCGCGGTTGAGTTGTCGGTTTCCACGGAGAGCCGGAGGGAGCCCAGAACGCGCAATGTCATGGTCGGGACGCTAACGCAACATGGTGGATATCTGGGCAAGGTGATCTATTCAGCTCAGATCTCTTCGAAGGGGCGGATCGGGGTGGTCATGTCGGTGAAGGTTGTTCCCGAAGACGACGGTGATCCGGGGAGGACCACGACCCGGCGCAGCCGGGCTGGATGAGAAGCACATGCGATGCTTCGCCGCCCGTCGGACGAGTCGGAGAGCCGAAGCGTTCAGGGCGAGTCGGCGGCGTACTTCGTGGTGTGGAACTGGCTCTCGCTGCAAGAGCTGTCGTACCCCACGGTGGGCGGAGTGGCGTTGTTGGCCCGGCAAGTGGCAACAGGTGGACGACGTCCTTGTCCGGTTCTTCGAAGGCGTTCATGGAGCCGGTTTTGGAGGCGACCGCCGCGCGGCTGCTGAAGACCCTGGACGAGATCTGCGCGCGCACCGACGTCTCGGCCGAGGCCCTGCGGCGGTTCCTCGAACACCAAGGTGTGCGCCATGGTCTGCGTCCGAGCTACGAGCTGTTCCGGGGCAACGTGCGGGGCTCGGTCCTCAACAGCCCGGAGTTCTTCCCGGGGCTGCCGCACCTCGAGGCCGGAGCCGACTTCGTGCGTCGGTGGAGGGCTGCGGCGCAGCGCTGGCCGAACCGGGGATACGCCACGTACGAGACCGTCGACTACGCCCCCTCGCGCACCGCGCTGCCCGTCCTGCCCGGCCAGTACGACTACGCCGCGCTCGACGACCACAGCCGCAGGCTCTACGCGGAACTCATCGTCCACGGCCTGGAGACCTGGAGCGACACCGACCTGGAGATGCGATTCATCCGCAGGCTGTCCGACGCCCACGGCACCGCATGGCCCACCCCGCTTGCAGCGTTCCTTTCCCGGGCGTCCTGGATCCCCAGACCCAAGTCGGGACGGGCAACGTCACCTTCGCCGCCGACACCGCGTGGTGGTGGTCGAGCGAACAGCCCCCACCCGAGTACACCAGCGTCGTGACCGCCGCGCTGCGTCGCGGAAACACCTCCAAGGTACTCGACCGGCTGCGCCTCCTCGGCATCCGCTCCTGGGACGACGCCGGGACGGCGGGTGATCGCCTCGAGCAGCTGCCCGCACTCGTAGAACTGCACCCGCACCTGAGCCGAGGCGTGCAACGGCACGAGGCGAGTCGTGTATACGAGACGGCGTGGTCGCAGCTGCTCCGGGTGCACGAACCGGCCGCGCTGTCGAAGCTGAG
Source organism: Streptomyces sp. MUSC 14 (assembly GCF_001866675.1). NCBI lineage: Bacteria > Bacillati > Actinomycetota > Actinomycetes > Kitasatosporales > Streptomycetaceae > Streptomyces > Streptomyces sp. MUSC 14. The sequence continues at coordinate 33,721 of NZ_MLYN01000076.1, forward strand.
GGCCCCGGCCCGTCTTCTCGTCACGAGAGTGGAGGTTCTGGAAGCCCATTACGGTGGCGCCAAGGACAGCGAGATCGTGTACGTGCCGGACTCGCAAGGAGTACAGGAGCACAAGCCGCTCGAACGAACGCCGGTGCCGGTGCTGCCCATTCCGGGGCAAGGAGCTGGGCGGTCGCATCGAGAGCTTCCTGGGGGCTTGCTTGTGGTGCCTGCACCGTGGGGATCCTGCGGGGTAGGAGCTGATCACAGCTGTCCGGGAGGCACTGGGCACGAATGGGTCATACGGTGGCCGGCGCGGGAAGCGCGGACCATCCTACGGGAGCCGTATTGGGACCTGCCTCAACAACCGCGGGCGCGGCCGCGCCATCGTGATCGGCAGTAGTGGATGGACCGATGGCGAGGAGGTTGGACCATGGACGCGCGTGCGCGTAGGCGATCGTTGAGCACGTGCACCGGCGACGTCGGGCACAGGGCCAGTCGGGCATCGAGTACTGTCTCCCACTGCTCGGTCAGGCCGAGCATGAGGGGTTTACGCATGCCGGGGGTGACGTGGACGTAGCGTGCTGAGACCGAGCCGTCGATGTGCCCCATGCGTTCGTCCATGAGGACCTTCTCGGTACCAAGGTCCTCCACGGTCCGGTGGGTATGGCGAAGGCCGTGGGGCGTGAGGCCCTTGGCGATCGGGAGCCAGCATCCGTCGGCCCGCTCACAGGCGCCACGTCCTCGTACCGGGACGCCGGTCCACGGCTCGCCGAGCAGCGGTACGGGGGCGAGCCTGCTGCGGTGCCTTCTCCGGGTACCAGCTGGAGACCGCTGGGGTGAACAGCCAGGTCGCGAAACCGTTTCGGCGCCAGTGGGCGGCGTGCTCAGACACCGTGCCGCCCCGCACGAACCTTACGAGGTTGTGAGCGAATGAGCTCGGAACGTGCTGGCCTTGGAGGTTCAGCTGGTGGGTGATTCAGCAGGCCACCGGGCTGAGGGGCACGAGTTCGGTGCTCGGCTTGCTGCGGGTGGCACGTTGGGCGGCGCGGTCGGAGACGAGGCCGGCGATGGCCCGGTGGGTGGCCGGGTAGTGCTCGCGGCGTCCGAGGAAGCGTTGCAAGGGGCGCCACTGCTTGTGCTCGGCGTTGGCGTGCTCGACGCAGATTCGGGCCGAGGACTGCTGGCGCCGCCGCTCACGCCACGCGTACTGCTCGCCCAGAGGCGCGTCCTCCCTCGGTTTCCTCGGAGGCGCGCTGACCTGGTCGGGGAACTCGTTGGCCAGGCCCCGGTAGCCCTCGTCGACCTCGGCCTTCACCTGCGAATGGAGGCGGAACTGCTCGGCGATGCCCTCAGTGCGCACGGCAGTCTGGTCGTGCATGCGGCCGGGTCGCTCGGCCCCGGACCAGAGGGTGCGGCTCTGGCCGTCACTGATGGTGGTGGTCTTGCATGTGTTCTGCTTTTTCTTCCCGGAGACGAAGGCGCAGCGTCCCGGACGGTGGGCCTGGGGGCGGCGGACCTGGGTTTCGGTGCCGTCGATTCGCAGCTTCACGTTCTCGGCTTCGGCGTAGGCGAACACGTCCGCCAGCGTGCGCAGCCGCAGTCCGGGCCGGTCGGGGACAGCGAAGCCGCGCTCGGCCAGCAGCGGACGGATCTCACCGACTGCGCGGGTGATGGTGGATCGCTCCAGGCCGTATAGCTCCGCGAGTGCGGCGTGCGGGAGTTGGTGGCGCAGGTGGACCAGTGCGACCAGCACCCGATCGGTGAAGACCAGGTCATGCCTCGGCCCGGCCCCCGGCTGCTGCTTGCGTTTCCCGCCGCGCCGCTGGTGCAGCGCGGACTCACGCCGCGCGGCCCAGGGACCGGCCAACTCCTCGATCAAACTGCCGAGATGTGCACGGGAGATACCCGTGAAGGCGGGATGGGACAAGGCTGCACGGGCCCATTCCTTCGTCGTCACACACGAGGAACCCGTGCGGCTGCCCCCACGTCACGCCGTTGGTTTCCTGCGGTCCCGTTATTCCTGGCCCTGGTCTGCCAGTGCGGTCGCGGTAGCGACGGCGAAGGCTCCCGGGTTGTCCAGCATGATGTTGTGGCCGCAGTCCGGGATCCGTACCACGGCCACCCCTGCCTCGGCGAGCGCGTCGGCGCCGGGGAGCGGGCCGTCGGCCTCGGGAAGCAGGTAGGCGCGGGGGATATCCAAGTCCAGC
>NZ_MLYN01000077.1:0-24058 GCF_001866675.1 Streptomyces sp. MUSC 14
GGTGGGGGAAATGCCGGGTGGGAGGGTGGGGGAAATACGGGCATGCCCACGAACGTCCCGCTCATACGGCCGGTTCCTCCTCCGTGCTCGCCAGGATCTCCGCGATGTGCACCGGCCGCAGGTCCGTGTGGAGCCGGCTCATCGTGCCGCCGAGGTGCATCAGACACGAGTTGTCGGCCGCGCACAGCACCGACGCGCCCGTGGACTCGGCGGCGCGCACCTTGTCCGCGCCCATCGCCGCCGACACCGCGGCGTTCTTCACCGCGAACGTGCCGCCGAACCCGCAGCACTCCTCGCCCCCCGGCAGCTCCACCAGTTCGAGCCCCTCGACCGCCCGCAGCAGCCGGTGCGGGCGGTCGCCCAGTCCGAGGCCCCGCAGCCCGTGGCAGGTGGGGTGGTAGGTGACCTTGTGCGGGTAGTACGCGCCCACGTCGGTGACCTTCAGGACGTCGACCAGGAACTCCGTCAGCTCGTACGTCTTCGGCACCACCGGCGCCAGCGTCCGGGCCAGCGAGCCCCCGCGCCCCTCGGCACGCGCCCGCTCGCCCAGCCGGGGATACAGCTCCCGCACCATCGCCGCGCACGACCCGGACGGCGTGACGATCGCCTCGTACCCGCCGAAGACATCGGAGAAGTGCCGGGCCAGGGGCTCCGTCTCATGACGGTAGCCGGTGTTGTAGTGCGCCTGTCCGCAACACGTCTGGTCCATCGGGAAGTCGACGTCGACGCCCAGCCTGGCCAGCAGTTTCACCACGGCCCGGCCGGTGTCGGGATAGAGCGTGTCGTTGACACAGGTCAGGAACAGGGCGACACGCATCGCGGCTCCTCGCGGTCGGTCATCGGACGAGTGCAGGGTAGTGGGCGGGTGCCGCCGGGGCGAGAGGGCGACGCACCGTGCGGCGCGCTCATCGCCGGGCGAGCCGTGCCTCGGCGGCCCGCCAGCGGGCCTCGCCGCCGCGCGGCGCGTACCGGGTCAGCGGCTGGGTGCGGGTGAGCAGCCCGCGCATCGAGGCGAGGTCACCGACCAGCCCGTGGGCGCGGGCCTGCACGAGCACGTTGCCGAGCGCCGCCGCCTCCGCGGCGCCCGCCACCACGGGCAAGCCACAGGCATCCGCGGTGAGTTGGCAGAGCAGCGCGTTGCGGGCGCCGCCCCCGACGACGTACACCACGTCCACCGGGTGGTCGGCGAGCCGTTGCGCGTCCGCGACGGCCCGCCGGTGGGCGAGGGCCAGCGAGTCGAGGACGCACCGGGTGAGCTCGCCCCGTGTCCCGGGCACCGGTTGCCCCGAGGCACGGCAGGCGGCGGCGATCCGCTGCGGCATCCGTCCCGGCGCCAGGAACGCCTCGTCCCCGGCGTCCACCACCGAACGCAGCGCCGGCGCGGTACCGGCCTCGCGCAGGAGCAGCCCCCAGTCCGGCTCGCCCCACGTGCGACGGCACTCCTGGAGCAACCACAGTCCCATGATGTTGCGCAGGTAGCGGACGGTGCCGTCCAGCCCGAGTTCGTTGGTGAAGTTCGCGGCCCGGCTCTCCTCGGTGAGCACGGGGGCGGCAAGCTCCAGCCCGGCCAGGGACCAGGTACCGGTGCAGATGTATGCGAAGCGCTCTCCGCTCGCCGGTACGGCGGCCACGGCCGACGCGGTGTCGTGCGAGCCGACGGCCGTCACCGGCACGGGGCCGCCGAGACCCGTCTCCTCCAGCACCTCGGGCCGCAGCCTCCCGGCCGGATCCCCCGGCTGCCGCAGCGGCGCGAACAGAGCGAGGTCGACGCCGAGCCGCTCGGCGATCCCGTACGCCCACGTCCGCGTCCGGGGATCGATGAGCTGGGTGGTGGAGGCATTGGTCAGCTCGGTGCCCTGCTCTCCGGTGAGCCAGTAGCCGAGCAGGTCCGGGATGAGCAACAGCCGTTTCGCATGGGCGAGTTGGCGCGACGCGCGGGCCGCAGTGAGCTGGTAGAGGGTGTTGAAGGGCGCGTACTGGATGCCGGTCACGGCGTACAGCTCCCCGGCGGGCACCGTCGCCCACACCTTCTCGGCGACGCTCTCGGTGCGGGCGTCGCGGTAGTGCGCCGGGTTGCCCAGCAGGGCCCCGTCGGCGTCGAGCAGGCCGTAGTCGACGGCCCAGCCGTCGATGCCGACGGACGCCACCTGGCCGGCCGCCCGCAGTCCGTCCAGAACACCGCCGTACAGCGCGAGCGCGTCCCAGCGCAGCCCCTCCGGGACGCGCACCGGCCGGTTGGGGAACCGGTGCGCCTCACCCAGCTCCAGCGAGTCGGCCCCCACGCGGCCGACCATCACCCGTCCGCTGGAGGCGCCCAGATCGACCGCGGCGTACGACCTCACCGCCGCGCTCATCGCAGGAACGCGGCCGCCACACCCGCGTCGACCGGGATGTGCAGCCCGGTGGTGTGTGTCAGGTCGCCGCCCGTGAGCGCGAGGACGGCACTCGCGACATGCTCGGGCAGCACTTCCCGCTTGAGGAGGGTCCGTTGTGCGTAGAACTCGCCCAGCTTCTCCTCCGGCACCCCGTACACCGCCGCCCGCCGGGCGCCCCAGCCACCGGCGAAGATCCCGGAGCCGCGCACCACCCCGTCCGGGTTGACCCCGTTGACCCGGATCCCGTGCTCACCCAACTCGGCCGCGAGCAGCCGTACTTGATGGGCCTGGTCGGCCTTGGCCGCCGAGTAGGCGATGTTGTCCGGTCCTGCGAAGACGGAGTTCTTGGACGTGATGTAGACGACGTCACCGCCCATCCGCTGCGCGATCATCACCCTGGCCGCTTCCCGCGACACGAGGAAGGAGCCCCGGGCCATGATGTCGTGCTGGAGGTCCCAGTCCCGCACCGACGTCTCCAGCAGTGGCTTGGAGAGGGAGATCCCGGCGTTGTTCACGACGAGGTCGACCCCGCCGAAGGCGAGCACGGCAGCCCGGAACGCGGCGGTGATCTGCTCCTCGTCGGTGACGTCCACGGTGACGGCGACGGCCTTGTCCGGCCCGCCCAGCTCCTGCGCGACCGCGGCGGCGCCGTCCGCGTTCAGATCGGCGACGACGACACACGCCCCCTCGGCGACGAGCCGCCGCGCGATGGCCCTGCCGATCCCGCTGCCGGCGCCCGTGACGAACGCGACCCGGGTGGCCAGCGGCTTCGGCCTCGGCATCCGCCGGAGCTTGGCCTCCTCCAGCGCCCAGTACTCGATACGGAACTTCTCCGACTCCTCGATCGGCGCGTACGCGGACACGGCCTCCGCGCCCCGCATCACGTGGACGGCGTTGACGTAGAACTCGCCTGCCACGCGCGCGGTCTGCTTGTCCCTGCCGAAGGAGAACATGCCCACGCCCGGGATCAGCACGATCGCCGGGTCGGCACCGCGCATGGCGGGGGAGTCGGGCAGCGCGTGCCGTGCGTAGTAGGCGGCGTACTCCTCCCGGTAGGCGGCGTGCAGTTCCCTCAGCCGCGCCACGGCCTCCTCCAGGGGCGCGGCCGGCGGCAGGTCGAGCACCAGCGGCCGTACCTTGGTGCGCAGGAAGTGGTCCGGGCACGACGTCCCCAGCGCGGTCAGCCGGGGGTGTTCGGCCCGTGCCAGGAAGTCCAGCACCACGTCGGCGTCGTCGAAGTGCCCGACCTGCGGTTTGTCCTGGGAGGCGAGGGCCCGTACGTACGGCGCGAGCGCCGCCGCCCGCTCCCGCCGCTCGGCCTCGGGCAGGGCGGCGTACCCCTCGACGAGCGGCCCGAAGGGCTCCGCCTTACCCCGCTCGGCGAGGAACCGCTCGGCGGTGCGGATGATGTGCAGCGAGTTGCGCTCGCACTCCTCGGAGGTGTCGCCCCAGGCGGTGATGCCGTGCCCGCCGAGGACGCACCCGACGGCCCGCGGGTGGGCGGCCTTGATCGCGGCGATGTCGAGCCCCAGCTGGAACCCGGGCCGTCGCCACGGCACCCAGACCACGCCGTCCCCGAAACACTCGGCGGTCAGCTTCTCCCCGTCGGCCGCACAGGCGAGCGCGATCCCCGAGTCCGGATGCAGGTGATCGACGTGCGGGGCGTCCACCAGAGCGTGCATGGCGGTGTCGATGGACGGCGCCGCCCCGCCCCCGCCGTGCAGGCAGTAGTCGAACGCGGCGACCATCTCGTCCTCCCGCTCCACCCCCGGATAGACGTCCACGAGCGCCCGCAGCCGGTCCAGGCGCAACACCGCGAGCCCGTCCGCGGTCAAGGTCCCGAGATCCCCGCCGGACCCCTTGACCCACATCAGCTCGACGTCACCACCGGTGACGGGGTCGGTGGCGGTGCCCTTCGCGGAGGCGTTGCCGCCGGCGTAGTTGGTGTTACGGGGGTCGGAGCCGAGCCGACGGGAGCGGGAGAGGAGGGCGAGGGTTCGGGGGTCGGCAGTCATGACCACGGTTCCTTTTCCGGAAGAGGGCGAGTGGGTGAGGGGCGCGGGGAACTGCGCGACCAAGCACCACGCACCCGCACCCCGCAACGGCGATCAACCAGGCAGACGCTCTACGCCCCCCAACCGGCCTGCTGTCCCCCGACTCGCTCAGCGACAGCCCTCTCCGCCCAGCCCGAGAGGGCATACGCGGCCAGCGGCTCGGCAGCCAACCCCATCTCCTCCCGCACCTCCCGCAGCAACGCCCGCACATCGGTGTCGTAGGCGTCCATCAACACGGCGTTGGCGCCGAGCACATCACCGGCAGCCTGAGCCTGGGCCAACGCCGCCCGGTCGACCAGCAGAGCCTTCGCCGTGGCCTCCTGCACGTTCATCACCGACCGGATGACCGCCGGAATCTTCGCTTCGACGTTGTGACACTGATCGAGCATGAACGCGACCCCGGCCCCCGCCGCGAACCCGCCGCCGCGCACCACCTCGTACATGATCCGGAACAGCTGGAACGGGTCGGCGGCCCCCACCATCAGGTCGTCGTCGGCGTAGAAGCGCGAGTTGAAGTCGAACCCGCCGAGCCTGCCCTCGCGCAGCAGTGCGGCGACGATGAACTCGATGTTGGTCCCCGGTGCGTGGTGCCCGGTGTCGACCACGACCTGGGCCTTCGGTCCCAGCTTCAGACAGTGCGCGTACGCCGTGCCCCAGTCCGGCACGTCCGTCGCGTAGAACGCCGGCTCGAAGAGCTTGTACTCCAGCAGCATCCGCTGCCCCTCGCCGAGCCGTTCGTACACCTCGGCGAGCCCCTCGGCCAGCCGGTCCTGCCGGGCGCGGATGTCGTCCTGGCCGGGGTAGTTCGTGCCGTCGGCGAACCACAGCTTGAGATCCCTGGACCCCGTCGCGTCCATGATGTCGACGCACTCCAGCAGGTGATCGAGCGCCTTGCGCCGCACCGCCGCGTCCGGATGACAGATGCTGCCCAGCTTGTAGTCGTCGTCCTGGAAGGTGTTGGAGTTGATCACGCCCAGTCTCAGCCCGAGCTCCTCGGCGTACGTGGCCAATGCCGCGTAGTCCTCGACCCGGTCCCAGGGGATGTGCAGAGCCACGGTCGGGGCCACGCCGGTGAACTCGTGCACCTTCGCCGCGTCCTGGAGTTTCTCCCAGGGATCGCGGGGCACTCCGGCCTGGACGAACACCTTGAAACGGGTTCCCGAGTTTCCGTACGCCCACGACGGCGTCTCCACGGCCTGGGTCCTGAGCGCGGCCTTCACCGCGGCGAGGTCGGTCACTGCGGGCTCCTGATGGTGTCGGTCGGAACAGCGATGCACGGGCAGTGTGTGAAACGATTCAGGATCGCAAGCTAGGGGCCTCTCGAAGGGGTGTCAAGGACTCCGGCCCGGCCGATCTTCCGTGACTACGGCGCGGCCTTGAGCTATCGAAATCTTTTCGATGCGAGCCCATTGACGTGACATGGCTGTGGTGTCTACGGTCCCGGCAATCCGGTTGAAACCTTTCACCTTTCACGACGCTGTGGACGCGGACCTCGCGGCTGTCTCCACCGGTGTCGTCGAGGAGCCCGCCATGACCCACCCGCCCGACACGGGACCGGCGCCGGTGCTGGCGCTGAGGGGCGTCTCCAAGTCCTTCGGCGCCGTTCGTGCCCTCAGGGACGTCTCCCTGGAGCTGCTGCCCGGCGAGGTGCACGCCCTCGCCGGAGAGAACGGCGCGGGCAAGTCGACGCTGATCAAGACCCTCGCCGGGGTGCACCGGCCGGACACCGGCCAGGTGCTGCTCCACGGCGAGAGCGTCGTCTTCCACGGCCCCGGCGACGCCCGCGACGCGGGAATCGCCGTCATCTACCAGGAGCCCACGCTCTTTCCCGACCTGTCGATCGCCGAGAACATCTTCATGGGCCGCCAGCCCCGGCGGGCCCTGCGCCGGATCGACCACAGGGCCACCCGCGCGGCCACGGCCGCCCTGATGAAACGGCTCGGCGTCGGCCTCGACCCCGACCGGCCCGCCCGTGGACTGTCGATCGCCGACCAGCAGATCGTCGAGATCGCCAAGGCGCTCTCCTTCGACGCCCGGGTCCTGATCATGGACGAGCCGACCGCCGCCCTGACCGGCAGCGAGGTCGCCCGGCTCTTCGGCGTCGTGCGCACCCTGGGCGAGCAGGGCGCCGCCGTCCTGTTCATCTCCCACCGCCTGGAGGAGATCTTCCGCATCTGCCACCGGGTGACCACGCTGCGGGACGGCGCCCGGATCGCCTGCGAACCGCTCGACGGCATGACCGAGGACGACCTGGTCCGCCGGATGGTCGGCCGCGAACTGGCCGAGCTGTATCCGAAGCAGGCGGTGAACCCCGGCCAAGTGGCGCTCAGCGTGCGGAGGCTGACCCGGGAGGGCGTCTTCACCGACGTGTCGTTCGAGGTGCGGCGCGGTGAGATCGTCGGGCTCGCCGGGCTGGTGGGCGCCGGCCGCAGCGAGGTGGCCCGCGCGGTGTTCGGCGTCGACCGGTGGGACGCGGGCGAGGTCGAGGTCGACGGGCGCCGGCTCACCGGCGGCGCGCCCTCCACGGCGATGGCCGCGGGCCTCGCCCTCGTTCCCGAGGACCGGCGCGCCCAGGGCCTGGTGATGGACATGTCCATCGAGCGGAACATCGGGCTGACCGGACTGCGTACCACCGTGCGCGCCGGGCTGATGGACCGCGGCGCCGAACGCAGCCGCTCCCTGGACTGGGCGGTGCGGCTCCGGGTGAAGCACGCCCGGATCGCGGATGCCGTCGGCACCCTCTCGGGCGGCAACCAGCAGAAGGTCGTCCTCGCGAAATGGCTCGCGACCGGCCCGAAGGTGCTCATCGTGGACGAGCCGACCCGGGGCATCGACGTCGGCACGAAGGCGGAGGTGCACCGGCTGCTGTCCCAGCTCGCCGCCGAGGGGGTGGCGGTGCTGATGATCTCCTCCGACCTGCCCGAGATCCTCGGCATGGCCGACCGGGTGCTGGTGATGCACGAGGGCCGGATCACCGCCGAGATCCCCCGCTCCGAAGCCACCGAGGAGACCGTGATGGCCGCGGCCACCGGGAGGGCCGCCGCATGACGGTGACCACCCCCGGCTCCACCCCTGTCGCCGAAGCGACCCGGTCTCAAGGCACCCGGTGGGCCGACCGCGTCTGCACGATGCGCGAACTCGCCATCCTGGTCGTCTTCCTGGTGATGATCGCGGTCACCCAGGCGGGCAACAGCCAGTTCCTGTCCGAGCAGGGCATCAAGGACCTGCTGCTGAACGCCACGATCCTGGTGCTGGTCGCCACCGGCCAGTCCCTCGTCGTCATCACCCGCAACGTCGACCTGTCCGTCGGCTCCACTCTCGGCATCACCGCCTTCGCCACCGGCACATATCTCCAGGGCGGCGGAAGCGCCGTCGTCGCCGTCCTCCTCGCCGTGCTGCTCGGCGTCGGCCTCGGGCTGCTCAACGGCCTGCTCGTCAGCCTCGGCCAGGTGCCGGCCCTCGTCGTCACCCTCGGCACCCTCTACATCATCCGTGGCGTCGACTCCATCTGGGTCGGCTCCCGGCAGATCACGGCGGCCGACCTCCCCGGCGGCTTCGTCGACCTCGGCTCCGGCGGCGTTTCCGCGATCCCCTGGCTCTCCGTCATCGCCCTCGCCGTCCTCGTCGCCACCGGCTACTGCCTCAAACACTTCGGCGGCGGCCGGGAGTTGTACGCCCTCGGCTCCAACCCCGAGGCCGCCCGGCTGGCCGGCATCCCGGTGCGCCGGCGCGTCCTCGCCGCCTACACCGTCTGCGGAGCGCTCGCCGGACTCGCCGGGGCGATGTACCTGGCCCGGTTCGGCAACGTCGACTCGGGCACCGGGAACGGCTACGAACTCACCGTCGTCAGCGCGGTCGTGGTGGGCGGCGTCGCCTTCACCGGCGGCTCGGGCAGCGTCTACGGCGCCGCGCTCGGCGCCCTGCTGCTCACCTCCGTCAACAGCGTGCTGCCCGCGCTCGGCGTCAGCTCCGTGTGGGTGCTCGCCATCAACGGTGTCCTGCTGCTCCTCGCGATCGCCGTCGACCGGGTCGTCGCGCTCAGGGTGGCCGCCGCCCTGAAGAGGAAGTCGGTCCGGTCGGGGGCCGCCCTGCCGAAGGAGAACGCCGGTGTCTGAGTCACTGACCCGCGCCGTCCGCTGGGACACCGTCGTCGGTGCCCTCCTGATCGTCCTGTTGCTTCTGTCGTTCGGTTTCGTCGACGGTTTCGCGAACGCGCTGAACCTGTCCTTCCTGATCGGCAACACGCTTCCGATCGCATTGATCGCCCTGCCGGTGACCCTGCTCGTGGTCTGTGGCGAGATCGACCTGTCGGTGGCGTCCACGGCCGGGCTGTCCGGGGCGGTGCTGGGCAGGCTCTGGAACGAGGGCATGGCGATCGAGACGATCATCCCGCTCTGTCTGCTGCTGGGCGTGGTGTGCGGACTGGTCAACGGCCTGCTCGTGACCCGGCTCGGCCTGCCCTCCCTCGCCGTCACCATCGGCACCCTCGCCGCCTACCGGGGCCTCGCCCAGATCGTGCTCGGCTCCGACGCCGTCACCGGCTTCCCCTCCTCGTACCTGGACTTCGCGTCCGGCCGGCTCGGCGGCACGTTCCTGCCGCAGGCGTTCCTGCCCTTCCTCGCCCTGCTCGCGATCGCCGTGCTCGTGCTGCACGCCACGCCGTTCGGGCGCTCACTGTTCGCGGTCGGCGCGAGCGAGGAAGCGGCACGGTTCGCCGGGATCCGGGTGAAGCGGACCAAGCTGCTGCTCTTCGTCGCCACCGGGCTCATGTCGTCGCTCACCGGTGTCTTCTGGGTGCTGCACTACGCCAGCGCGCGCTACGACAACGCCACCGGGCTCGAACTCTCCGTCGTGGCCGCCGTGCTGCTCGGCGGGATCGACTTCGACGGGGGCCGGGGGACGCTGGGCGGTGCGATCGCCGGAGTGTTTCTGCTCGGTGCGCTGCAGAACGTGATGAGCCTGCTGAACGTCTCCGCGCAGTCCCAGATCGTCGTCACCGGGGTGCTGCTGGTCGTCTCCGTGCTCGGTCCCCGGGTCGCACGCCAGATCTCCGTCGCGCGCGTGGCCCGCAGAGCCGCCTCGACGCCGGCCTCGTAGCCCGTCCCCGCCCCTCTCCCCTCCCTCGCAAAGGATCCGCCGCCATGCGCAAGCCGTCCCTCCGCCGTACCTGCGCCGCCCTCGCTGCCGGAACCTCCCTCGCCCTCGCCCTCACCGCCTGCGGCGGCACCACCAAGAACGACGTCAAGAACGACGACAAATCCGCGGCCTCCGCAGGCACGGCCGATCCGGACGCCGCCACCAAGAAGGGGCTCACCGTCGGCTTCCTGCCCAAGCAGGTCAACAACCCGTACTTCACCACCGCCGACAAGGGCGGTGAGAAGGCGCTCGCCGAACTCGGCTCGGCGTACAAGGAGGTGGGCCCCTCCAGCGCCACCGACACCGCCGGGCAGGTGAGTTACGTCAACACGCTCACCCAGCAGCAGGTGAACGCGATCGCCGTGTCCGCGCAGGACCCCGGGGCGCTGTGCACCGCGCTGAAACAGGCCATGGGCAACGGCATCAAGGTCGTCACCTACGACTCCGACACCAACCCCGGCTGCCGCGACGCCTTCGTCTCGCAGGCGTCCGCCGAGGATCTGGGCCGTACCGAGGTGCAGTTGCTCGCGCGGCAGATCGGGTACAAGGGCGAGATCGCGATCCTGTCGGCCGCGCAGACCGCGACGAACCAGAACACCTGGATCGGCTACATGAAGGACGAGCTGAAGGACCCCAAGTACAAGGACGTCAAGCTTGTCAAGATCGCTTACGGCGACGACGACGCCCAGCAGTCCTTCCAGCAGACGCAGGGCCTGCTCCAGGAGCACCCGGACCTGAAGGGGATCATCTCCCCGACCACCGTCGGCATCAAGGCCGCCGCCCAGTACCTGTCCGGCTCGAAGTACAAGGGCACGGTCCGTCTCACCGGCCTCGGCACGCCGGACGACATGCGCACGTACGTCAAGAACGGCACCGTCGACGCCTTCGAGCTGTGGGACCCGGCGGCGCTCGGCGACCTCGCCGCGCGGGCCGCGGTCGCGCTCGCCTCGGGGCAGATCACCGGCAAGGAGGGGGAGTCCTTCAAGGCCGGCGCGACGACGTACACCCTCGGCAAGGACGGCGTGATCACCCTCGGCAGGCCCACCGTGTTCGACGCCGAGAACATCGACACGTTCAACTTCTAGCGGCACGGGGGACGTTGATGCGGCGCGTGTGCTTCCTGCTGAAGGTCCGGGCGGACCGCCTCGACGCGTACCGGGAGCGGCATGCCGCCGTCCGGCCGGGGACGCTCGACGCCCCGAGGGCGACCGGCCGGCACAACGACTCGCTCTTCCTGCGCGAGGACGGCCTGCTCGTCGGCTGTCTGGAGACCGAGGACTTCGCCGCCCGGGCCGGCACGGCGGCCACCGGCGTCAACGCCCGCCGGCAGGCCCGGACGGTGCCGTTCTCCGAGTCGCCGGACGGCGCCCGGCCCGACGAGGCCAGGACGCCGCTCACGGAGGTGTTCCACCTGTCATGACCGCCGCCGGAAGCAGACTCGCGGCACCCCGGATCACCCCCCTCGGCCGCACCCTCCTCGACCCCCGGGCCCTGTACTTCGTCTCGTACGACGGGCTCGTCAACACCAACTCCTTCCAGAAGAACGGCCTGTTCACCTACCGGGGCCGGCAGTACGCGGCCTGGTACGCGCAGGACCGCCGGGCGACCGTCGCCTGCCGTACCACGGGCGCGGCGGACTGGGCGACGGTGACGCTGGACCACCGGCTGAAGAGCGACGACTCGCACAACGTGATCTCGATGGGCGTCTCGCGGCGCGACGGCCGGCTGCATCTGGTCATGGACGCGCACAGTGACGGCTTCCGGTACGTGAAGTCCGTCGCCGGGCTGCTCGACCGCCCCGCCGAGACGTCCTGGGACCGGTCCGCCTTCGGCGCCGTACGCGCCACCCTCGACGGACTCGCCCTCACCCCACGGTTCACCTACCCGCAGTTCCTCGCGACCCCCGAGGGCGACCTCCAGCTCAGCTACCGCGTCGGCATCTCCGGTGACGGCCGCAACGCCCTTGCCGAGTACGGCCGTTCGGGCTGGACGGTGCTGGGGGAGTGGAGCGCGTCGACGGGCACGTACACGAGCGCGCACGGCTCCAGCACCGCGCGGAACATGTATCTGCACGGCATCGACTACGACGTCCACGGCCGGCTGCACGCCCTGTTCACCTGGCGTGAGCAGAACGACGCCGTGCTGTGCGGCGCCGGCGGGCTGACCAATCACGACACCGGCTACGTCCACTCCACCGACCGGGGGCGGACCTGGCGCAACGACGCGGGGACGGTCGTCGGGACCACCGGCGGCCCGGACCCGGTCGGCGTCACCGGCCCCGGACTGGTCGTCGACCCCCTCGGCCCCGACCACTGCCTGATGAACCAGGAGAGCCAGGCCACCGACTCCGCCGGGCTGCCGCACGCGGTCATCAGCCACGTACCGGGCCGCTTCGGACCGTGCACCACGGACTACGTCGCCGACCGCATCGCCCGCGGACGCGCCTTCCACCTCCGCAAGAGCCCCGCCGGGACATGGCACAAGACCGAGATCCCCGTCCACCTGAACTCCAGCCAGCGCACCAGGCTCGTCCTCGACCGGTACGACAACGCCTACGCGGTCTTCCCGTATGGCCGCATCGCCGCCGCCTCGAAGGCCTCCGGGTACACCGACTGGACGCCGCTGTACGACGGCGACGGGCTGAACGCCTTCGGCGAGGTGGTGATCGACGAGACCCGGGCCGCGGCGGACGGCGTCCTGTCCTTCCTGTACCAGGAGAGGTCCACCGGCAGGACGCCCTCGCCCCTGTACGTGGCCGACTTCGCCCTGCCCGCATGACGGTAATGTGAAGGACCGCCCGCCGTCCGTCCCTTTCGTCCCCTGGAGGTCCTCGCCCGATGACCCAGTCGGTGGGTATCAAGGACGTCGCCCGCGCCGCCGGAGTCTCGGTGGGCACGGTGTCGAACGTCATCAACCGCCCGGACGCCGTCGCCGGCGAGACCCGGGCCCGGGTGCTGTCCGCGATCGAACGGCTCGGTTACGTCCGCAGCGAGTCCGCGCGCCAGCTGCGCGCCGGCCGCAGCCGGATCATGGGCCTGCTCGTGCTCGACATGGGCAACCCCTTCTTCGTGGACGTGGCCCGCGGCGCCGAGCGGGCGGCCCGCGAGGCGGGGCTCGGCGTGATGGTCTGCAACAGCGCGCAGAACGCCGCCGAAGAGGCCGAGTACCTGTCCCTGTTCGCCGAACAGCGGGTGCGGGGCGTGCTGCTGACCCCGGCCGACGCCAGCGGCCGCAACATCGCGGCCTTCCGCCGCCACGGCATCCCGTTCGTGCTGGTCGACCGGGTCGCCGAGGGCACCACGGAGTGCTCCGTCTCCGTGGACGACGTCGCGGGCGGCGCCCTCGCGGTGCGTCATCTCGTGGACGCCGGGCACCGCTCCATCGCCTACGTCAGCGGGCCGCCCGGACTCAACCAGGTCCGCGACCGCCGTACCGGCGCGCTGAACGCGCTCGCCGAGGCCGGGCTCGGCCAGGACGCGCTGCGCGAGCTGCCCACCGAACGCCTCGACGTGGCCGCCGGCCGGGACGCGGGCGCCCGCCTGCTGGGCCTCGCCGACCGCCCCAGCGCCGTCTTCTGCGCCAACGACCTGCTCGCCCTCGGCGTCCTCCAGGCCATGTACGCGGCGGGCGTGCGCGTCCCGGACCACCTGGCGATCGTCGGTTACGACGACATCGAGTTCGCGGCGGCGGCCGCCGTGCCGCTGACCTCCGTACGGCAGCCCGCCGTCACCATGGGCGCGCTCGCCGCCGAACTGCTGCTGGAGGAGACCGAGCAGGGCGAGGGACGGCCGCCGCACGAGCACCGCCGGGTGGTGCTCCAGCCGGAGTTGGTGGTGCGCCGCTCCAGCCTGGCCGCGCGCTGACCGGAAGTTCAGTAAAAAACCATGATCCCCGGGGTCGGCCGACGGCCGGTCATGTGCTGAACTGGGTCCCGTCCGTGCCGTCCGCCCCGGGAGCCCCGTTGAGCCGCAGCTATCGCCAGCCCGGCGTCGTCCTCACCGACCGCCGCTTCGCCGTGCCCCTCGACCACGCCGACCCGGGCGGCGAGACCATCGAGCTGTACGCCCGTGAGGTGGTCGCGAGCGACAAGGCCGGGCAGGACCTGCCCTGGCTGCTGTACCTCCAGGGCGGGCCCGGCTTCGGGGCGAATCGTTTCGTCGGACGTCAGGCCTGGCTCGACCGGGCCCTGAAGGAGTACCGCGTCCTCCTTCTCGACCAGCGCGGCACCGGCAGCTCCACACCTGCCACCCGGCAGACGCTCCCGCTGCGCGGCGGCCCCGTCGAGCAGGCCGACTACCTCGCCCGCTTCCGGGCCGACTCCATCGTCCGGGACTGCGAGGCCATCCGTCCCGAGGTCACCGGCGGTGCCCCCTGGACCGTGCTCGGCCAGAGCTTCGGCGGCTTCTGCACGGTGTCGTATCTCTCCCTCGCGCCCGAGGGCCTCGCCACCGCCGTCGTCACCGGCGGCCTGCCGTCGCTGCACGCCCACGCCGACGACGTCTACCGCGCCGCCTACCCGCGCATCGAGCGCAAGGTCAGCGCGCATTACGCCCGCTACCCGCAGGACGTCGAGCGGGCCCGCCGCATCGCGGACCACCTCCTCACCCACGACGTGGTCCTGCCGGGCGGCTACCGCTTCACCGCCGAGGCCTTCCAGTCCCTCGGCCTGATGCTCGGCACGAGCGACGGCAGTCACCGGCTGCACCTCCTCCTGGAGGACGCCTTCGTCCGCACCCCGGCCGGTCCGGAGCTGTCGGACGCCTTCCTGGAGCAGGCCATGAGTCTGCTGTCGTACGCCGGTCACCCGCTGTACGCCCTCGTCCACGAGACGATCTACGGCCAGAGTGCCCGCCCCACCGCCTGGGCCGCGGAGCGGATCCGGGCCGAGTTCCCGCAGTTCGACGCGGCCAAGGCCCTCGCGGGCGACGCCCCGGTGCTCTTCACCGGCGAAACGATCCACCCCTGGATGTTCGACGCCGACCCCGCCCTGCGCCCGCTGCGCGAGACGGCCGAAGTCCTCGCCGCGCGCACCGACTGGACCCCGCTGTACGACCCGGCCCGCCTCGCCGCGAACGAGGTGCCGGTCGCCGCGGCGGTCTACCACGACGACATGTACGTCGACACGGCCCATTCCCTTCAGACCGCACGCGCCGTGCGCGGCCTGCGGACCTGGGTGACGGACGAGTTCGAGCACGACGGGCTGCGCACGGGGGCGCCGCGGGTGCTGGACCGGCTGCTGGCACTGACGAGGGACGAGGCGTAGCGCGCCGGGCCACGGCGTCCGGCCGCAGCGCACGACACTCCCGCAGGTCAGTAGGGTGGAGCCCATGCCGGAACAGATAGCCGACCTCTCCGACCTGCGCGGCGACTGCGCCCAGTGCTTCGGGCTGTGCTGCGTCGCCCTGCCCTTCGCCAGGTCCGCCGACTTCGCACTGACCAAGCCCGCCGGGACACCGTGCGCGAACCTCCGGGGCGACCACCGCTGCGGAATCCACACGGACCTGCGCACCAAGGGCTTCACCGGCTGCACGGTCTACGACTGCTTCGGCGCCGGGCAGAAGGTCGCGCAGGTCACCTTCGGCGGGCAGGACTGGCGTACCGGCTCCAAGGAGCATGCCCGCCGGATGTTCGACGCGTTCCCGGTCGTACGGCAGCTGCACGAGCTGCTGTGGTACCTGACCGAGGCGCTCGGCCTGCCCGCCGCCCGGCCCGTCCACGCCGAGCTGCGCCGGGCGCTGGAGGAGACCGAACGGCTGACCCGGCAGAGCCCCGGGGAACTGGCCGCCTTGGACGTGGCCGCGCACCGGGAGCGGGTCAACGCGCTCCTGCTGCGCACCAGCGAGCTGGCCCGGGCGGGCGTCGGTGACGGGAAGAGCGGAAAGAGCGGTAAGAAGGGCAGGGGAGGAGGCAAGGACCGGCGGGGCGCGGATCTCGTCGGGGCCCGGCTGCGCGGTGCCGACCTGCGCGGGGCGACGCTGCGCGGCGCCCTGCTCATCGCCGCGGACCTCTCCGGGGCGGATCTGCGGGACGCTGACATGATCGGTGCCGATCTGCGTGACGCGGACCTGACCGACGCCGACCTGACCGGTGCCTTCTTCCTCACCCAGCCGCAGGTGAACGCGGCACGGGGGAGCGCCGGTACGCGGTTGCCGGAGTCAGTCGGCCGGCCGGTGCACTGGGCACTCCGTTCGTAGGGGCGTGACGGGGCGTCGGCCGGGTGCGGCTTCGTCGTGGCCGGCCGCGCCCCGCGGCGGAGCCGCTGACGGATGCGGCCCCGCGCCCGCTCGCCGCCGCTCCAGCCCCAGCCGCAACCCCTCCGGTATCACCGTCAGCCGCTCGACCACCCTCAGCCGGTAGGCGGGGTCGGCTCGCAGGTCGTAGCGGCGCAGCAGCAGGCCGAGGACCAGGGTGGCCTCGTGCAGGGCGAACTGGCGGCCGATGCAGGCGCGGGCGCCGGTGCCGAACGGCTTGAAGGTGTGCGGCGGGCGGGCCCGTACGGCCCCCGCTTCGAAGCGGTCCGGGTCGAAGCGCTCGGCGTCCTCGCCCCACACCTGCGGGTCGCGGTGCAGCATCGGCGTCAGGACCAGCGCCCACGCGCCCCGGCGCATCGGATGGTCGCCGGCGAGCACCGTGTCCCGCACGGCCTCGCGGGCGTAGGCCGGCGCGGTGGGCCACAGGCGCAGCGACTCGTCCAGCACCCGGCGGACGTAGCGCAGTTTGGCGACCTGCTCGTACGCGGGCCGCTCGGTGTCGCCCCAGACGCGGTCCACCTCGGCGCGGGCCCGGGCGGCGATCTCCGGATGGCGGGCGAGGTAGTACAGGGCGAAGGAGAGCGCGCCCGAGGTGGTCTCGTGGCCCGCCACCAGGAATGTGATCACCTGCTTGCGGACGTTCTCGGCCGACAGCTTCTCGCCGGTCTCCGGGTGCGCCGTGTCCAGCATCCGGTCCAGCAGGTCGCCCTCCCCGCGGCCGGTGCGGCGCCGGGCCGCGACCAGGTCGTCGACCGTGCGGTCGAGGTAGGCCATGTCGGCCGCGTTGCGCCGGGCGGCGGAGCGCAGCAGCAGCGGGACGAGCGGCCCGGGCACGCTGTTCAGGCGCTGGGCGTAGGTGAGCGTGCCGACCATCGCGGTGACGAAGGGGTGCGGCCGGTCCCGCTCGAAGGAGCCGAAGTCGTGCCCGAACCCGGTGCGTGCGATCGTCTCCAGGGTCAGCTTGGTCATGTCCCCGGGCACGTCCACCGTGCGCCCGGCGGCCGTCTCCCGGTCCCAGTGGCCGGTCAGCCGCTCGGCGACCGCCAGCATCATGCCGTGGTAGCCCGCCATGGCCTCCCGGCTGAAGCCGGGCGCCAGGACGTCGTGCGCCAGCTGCCAGTTGGGCTCGTGGTTGTAGGCCGTGAACAGCCCGTCCCCGGCGATCGGCCGCAGATTGGCCACCCCGAGTCCGACGTGCTTGGCGAACCGGCTCTCGTCGGCGAGGTCGGCGGCGAGCGCCGCTCCCCACACGAACACGAACTCCTTGCCGAAGGCGCGGCGCCGGAAGACGGGGCCGAGGTCGCGCGCGAGGCGCATCGAGTCCTGCAGGGGCGTGCGCCGGTTCACGCCGAGGACGTCACCGAGCAGCGGCACCCGGCGCGGCGGGTGCGGGATGCGGTCCAGCTCGGGCCAGCCCAGCTCGGCACTGCGGAAACCCTTCGGCAGTCCGGTTTCCCTGGTCTGCGTCGTCTGCGTCGTCTCCGTCGTTGTCCGCGTCGTCTCCGCCATGACGCCGATCTCCCTTGATCCAGCGAGCCGTTGAGCCGGGGCCGCCCGTGTTGTACGTGAGTTCAATAACGCGGCCCAGTGTGATCCGCCCCTCGAACCGGCGTCAAGGGTTGTTGAACCGGCGTCCAGTAAAGTGACGGCATGGCCGCGAACCAGGGGGAGCGAGCCCGGCGCCGACTGAGTACCGGGGAGCGCCGTGAGCAGCTGCTCTCGGTCGGCGCGAAGCTGTTCTCGGAGAGTCCCTACGACGAGGTGTGGATCGAGCAGGTCGCCGAGATCGCCGGGGTCTCGCGCGGGCTGCTGTACCACTACTTCCCGACCAAGCGGGACTTCTTCGCGGCGGTCGTGGAGCGCGAGAGCGAGCGGATGCTGCACATGACGGCGGCCGTGCCCGGGGTGCCGGTGCGCGAGCAGCTCGCCGCCGGGCTCGACACCTACCTCGGCTACGTCCGCGCACACGCCCACGGCTTCCGTGCCTTCCATCGCGCCGACGCGGCCGGGGACCAGGCCGTACGCCGGGTCTACCAGCGGGCGCTGGCCGCCCAGGAGGAGCAGATCCTCGCCGCGCTCGCCGCCGACCCCGAGTTCGGGGCCGCCTTCGAGACCGCTCCCCAGGTGCGGCTGGCGGTGCGCGGCTGGCTCGCCTTCACCACCGCCGTGTGCCTGGAGTGGCTGCGCGAGGGGGAGTTGGGCCAGGGGCAGGTGCGCGATCTGTGCGCCCGGGCGCTGCTGGGTGTCATCGGCTGACCTCTCACGGCGTGGGGACGTGGTTGGCGCACGCCCTGTTCTTCGATAGGTTAGGCAAGGCTTACCTAAGGAGGTCTCGGGATGGGTGACACGCAGGACTGGACGGCCGCACCCGGCGCGGCGGAACGGGCGCGGTCGGTGCTCGCCGCCGCATGGTCGTGCGCGGTGACCGCGGACGGCGTCCGCGAGGAGTACGTCGGTGCGCACACCGTGACCGACGGCGGTGCGGTACGGCTCGCGGTGCCCGACGGCAGCGCCCTGCTCACCGCAGCGATCTGCGCCCCGCGCCAGGAACCCTGCGCCGTGCTGGAGTTCGCCGACGTCGCCCCCGTGCCGGTGCGCGGCCGGATCCGGGCCCGGCTCTACCTCGCCGGCTGGTTCGCCGCGGAGGGTGGCGGACTGTTGTTCCGGCCCACCCGGGTGGTGCTGCGGCAGTCGGGCGGTGCCGTGGTCGTCGGCCTCGACGAGTTCGCCGCCGCCCGGCCCGACCCCCTGGCCACCGCCGAGGCCCGGCTGCTGACGCACCTCGCCGACGCCCACCCGGACGCCGTCGAGCGCCTCACCCGGCTGGTGCGGCCCCAGAGCCTGCACGCCGCGACCCGGGTGCTGCCCCTCGCCGTCGACCGGCACGGACTGACCCTGCGCATCGAGCGCACCCGCGCCCACGGCGACGTACGCCTGCCCTTCCACACGCCCGCCGACGACGTCACCCAACTCACCGAGCGGGTACACGCGTTGCTCGCCCAGGCCGCGGCCGCGGGCTGCCCCCGCGCGCTACAGCGGCAGCGCGCAGACGGCGACGGGTGAGGCGAACGGGTCACCGGCCGACCGGAGTTCACCGTTGTCCCGGTCCACGTGGAAGACGGTGACCGTGCCCGAGCGCTGGTTCGCCGCGAACAGCAGTGTGCCGTCCGGCGAGAACGCGATCTGCCGCGGGAAGTCCCCGTCCACCGGTACCGTGCCGAGCAGCCGCAGCCGGGCGCCGTCGGCCTCGATCGCGTACCGCGCGAGGGTGTTGTCGCCCCGGTCGGCCAGGAACGCGTAGCGGCCGTCCCCCGTCACCAGGAACTCCGCCGGGTAGTTGGTGGCGGAGCCCGTCGACCCCGTGGACTGCGGCGCGCCGACCGTCAGCCGGCCGGAGGCCGGGTCGTACGCGCAGACCGCGACGGTGTCGTCCACCTCGTCGGCCAGGTACGCGTACCGCCCGCCCGGGTGGAAGGTCAGATGGCGCGGGCCCGCACCGGGCCGGGTGTGCGCCTGCGACACCTCCGTGAGCGTGCCCGCGGCCTCGTCCAGCCGGTAGGTGTAGACGGTGTCGGTGCCGAGGTCGACCGCGAGGACGTGGCCGCCGTCCGGGCTGGTGATGAACTGGTGCGCGTGCGGCCCCTGTTGACCCGGTCCCGGGGCCGGTGAGGTGTGCGTGACCAGGGCGGTGCGGTCGCCGAGGGCGCCCGAGGTGTCGATCGGGTGCACGGCGACGCTGCCCGAGCCGTAGTTGGCGCTCAGCAGCCAGCGCCCGGACGGATGCACCGACACATGGCAGGGGCCCGCGCCGCCGGTGCTCCGGGTGCCGAGGACGTGCCGGTCCGCCAGGCGTACGGCCGTCACCCCGCCGTCGTCCCGCTCGTCCACCGCGTACAGCGTGTGCCCGTCCGGATGCACCGTGAGGTACGACGGGTCGGGGACGCCGGTGAGCGCGCCCGAGCCGGAGATCCGGCCGGTCACCGGGTCGTACGAGGCCAGTCCGATGCCCGTGCCGCCGCCGTCGACGGAGGTGTAGGTGCCGATGAACAGCGGGCGGGGGCCGGCCGGGTCACCGGGCGGTGCGGCGGCCCGCGGCTGCTCGGCCGGGAACGTGCGGTCCGTCGGCGGTGTCGCCGGGGACGGCACCGCCACCACGGCCGCCGTGCCCGCCACGGCGCCGACGAACCGGCGCCTGCTCCAGTGCCCGCTCTCCGCCGCGTTCTCCGCGTCCATGCCGCACCTCAGGTCGTCGCTCGCCCCGGTCGTCACAACAGCCACCTTGGCCCCTGCGGGCCGTCAACGGCAAGCAGGGCAACGGAGATTGCACACCGTGCAACGCGAGGTCACCAGTCGCCGTCCGTGACCGGCTTGCCCGGGGTGTCCTTCAGCGGCTGGACCTGGCCGGCGGACGGGGCCTGCCAGGGGTCCAGGTCGTCGCCGAGCCACTCACCGACCGGCTTGACCTCCTGGAGGGCGTCCGTGGGGGCCAGATCCTCCGCATCGGTGTCGTAGTAGTCGAACCAGGGCAGGCCCGCGCGGGTGTACGCCGCCCGGTCCACCGGTGACGGCGGGGGTGCCTCGCCGGTGATGTGCCGCCACTGCGGCGGCGTGACCAGGTGCACGAACACGCGCCCGGCGGGCTCCTCGGACCAGTCGGCGAGCGGCCGGTCGTCCCGGTACACCTCCTGGCGCATCGAGCCGCCGACGCCGAGCCCCATGGCGGCGGGCGCCGCCGCCTTGGGCGCGGCCGGCATCATCGCCGCGCCGTATCCGCCGACCGGCGGACCGGCCGCCCGGGCGCTGTTCCTGGCGGCCAGTCTTTCCCGCTCGCGGCGCCGCCACGCGGCGAGCAGGTCCGCGCGCAGCGCGAAGGACTGGAGCTGCACCCCGCCCCACACCTCCTCGCCGGTGACCTGCCCCTCCACCGTCGCACCGAGGCCCAGCGGCACGGCGACGAACTGCCGGACCGTCCCCTCGCCGGAGTTGATGCCGTCCAGCCAGGGCTGGCGGGGCAGCACCACGTAGTTCTGCGGATCCCGGGTGAGCCGCTCGCTCCAGGGCCTGCCGGAGACCGCGCACACCTTGCCGACACCGACCTGGAGCGCGGCCGGTTCCGTCGTACCCGAGAAGCTCAGCCACATCGCCTCGCGCAGATACACCGGCAGCATCACGCCCCCGCGGGCCCGCCACCGCTCGGGCACCCGGTCCGCGTGGTCGGCGACCGGCCGCAGCGGGAACTCGCCGAGCCCCGGCGGCAGTGGATGCGTGCCCGTCTCGGGCAGCCGCAGCGTGCGGACGAACCGCACCGCCGCCCCGCCCGGCAGCCACAGTGTGTTCCCGCTGATCCGTACCCCGGAACCGGTCATCCGAGGGCCCCCTCCCGTCGCGCTGTCCGCTCCGCCGCACGACGCGTGGCCCCGGCGGGGAACGTCCGTCCTCAACGTCCGTCCTCACCTGGAACGCTCGCCGAAGCCCGTACGGTTCCGCCACAGCTCGTCCTGCACACCGAGGCGCTCGCGCAGCCGGGTGGTGCGCGGTAGCTTGGCCCGCTGCTCGCGGCCGACCCGGTCCAGCTCCTCCAGCAGACGGCGGGTGCGGTGCTCGGTGTCCAGTTCGTCGATGATCCGGTTCGCCTCGGTGAGCACGGCGCCCAGCAGCTGCCAGTTCTCCCAGCTCCCGGCAACCTCGTCCCGCAGCAGCGTGGCCAGCCGGTCCCGGGTGCCCGCGGCCGTGTGCAGCTCGGCCGTCAGCCGGGCCTCCGCCGACTCGGCGTCCTCGCTGAGGTGGGTGGTGACCAGCACCGCGAAGCTGACCACCGCGTCGCCCATCTCGGACAGCAGCTGCTCCACGGTCGCCCCGGTCCGGGGCGGGAACAGCTCCTCGGACCCGCGGGCCTTCGCCAGGTCCGTGAAGGAGCGGGCCAGCACCCGCAGGACCACCGTGCAGATCTCCAGCGTGTCGAGGCCGGTGCGCAGCACCACCCGGTGCAGCAGGCCCTCCTTGACGCGAGGGTTGAGCCGCAGGCTGTCCTCGGCCTGCCGCAGCGAGGCGTCCACATGCGCGATGTGCTGGTCCAGCCGCCGGGCCTCGTGCAGCCGCTCGGCCGCCCGCTGCCACGGGATCCCGCCGGCGGCCTCCTCGCCCATGCGCAGCATCAACTGCCGCAGCCGGCGTGCCAGGTCCTCGATCGAGCGGCCCGCCTCGTCCACCCACACAGGGGGCGGCAGCAGCAGGTTGCAGGCCGTGCCGACGACCGCGCCGATCAGTGTCTCCACGATCCGCGCCCACGCCGTGAACCCGATGGTGGTGAC
Organism: Streptomyces sp. MUSC 14; assembly: GCF_001866675.1. NCBI lineage: Bacteria > Bacillati > Actinomycetota > Actinomycetes > Kitasatosporales > Streptomycetaceae > Streptomyces > Streptomyces sp. MUSC 14. The sequence goes on from NZ_MLYN01000077.1 coordinate 22,128, forward strand.
CCCGAGCACGAGCATGGCGCTGATCGCCACCTCGGCCACGTACTCCTCGACCCGCACCAGATGTCCGACCGCCAGCGAGGCCACGATCAGCAGCGCGAGGCTCCACCAGGTCAGGCCCACCAGCACGCTGAAGGCGATGGCGACCAGCACGCCGGCCACGACGGCGTTCACCCGGCGGATGCCGTTGGTGAGGGTGGCGTAGAAGGTCACCTGGACCACCAGCAGCGCGGTCAGGGGCGCGGTCAGCGGGGCCGGCTCGGGGCTCAGCCGCAGGGCGATGACATAGGCGATCGTCGCCGCCGTCGCCGAGCGCAGCGTCTGGACGACCACCGGCTCCCGGCGGCGCTCCACCAGGCGCAGCAGTCCCCGGGGCCACGTCCGTACGTCGTGCATCCCTTGGCCTGTTCCCGTTCCCCGGGCGGCTCGAACGCGCCCGGTCGGGGGCCGCGTCCCGGCGGGCGGGCCGGGTCAGGCGTAGAGCTTGTCGAGGAAGGCGTGCAGATGGCCCCGCGCGCGGGTGATCTGCTCCGCCACGCTCAGGCTCTCCTCGATCCGGATGCCGGACTCGGGCACCTTCCTGCCCCGCACGTACAGGGAACACGCCAGGTCGGTGCACATGTACAGGCCGACCGAGTTGCCCTCGCGGCCCGCCGCTCCCGCCTTGCGCGCGGTCATCAGCGTCACCCCGCCGCGCGGATGCGTCGTCAGGCACACCGAGCACATGCTGCGGTGCAGGAATCCGCGCTGCGCGGCCTGGAAGCGAAGCGTGACGCCCACGAGCCGGCCGTCCCGTTCGGTGACCACATAGCTGCGGTCGGGCGCGCCCGGATCCCGCCAGCCGAGGAAGTCCAGGTCGTCCCACGGGCGTTCGTCGAGGTCGCGCGGGACCGCGAGCCGCTTGGCCTCTCCCTTCGAGCAGTTGACAAAGGAGTTGCGGATGTCCTGCTCGGTGAGCGATTTCATGGGGAGTCCTTCTGAGGGCGTGGGCGATGGTCAGCCTAGGATCCCTAGGTTTTCAACCATCTTATGTAGGAAAAAGGAGAGTGACTAATGGATTTCCGGGAGGGGCTGCCGCCGCGTGCCCGGCGGGCGCTGGACCATGTCGCCGCCGGGGTGACCGGTCCGCCGCTCGACCCCGGCCTGCGCATCACCCTGAACTTCCACCCGGACCGGATCTCCGCCGGAGCGCCGATCCTCGCGGCCCTGGCCCGGGACGGCGCGTACCACTCGCAGTACGTCACCGGCACCAGCAACGGCGGGCTCACCGCGCACCCGGGCGGTGACCGCACGCGCTGGGAGAGCCGGATCTTCGGGGGTGCGTACGATGACGCGCCCGCGCCGGAGCGCCCGCTGTACGGCGCCCTGAACTTCCGCCGGCAGGTGGTCGGCGCGGCCCCCCGCTTCGGCTCCTCGCACCTGAGGCTCACCGGCGCAGTCCTGCGACGCGCCACCTTCTGCTACCCCGACAGCGCGGCCGAGCCCGCCGACTTCGGGGTGGCCGGGGCGATGCCGCTGATCGCGCTCGCCGAGGCGGACGAGCAGGACGCGCTGAACGACTACGTCGAGAGCCATGTGCACGCCGGTGTGCTGCTGGCCAGGGACGTCGAGGCGCTCGTCCTCGACGCGAGCTACCGGGGCACCGACGTCGAGACGGCGGCCCGGCGCCTGCCCTTCCCCGTCGAATGGCACCCCGGCTACCGGCTCACCGTCACCGCACTGCGCCGCCACGCCGACTACCGGGGACCCCGGTACGCCGACCTCGGCGCCCGCATCGCCGAACGCGGCCTGCTCACCCCGCGCGTCATCGGCGACGCGGCCCGCACCGGCCGTCACGACCTCCAGCACCTGAAGATGGTCTGGCACACCCTGGCCCGCTTCGGCGCGCCGGAGGGTGCGGGTACGGCCCGGCTGTCTGTGGTGCGGGTGTGGCC
>NZ_MLYN01000078.1:0-100938 GCF_001866675.1 Streptomyces sp. MUSC 14
AACCGCAGCCGCACCGGCCGCCACGGTCTCGTACACCGACAGGATGTCCGCACCGACCGTCGACCAGTCGAAACGCCGGACGTGGGCGCTGCCCCGCGCGCGCAGCTCCGCCAGCCTGGCCGGGTCCGACAGCAGCCGTACCGCCGTCTCGGCGAGCGCGCCGGCGTTCTCGTTGGCGAAGACCTCGCCCGCCGCGCCCTGGTCGAGGACCTGGACGAAGGCGTCCAGGTCGGAGGCGAGGACGGGGGCGCCCGCCGACATCGCCTCGACCAGGATGATGCCGAAGCTCTCACCCCCGGTGTTCGGCGCGACGTACAGGTCGACACTGCGCAGGAGACGCGCCTTGTCCACGTCGCTGACCATGCCGAGGAACTCCACGCGCGCGCGTGCCTCCTTCGGGAGGTCCGCAACGGCCGCTTCCTCGTCGCCCCGCCCGGCGACGAGCAGGCGGGTCTGCGGGCGGGCCGCCAGGATGCCCGGCAGGGCCTTCATCAGGACCGGCAGGCCCTTGCGGGGCTCGTCGATGCGGCCGATGAAGCCGATCGTGTCGCCCTGCCACTCCGGTTTCGGCTCGGCCTTGGCGAAGAAGTCCACGTCGACGCCGTTCGGGATGACCACCGCGTCCCCGCCGAGGTGCTCGACCAGGGTGCGCCGGGCGTACTCGCTGACCGCGATGCGCGCGCTGATCTTCTCCAGCGCGGCCTGCAGGATGGAGTACGCGGCGATCATCGCGCGCGAGCGCGGGTTGGAGGTGTGGAAGGTCGCGACGATCGGGCCCTGCGCCGCCCAGCAGGTCAGCAGCCCGAGCGAGGGCGAGGTCGGTTCGTGGATGTGGACCACGTCGAAGTTGCCCTCGTGCAGCCAGCGCCGTACGCGCGCCGCCGACAGGAAACCGAAGTTCAGCCGGGCCACGGAGCCGTTGTACGGCACCGGGACCGCGCGGCCGGCCGAGACGACGTACGGCGGCAGCGGGGTGTCGTCGTCGGCCGGGGCGAGGACGGACACCTCGTGGCCGAGCCGGATGAAGTACTCGGCGAGGTCGCGGATGTGGAACTGGACGCCCCCGGGCACGTCCCAGGAGTACGGGCAGACGATCCCGATTCTCACGACGGCCCCTTCGCCGGGTCGAGGTCGGCGAGCCACAAGCGCTGGAGCATGTGCCAGTCCTCCGGATGGTCGGCGATCCCGGTGGCGAAGGCGTCGGCCAGCGCCTGTGTCATCACAGACGTCTTCTCCGCGCGCGTGCCTGACTCGGGTACCTCTATCGGGGGATGCACCTGCCCCTTCATGATCGGCGAGTCGTCGTACCAGAGGGTGACCGGCAGCAGCAGCGCGCCGGTCTGCTGGGCGAGCAGGGCCGGGCCCGCGGGCATCCGGGTCCGCTCGCCGAAGAAGTCGACCTCGACGCCGGAGGCGGACAGGTCACGGTCGGCGACCAGGCAGACCAGGCCGCCGTCGCGCAGCCGCCGGGCCAGGGTGCCGAAGGCCGAGCCGCCGCTGTGCGGCAGGACCTCCATGCCGAGGCCCTCGCGGTAGGCGACGAAACGGTCGTAGAGCGTCTCGGGCTTCAGCCGCTCGGCGACCGTCGTGAACGGCGTCTCCAGCTTTGTGGTGACCCAGGCGCCGGCCAGGTCGTAGTTGGCCATGTGCGGCAGCGCGAGGACCACGCCCTGGCCGGAGGCGAGGCCGTCGGTGAGGTGGTGGATGTCCTTGGGGTCGAACCCGCTGCGCACCCGCTCGCGGCTCCAGGCCGGCAGCCGGAAGGACTCCATCCAGTAGCGCAGGTACGAACGCATGCCCGCGCGGGACAGCTCGGCGAGGCGCTCGGGCGAGGCGCCGGGCACCACGCGCGCGTAGTTGCTCTCCAGCCGCTGGACGCCCTTGCCGCGCCGCTTCCAGGTGAGGTCGGCGATGGCGCGGCCGAGCCGGACCGCGGCCGGTTCGGGGAGCTTCTTGACGGTGCTCCAGCCGAGGCCGTACAGCGCGTCGCTGAGCCGGTCGGCGGTGCTCACTTCGCCGCCTCGCTGGTGTCGCGCCCGGCCGCCGCCTCCGCCTCGGCGGACTCGCGGCGGACGGTGACGACCCGCTGGATCAGGGTGACCAGGCTGCCGGCGGCGACGATCCACAGGGCGACCGGCAGCAGCCACTGGATGCCCGGCACACCGAACGTGTGCAGGCCCGCGAGACCGGCCGCGACCAGCGAGATCACCAGCCGCTCGGCGCGCTCGACCAGCCCGTTGACGGCGACCGGCAGCCCGATCGACTCGCCGCGCGCCTTGGTGTACGACACCACCTGGCCGCTGGCCAGGCAGAAGATCGAGACGGCGCACAGGACGTTGTTGTTCCCGTTGCCCGCGTACCAGAGCGCGAAGCCGCCGAAGATCGCGCCGTCGGCGACCCGGTCCAGGGTGGAGTCCAGGAAGGCGCCCCAGCGGCTGGTGCGGCCCAGCTGGCGGGCCATGTTCCCGTCGACCAGGTCGGAGAAGACGAACAGGGTGATGACGACCGTGCCCCAGAAGAACTCGCCCCTGGGGTAGAAGACCAGCGCGCCCGCCACCACGCCGGCCGTGCCGATGAGCGTGACCGTGTCGGGGCTCACCCCCCGCCGGATGAGAAACGCGGCGAACGGTGTGAGGACACGCGTGAAGAATGCACGCGCGTACTTGTTCAGCATGGCCTTCCCGACGGTCGGTGTCGCCGCGGCCCTGGTGGCCTCCGGCTGGCCCATCGTAGTCACGCGCGCGCGTGCGTGGCGGGCGGGCACCCGCAGCCCGTGGCGTGAACCGGCGTACGCCGCCGCGCGCGGGCGTGCGTGGCGCGAACGGCGGCCGCGGCCGTCCTTCGTATGGACGCAGCGTGACGGGAGTGGAAAGCTCGAATAACCGCGGGCGTCGCCGGAGCCGCCACCACACGCGGATCCCGCGTGTCCGCGCCCACAGTGACCTCACCGTGCACGGGAGGCAGGATCATGGGCGACAAGGCACAAGCACACCACCCCGGGGCCGCCGGCAGGGCTCTTGAGGCCGACCGGCCCGCGTCTGTACGGAACGTGGTGCTGGTCGGCCACTCCGGTTCGGGGAAGACGACCCTGGTGGAGGCCCTCGCACTGACCGCGGGGGCGGTGAACCGGGCGGGCCGCGTCGAGGACGGCGGCACCGTCTCGGACTACGACGAGATCGAGCACCGGCAGCAACGCTCCGTACAGCTCTCGCTGGTGCCCGTCGAATGGAACGGCATCAAGATCAACCTCCTCGACACCCCCGGGTACGCCGACTTCGTCGGGGAGCTGCGGGCCGGTCTGCGGGCGGCGGACGCGGCCCTCTTCGTCGTCTCGGCCTCGGACGGGGTGGACGGCGCGACCCGGATGGTCTGGGAGGAGTGTGCGGCCGTCGGCATGCCCCGCGCGATCGTGATCACGCACCTGGAGTCCGCGCGCGCGGACTTCGAGGACATGACCCGGACCTGCGCGGAGGCCTTCGGCGGGGACGACCCCGACGCCGTGCTCCCGCTCTACACGCCGCTGCGCGGCCCGGAGGGACCCGACGGGCACGCGCCCGTGACCGGGCTGGTCGGGCTGCTGACGCAGAAGCTGTTCGACTACACGACCGGGGAGCGCAAGGAGTCCGAACCCGGCGCGGACCAGCTGCCGGACATCGAGGAGGCCCGCAACCGGCTCATCGAGGGGATCATCGCCGAGAGCGAGGACGAGACCCTCATGGACCGCTATCTCGGCGGTGAGCGGATCGACGTCAAGACCCTGATCGAGGACCTGGAGCGGGCCGTCGCCCGCGGCTCGTTCTTCCCCGTCCTGGCGGCCGCCCCCGCCGCCGAGGGCGCGAAGCAGGGACTGGGCACGGTCGAGCTGCTGGAGCTGGTCACCGGCGGCTGTCCGACTCCGTTCGAGCACGCGCTGCCCGAGGTCAGCAGCATCGACGGCAAACGACGCGAGCTGAAGCCGTGCGACACCGACGGCCCCCTGGTCGCCGAGGTCGTCAAGACCGCCTCCGACCCCTACGTCGGCCGCGTCTCCCTCGTCCGCGTCTTCTCCGGCACCCTGCGCCCCGACCAGACGGTGCACGTCTCCGGGCACGGGCTGGCTGACCGCGGGCACGAGGACCACGATGTCGACGAGAAGGTCGGCGCCCTGTCCATGCCCTTCGGCAAGCAGCAGCGACCGGTGACCCACGCCGTCGCCGGTGACCTGGTGTGCGTGGCCAAGCTGGGCCGCGCCGAGACCGGGGACACGCTCTCCGCGAAGGACGACCCGCTGCTGATGGAGCCCTGGCGGATGCCCGACCCGCTGCTGCCGCTCGCCATCCAGGCACACAGCAAGCCCGACGAGGACAAGCTCTCCCAGGGCCTTTCCCGGCTGGTCGCCGAGGATCCGACGATGCGTCTGGAGCAGAACCAGGACACCCACCAGGTGGTCCTGTGGTGCTTGGGCGAGGCCCACGCGGACGTGGCCCTGGAGCGGCTGCGCAACCGCTACGGCGTCCAGGTCGACGTCGTCCCGCACCGGGTCTCCCTCCGGGAGACGTTCGCGCACAAGGCGTCCGGGCGCGGCCGGCACGTGAAGCAGTCCGGCGGGCACGGGCAGTACGCGATCTGCGAGATCGAGGTGGAGCCGCTGCCCGGCGGCTCGGGCATCGAGTTCGTGGACAAGGTGGTCGGCGGTGCCGTACCGCGCCAGTTCATCCCGTCCGTCGAGAAGGGCGTACGGGCGCAGGCCGCCAAGGGCGTCGCCGCCGGATATCCGCTGGTGGACGTGCGGATCACGCTGCTGGACGGCAAGGCGCACTCGGTGGACTCCTCCGACGCCGCCTTCCAGACGGCGGGCGCGCTCGCGCTGCGGGAGGCCGCGGCCGACACCAGGATCCATCTGCTGGAGCCGGTGGCCGAGGTGTCGGTGCTGGTCGGCGACGACTACGTGGGCGCGGTGATGAGCGACCTGTCGAGCCGGCGCGGCCGGGTGCTCGGCACCGAGCAGGTCGGCGCCGGGCGGACCCTGATCCGGGCCGAGGTGCCCGAGTTCGAGATCGGCCGGTACGCCGTCGACCTGCGCTCGCTCTCCCACGGCACGGCCCGCTTCGACCGGAGCTACGTCCGGCACGAGCCGATGCCGCCGCAGGTCGCCGAGCGGATCCGCGAACTGGCGGACGAGACGGTGTAGTTCACGGCGGGACGCACCCCGATCGGGCGGACGGCTTCGGCCGTCCGCCCCCGTATGTCGGTGGCTGGGGATACGCTGATGACCTGATCAACAGGTGTGCGGAGTACGGAAGTCGGGAAGGCCGCAGGAGCGGGGCGGCGGCAAGTGGGGGCGGGAATGAGCTTCGAGGACTTCTTCGGGCCACAGGTGCCCAGGCCGGGCGGCGGTGAGCAGGCTCCGACCTTCGCCCTGGCCTCGGCGGCGTACCGGGACACGCCGATGGAGGAGATCAAGAAGGCCGACAACGAATGGCACCAGTCGACGGTCACCGAGCACCGCTCATGGGCGAAGATCTTCCGGCCCAACTTCGGTGAGGCGTACGCCCAGGCGGTGATCGACCGCATGCTGGGCGTCGACAGGAAGCCGCTCATCCAGTCCTTCGGCTGCGAGCCGCAGGTGGTCGTCGAGCACTGCCTCGCGGCCAACCGCATCCGCCGGGAGCGGGACACGAAGCTGACCGCCCTCATGGTGCTGTGCGGCCTGCTCTTCCTGCCCGGCCTGCTGGTGTGGCTGCTCGTCTTCCAGCTCCGGGCCCTGATGCTGAAGAACGACGACAAGCGGGTCTCGGGCCTCGGCACGCTCCTGCTGGCCGTCGTCGGTATCGGCACGGTGATCTTCCTGATCCGGACGCCGTTCACCGGCTTCTGGCAGTGGTACGCGCGCGGCTGCGCCGTGATCCCCGTCGCCGGCTGGTTCCTGGCCAAGCGGATCTGCGAGGGGACCGCGCAGGATCTGCGCGAGCGCTGGGGCGATCTGCTCTCCGGCGGCAGCGTCGGCGCGAAGGTCCCCGAGGCGGTGCCGACCAGCCCGGACCAGGCCGCGGCCGAGCAGCTGCGGCAGTCCCTGGCCCGGCTCAGCGCCGAGCAGCAGTCCAACTCGGTCTTCTACGCCGGTCCGAAGGGCATCCTCGGCATGGGCACCCGCTGGGGCTCCTGGCATCTCGCGGAGGAGCTGGTCCCCCTCGACGCGGTCAAGGGCATCCACGAGTTCCGCAGCTGGACGGTCGTCCGGGCGATCCACGACGAGCTGAGCGTGCTGGACCGGCAGCACCTGAAGACCGGCGGCTTCCCCAAGCCGCAGGTGAAGCACTGGATCGTCACGCACGTCGGCGAGGGCGCCAAGGCGGTGTCCCGGCCCGAGGGGACGGACGTCGAGGCCTACCAGGTCAAGCCGAAGGCCGTCGAGGACATCTGCAACAACCAGCAGTTCGACAGCGGCGACCGCCACTACCTGGGCATACAGTGGCCCCATCTGTGGAGCGGCGACCTGATCCTCACCATGATGATCACGGTGACCGTGCTGAAGGAGACCCTGCGGATCGAGGTCACCGGACACGCTCTCGGCCCGGTCAACGGCCTGTTCAGGGGCAAGCCCGAGGCGCCCGTCAAGAAGGTCGCGAAGACCGTGAAGTTCTGGGAGACCCGGACGATCAAGCTGCCGCTGGTCACCGCCGACGAGGTGGTGCGGCTCGCCGCGCGGGCCGCCATCGGCTGGTACCCGCCGCTGCTGAAGTGGCTCGGCGGCTCCATCGGTCTGCCGGAGCCCTTCGGTCTGCGGCACGCCTGGGCCGATCAGCCCTGGCGGCACCGCTTCATGGCCGACGACGCCCTGCGCGCGGCCACCCCGATCCTCCGCGCGGTGCACCGGGCCGTGATCAGGGTGCTCGCGGAACATGACGTCGACGTCGACAAGTTCAGCTCCAGGGCGGGCGCCCTGAGCGGGTCGGTGCAGGATGCCTCGCCCAAGAAGGCCGACACGTACGACGCGTGAGGATGCGCCCCTTCTCCGCCGTGCGGAGGCCGGAGGAGGGGCACCCGCAGGGTCAGACCGTCGGCCAGGCCTCCGCCAGCATCTTCCTGGTGTCGGCGAGCAGCTGCGGCAGCACCTTCGTGTGGCCGACGACCGGCATGAAGTTCGTGTCGCCGCCCCAGCGCGGGACGATGTGCTGGTGCAGGTGGGCGGCGATACCGGCGCCCGCGACCGTGCCCTGGTTCATACCGATGTTGAAGCCGTGCGCGCCGGACGCGGTGCGCAGCGCCGTCATCGCCTGCTTGGTCAGCTCGGCCAGCTCGGCGGTCTCCGCGCCGGTCAGCTCGGTGTAGTCGGCCACGTGCCGGTACGGCACGGTCATCAGATGGCCGCCGTTGTACGGGTAGAGGTTGAGCACGGCGTACACGTGCTCACCGCGCCGGACGATCAGCCCGTCCTCGTCGGACTTCGCCGGGAGCGAGCAGAACGGGCAGCCGTCGCCCTCCCCCGGGCCGGTCGGCTTGTTCTCGCCCTGGATGTACGCCATCCGGTGGGGCGTCCACAAACGCTGGAACGCGTCCTGCGTCCCCACCCCGATCTGCAGCTCCGGCTCACTCGTCATGCCATGCAGCATATGGCTTCGCCCGTTCCCGGCGTGTCGCCGGGGCAGCCGGGAGACGCCGTCCGGCCAAGCTGGGCCGGTGGACGACGACAGCCGTGCGGCGCGCTGGGAGCAGCGCACCGAGATCCCTCTCTTCGTGGCGGCGCTGGTCTTCCTGGCCCTGTACGCCACGCGCGTCCTGGCCACGGACCTGCCCGTGTTCTGGCGGCACCTGAGCACGTACCTGCTGCTCGCGCTCTGGGCGGTGTCCGCCGTGGACTACGCGGTGCACTGGCGGCTCAGCGGGCAGGGACTGCGCTTCGTGCCGGCGCATGTGCTGCACACTCTGGTGCTCGTCCTGCCGCTGTTGCGCCCGCTGCGGATCGTCCCGCTGTACGAAGCGGTCCTGCACCGGTCGGGACAGCCGCGGCTCTCGCTGTACGCGCGGGTGATCTCGTACGCCGGGCTGTCCGCCCTGCTGCTCGGCTTCGCCGGTGCCCTCGCGGTCTACCAGGTGGAACGCGGGAAGCCCGGCACCACCATGCACACCTTCGGGGACGCCGTCTGGTGGGCCGCCTCGACGCTCAGCACGGTCGGCTACGGCGACGTGGTGCCGGTGACCTTCTTCGGCCGGCTGATCGCGATGGTGATGATGGCCGGCGGCCTCGCCCTGCTCGGCGCGGTGACAGGGTCGTTCTCGTCCTGGCTGATGCGGTCCTTCTCCCGGGAGGGCGACGAAAGGCCCCCGGGGCGGTGAAGCTCCCCGGGGGCCTTCGTGCGCGGCGGATGCCGGATCAGACCTGAGCCCGCTCCTCGACGACCTGGGCGATCTTCGCGATGGCCTCGTCGAACGGGATGCCGTTCTCCTGCGAGCCGTCGCGGTAGCGGAAGGACACCGAGTTGTTCGACATGTCCTCGTCGCCCGCGATGACCATGAAGGGCACCTTCTGCTTCTGGGCGTTGCGGATTTTCTTCTGCATCCGGTCCGAGGAGGAGTCCACCTCGACGCGCAGACCCTTCCTGCGGGCCGCCGCCGCGAACTTCTCCAGGTACTCGACGTGGGCGTCACCGATCGGGATGCCGAGCGCCTGGACCGGGGCCAGCCACGCCGGGAAGGCGCCCGCGTAGTGCTCCAGGAGCACCGCGAAGAACCGCTCGATGGAGCCGAACAGGGCGCGGTGGATCATGACCGGGCGCTGCTTGGAGCCGTCCGGGCCCGTGTACTCCAGGTTGAAGCGCTCGGGCAGGTTGAAGTCGAGCTGGATGGTCGACATCTGCCAGGTCCGGCCGATCGCGTCCTTGGCCTGGACGGAGATCTTCGGGCCGTAGAAGGCGGCGCCGCCCGGGTCGGGGACGAGGGGCAGGCCCTGCTTCTCGGCGACCTGGCGCAGCGTCTCGGTCGCCTCCTCCCAGACCTCGTCGGTGCCGACGAACTTCTCCGGGTCCTTGGTGGACAGCTCCAGGTAGAAGTCGGTCAGGCCGTAGTCGCGCAGCAGGCCGAGGACGAAGGTGAGCGTCTTGTCCAGTTCCTCGGACATCTGCTCACGGGTGCAGTAGATGTGCGCGTCGTCCTGCGTGAAGCCGCGGGCACGGGTGAGGCCGTGCACGACGCCCGACTTCTCGTACCGGTACACGGTCCCGAACTCGAAGAGGCGCAGCGGCAGTTCGCGGTAGGAGCGGCCGCGCGCGTCGAAGATCAGGTTGTGCATCGGGCAGTTCATGGGCTTGAGGTAGTAGTCCACGCCCTCGTCGAGCTGCATGGGGGGGTACATGCCCTCGGCGTACCAGTCCAGGTGTCCGGACGTCTCGAAGAGCTTCCCCTTCGTGGCATGCGGGGTGTAGACGAACTCGTAGCCCTCCTCCTCGTGGCGGCGGCGCGAGTAGTCCTCCATCGTGCGGCGGACGATGCCGCCCTTGGGGTGGAAGACGGCGAGGCCGGAGCCGATCTGCTCGGGGATGGAGAAGAGGTCCAGCTCGGAGCCGAGCTTGCGGTGGTCGCGCTTCTCGGCCTCGGCGAGGAAGTCCAGGTACGCCTTCAGCTCGTCCTTGGACGGCCAGGCGGTGCCGTAGATGCGCTGGAGCATCGGGTTCTTCTCGCTGCCGCGCCAGTAGGCGGCCGCGTTGCGCATCAGCTTGAACGCCGGGATGAGGCGGGTGGAGGGCAGGTGCGGACCGCGGCAGAGGTCCTTCCAGCACAGCTCGCCGGTCTTGGCGTCCAGGTTGTCGTAGATCGTCAGCTCACCGGCGCCGACCTCGACGTCCGCGCCGTCGTCGCTGGACGCGGAGCCCTTGAGGCCGATCAGCTCCAGCTTGTACGGCTCGTGCGCCAGCTCCTCGCGGGCGGCCTCGTCGGTCACCACGCGGCGGGCGAACTTCTGCCCGCGCTTCTGGATCTCCTGCATCTTCTTCTCGATGGCCTTGAGATCCTCGGGCGTGAACGGCTTCTCGACGTCGAAGTCGTAGTAGAAGCCGTCCTTGACGGGCGGGCCGATGCCCAGCTTCGCCTCGGGGAAGATCTCCTGCACGGCCTGCGCCATGACGTGCGCGGTCGAGTGGCGCAGGATGTTCAGACCGTCCTCGGAGGCGATCTCGACGGCCTCGACGGTCTCGCCGTCCTGGACCGCGTAGGCGAGATCCTTCAGCTCGCCGGCCACGCGCGCGGCGATGATCGAGCGCTCGCCCGCGAAGAGGTCGGCGGCCGTAGTGCCCGTCGTCACCACGCGTTCTTCCCGCTCGGAATCGCGTTGGATGATCACACGGACGTCTGACACCGGTCTCTCCTGACTGAAGGTGGGTGCGGCGCCATACCAGGAGCGCGCGCACAGGCGATCGTACCGACCCGACCGTACCGACCGCTAAACGGTCACCCTCAGTCCCCGTCCCCGTACTCTCCCGGTCCCCCCTCCCCGCAGGCCTCCTCGAAGAAGTCGAGATTCTCCTGGAGGGCCTTCATCAGCCGGTCGCGCTCGGCCTCGTCGACCTGGACGGGGACGACCCCCGAGGCTCCGGTGAGCCGGCGGAAGCCGCCCCGGCGCTCCAGCCGCCCGTGCACGCGCACCGGCAGGCCGACGAGATGGGCGTGGCCGGCGATGCGGTAGTCCTCCTCGTCCAGCGTGACGCGGAGGTGCGGGACCTCGGCGCCGGCGAGGACGCGCAGCCGTACGGTGCCCTCGCCGCCGGGGCCGGAGCGGCGCATGCGGACCACGGCCCCGGTGATCCGGACCGGCACGGAGGGTTCCTCGCGCAGATAGCGGGCGGCGGCCTCGCGCAGCACGGGCAGATCGCCCGGGGAGAACTCGACGGGTTCGGCGGCGGGGGCGCAGCCCTCCGGGACACCGGCGCCCGGCGACCAGGCGACGGCGATCCGGGCGCCCTCGGTGCCCCGGACCAGCATGGCGAGCGCCTCGGTCAGCTCGCGGCTGACCCCGGCCTCGACGGCGCCGTCGAAGGCGTCCATGCCGCCGGTGGCCCGCTGGTAGTCGATGGCCTCGCGGGCGGCGTACAGCGCCTGGTGGAGGCGGACGGCAAGGGGCCGGCCGGCCGGGACGGGCGCGAAGGCGGTGAGGGTGCGGCCCTCGGCGGCGGGCCCGACGAGGACGTGTTCCAGCAGGGCGGCGGCCGCGCGGCGGTGACGGGCGCCGTGATAGCCGGCACGCGCGCGCGTGGCGAGCGCGGCGGCGAGCAGCATCTGCCGTGCGGCGCCGCGCAGTTGCTCGTCGGCGTTCCAGGGCGCGGCGCCGGCCGGCCCGGCCGGGGCGTCGCGCCACCAGCGGATCTCGTCGCTGGGCAGGGCGAGGGAGATCAGCACCTCGCGCGCCGCAGGCGTCTCGCTGCGGGCGAGCGCGTCGAGGGCCTCGCCGAGCAGGTCGTCGCTGTCGGGGAAGGCGCGGCTCTCCGGCACCAGCAGGCTGGTCGCGCCGGCGCCCGGTCCGGGCGGGGTCCAGCGGCCGTAGCGCCCCGGTGCTCCGCCGCGCCGCTGCCAGCCGTGCCGGCGCAGCAACGCGCCGAGCACCGCCGGGTCGACCCGGGCGGGGTCGGGTGGCTGCTGCCGGGCGAGGTCGTCGGGATGCGGCCGGACCTGGCGCGGCAGCTCCTCGTACGGACGGCTCCTCATGGTCTGCCTCCCGTCCCGACCCGCGTCATGATCTCGCACAGCGCCCGGTCGTCGAAGATGCGCGAAGTCGGGATCCGCACGGTGGTCCGGTGCCGGCCGGTGACCGGGTGGCCGGCGAGGTTGACCCAGTAGCAGCAGTGCCGCAGGTCGAGCCGGTCGTGACTGGCGCGCAGCCAGTCGTCCTGGGAGCGCGGGACGAGCATCACGACCAGGATCTTGTGCACCGAGACGGGTGTGCGGGCGAGCTTGCGCAGATGGTCGTTGTCGAGGGTGAAGGAGAAGGAGCGGCCCGGCGGGTTCGGCGGGATCTGGTAGGTGCACTTCAGCTGCACCTTGATGGTGACCTCGTCGTCGACGGTGTGTCCGGGCGCGCTGTGGCTGACGTGCCAGTCGATGCCGTTGTCCGGGAAGGGCTGGGACAGCGAGCATCCCGCCGCGGCGGCGACCGCGTGCAGATAGCCGACCTGCAGGGTCTCCATGCAGGCGGTGGTGGCGAGCGTGCCGCGGACGGTGCCCGGGCGATCGGGCAGCAGCCCGCCCCGCTCGGGCTGCGCTATGGCCATGACCAACAGCCTTCCAAGCAATGAGTGTCTCCGCTGCGGGCCGCTGAACTGCAAAGACCCGTACTCCTGTTGTCTCCTCGCGGCGTACGGCGCAAACAGCCCGGGTATCACCAAACAGGCAGAAGACGGAACGTCATCTGCGGTAGGTGAACGAGGAGTTGGGTTCGGATGACGACCTGGTACGAAGGGCCCCTCGCGGCCTTCGACACGGAGACGACGGGTGTGGACGTCGAGACCGACCGGATCGTGTCGGCCGCAGTCGTCGTCCAGGACGCCCCGGGCACCCGGCCCCGGATGTCCCGGTGGCTGGTGAACCCGGGGGTGCCGGTCCCGGAGGCGGCGACGGCGGTGCACGGGCTGACGGAGGAGCACCTCCAGCGCAACGGCCGCTGGCCGGCGCCGGTGATGTACGAGATAGCCGAGCAGCTGGCGGAGCACGCGGCGATGGGCCGTCCGCTGGTGGTGATGAACGCGCCCTTCGATCTGACGCTGCTGGACCGGGAGTTGCGCCGGCACCGGGCGTCGTCGCTGGACCGCTGGTTCGAGTCGGTGCCGCTCAGGGTCCTGGACCCACGGGTGCTGGACAAGCACCTGGACCGGTACCGCAAGGGCCGCCGCACGCTGACCGACCTGTGCGCGCACTACGACGTGACGCTGGAGGGCGCGCACGACGCGGCGGCGGACGCACTGGCCGCGCTGGACGTCGTACGGGCGGTGGGCCGCCGTTTCGCGACCCGGCTGGAGCGCCTGTCCCCCGCCGAGCTGCACACCCTCCAGGCCAACTGGCACGCGGCCCAGGCCCGTGGCCTCCAGGCGTGGTTCGCGCGCAGCGGCTCGCCGGAGATCGTCAGTACGGACTGGCCCCTGCGGCCGGAGCTGCCGGCGGCGGCATGAGCGCCCGGAGCACGCGAAAGACCGGTCCGCTGCTGCGGACCGGCCTTCTCCCGGTGGGCGATACTGGGTTCGAACCAGTGACCTCTTCGGTGTGAACGAAGCGCTCTCCCACTGAGCTAATCGCCCGGGAACGCACTGAACAATACAGGCCGAGACGCGGATCCTTCAAACCGCTTCGAGATACCTCAGCAGTCCCCGTCGTCCGGCGGCCATCATCAGCCGGTGGTTGACGCGGAAGACCGGGCGGCCGGGGACGGCGAGGCGCCGCAGCAGGGGCTTGTTCACGCCGACCACCTGGTCGTAGCGGGCGAGCGTGCCGGAGCCGTCGGCGGTGAGCGTCCAGCGGGCCCAGCCGTCGAGGTCGCCGGACATCGCGATCTCCAGGACCCCGGCGGCCTGGTCACGGCGTGTCTCGCGTGCGGTGACGTTCATGGCGTACGGCAGCACGGACCGGATGGTGAACACGCCGGTACGGTCGTCGAGCCGAGCCACCGTCCGTACCTGCGGCCACCAGCGGGGATAGTCCTCGGGCCGCTCCAGCACGGCGTAGACGGCCGCCGGCGGGGCGGGCAGGGACCACAGGGTGAGGAAGCGGTAGCGGTTCCAGTCCATGGGGGGAGTCTGCCCGCCGGGGCGCTCCGGTCCGAGTACGCGTACTCATGCGCCGCCTCGTGCGGCGGGGCAGACTCGGGGGGCGAGCGCCGCCGCCCGTGCGACGGCGCTCACCCAGCCCTGTTATCCGGGCATCCTGTCCCCGAGCAGCGCCGGGTTCTCGATGGCCGCGAGGCCGTAGAGCGCCACGTCGTTGCCGGACACCCGGACCGCTTCGCTCCCCTCCACCAGGGTGACCGGCCCGGTCAGCTTCTCGGTCCGCCACGGCGAGGACTCGGTGCAGCCGTCGGAGCCGTAGCACTTGCTCCAGGCACGCCGGGCGAGGGCCGCGTCCCCGGTCTGTACGGCGGCGTAGGCGTCCAGGCGGAGGGAGAACCAGCCAACTGCGCTTTCCCTTGAGGTGGTTGCCGTCGGCGGGGACGACGGCTCGGACGGGGCCGTCCTGCTCGACGGTGACCTCGCCGATGGTGCCGGCGAACCGCTCGGTCCGCACGGTGCCCTGGTCCTCGTCCTCGTCCTCGCCCTCGTCCCCGGGCCGGCGGAGGAGGACGAGGCGCCCGTCGCGGGCGATCTCCGTCGCACCCCGGGTGACGGACTTGATCAGGGTCGAGCCGTTCCTGCCGATCCTCGCGGTGGCCTTCTGGCCGGGGGCGGCGGGCGTCCCGGTGGTCAGCATGAGCTTGCCGCTGCCCCAACTCACTGCGTGGGCCGTCCACGTGAGCGAACCGTCGGGCCAGTAGGCGAGCGGCCAGGTCTGGACGGGGACGTCCTTTCCCGCGGCGTCCGTGAGCGCGAACGTCCGGTCCTCCCGGTGGGCGCCACTCTGTCAGATCGGCCCGGTCGAAGCCGAGTCCGTCCTTGGTGTGGAAGGCCTTGCCGTTCTGCCGGAGGTGGAGGTCGTACAGGTACATGATGGTGAAGCAGCCGGCGCCCCCGGAATCCTCGTCCTGTCGTGGATCGTCTTCAAGGCCTTGAAGTAGTCGTCCCAGGTCCAGCCGGCGTGCGGTTCGACGCCCGCCTTCCGGAACACCTTCTCGTCGACGACGAGCGCCATGGTGTTGGAACCGACTGGAATTCCGAGCCGCTTGCCGTCGCCCTGGCCGACCTTCGTGTCGCCGTGCCGGAAGTGAACCAGGCTCAGATTGCCAGCTTTCGCCTGGGAGTTGAGGTCGAGAAGAATTCCGCGCTTGTCGTACTTCCGAAGAAAATTGACGGCGTTCTGGAATACGTCCGGTGGATTTCCGCCGGCGGTCTGGGCCTGGAACTTCTCCCAGAAGTACGCATACGTCTGAAAGTCCGTCTTGACCTTGATCTTCGGGCGGGGTGGCGGGGCGGCCCGACCGGGAGCCGGCACGGCCGGGAGACAGCGGGACTGGGAGGGCGTCGGGGTGGCTGGGCGGGAGGCAGCCCTGCCGGGCGATGGCCCGGCGAAGAGGCGGCACGGGCGGGAGACGACGGGCCGAGAACTGGCCCGATCGGGAGGCGTCCTCGTCTCCCCCCTCCCCCTCCCCTCCCCCCGGCTCCCCCGGCGCGGCGTGGGATCAGACGGGCAGGGCCGCGAGCCAGTCGAGGAGGATGCGGTTGGTCTCCTCGGGGCGCTCCTGCTGGACGAAGTGGCCGCACCCGTCGAGGATGTGCGAGCCGAGCAGGCCGGGCAGGGTCTCGGGGTACGCCGTGACCGCGTCCGCCAGCCAGGCGAGCGAGGCGTCCAGGGCACCGCCGATGAACAGCGACGGCTGAGTGATCGGCGCACCCGCGTAACCGGCCAGGTCGGCCCAGTCCCGGTCCATGTTCCGGTATCGGTTCAGCGCCCCGGTCAGCCCCGTCCGCTCGAACTCCCCGGCCAGGACGTCGAGATCACGCTCGCGCAGCCAGGCCGGCCGCCGACCTGCGGGGAAGCGCTCGCGCAGGGTGCCGCCACGGGTGACGAAGTGCGGGTCGGGAGCGCCGGGTCCGGGCATGCTGTCGGCGGACAGGGCCGTGTAGAAACCCGCGAGCCACCCGCGCACATCGGGCTCGATCTCCGATTCCGCCCGGCCGGGCCGCTGGAAGTACGAGACGTAGAACTCGTCGTGCGGCACCAACTCACCTGCGGGGCCTGCCGATTGCGCAGGCCTCCCGGTCTCGTCGGCTCCGGCGCCCGGCCGCCCAGCCGCGCCGTCGCGCGCGCCGCCCTTCTCGACCCCGGTGCCACGGTCAGCGCCGGTTCCCGGGCCGATGCCGGTCGTTGCACGGTCGCCGCTCGCGGCACGACGGGTACCGGTCGCCGCACGGTCACCCGTCGACACGAGGTCGAGGTCACCGCTGGCGCCACCGACGCCACCCCGGTCGCCCACGGCGAGGGCGCCGGTACCGCCGCCCTCGCCGTCCCCGCCGGAACCCTTGTCGCCACCGCTCCCGATACCGACTTCGTGACCGCCGCTGTCACCGTCACCGACACCGCCACCGTTCCCGGCCATCCGCGCGAAGACCTCGCTGGGGCGTGGACCGCCGGGCGGGGTGTACGGCACTCCCAGCAGGGCCACGGCACGGAACACATCGGGCCTGGTCAGGGCGGAGGTTGCGGCGATCGTCGCGCCCCAGTCGTGGCCGACGACCACGGCGGACCGCTCCCCCAGGGCCTCCACCACGGCGACGTTGTCCGCGACCAGGTCGAGCATCCGGTACGCGTCCACGGCCGCCGGTGCGGAGGAGCGGCCATAGCCGCGGACGTCGACGGCCACGGCGCGGTAGCCCGCGGCGGCCAGCGCCGGCAGCTGGTGGCGCCAGGAGTACCAGGACTCCGGGAACCCGTGCACCAGCAGCACCAGTGGCCCTCGCCCCTGCTCCACGAGGTGAACGCGGCCCGCCGGTGAGGAGACGAGGCGGTGGGTCGGAGCGGAGGCGGGGACGGGGAGTTGGGGCATGACGGCTCCGGGAGGCTAGGGGTCAGCGGGGTGGGGCGAGGCCCGTCGCGGCGCCTCGGTCGCCGTTGTGGCGCCTCCCCCGATGCTCCTGTGAACCTCCTGCCGCGCACGAGGCTTGTTGCCGGTCCGGCAAAACGCGCCGGTCCTCGACCCTTCCTTTCCCCGTCCCCGCCTCATCGCCTCTCCGCCTCCCCGGCCGCAGCGCACCGGTCCCCGCCGGGCGTGGGAACAGACGCCGACACAGGCGTGGGCACAGACGTGGGTGCATACGCCGACGGCCCACCTGCTGTTCGGCAGGTGGGCCGTCGGTCCGGGTGGGCGATACTGGGTTCGAACCAGTGACCTCTTCGGTGTGAACGAAGCGCTCTCCCACTGAGCTAATCGCCCGGGCGCAGGAAGAACATTACCCCATGTCAGGGGGTGCCTCCGACCAGGGGACGGGCCGGCGGACGCCCGGGGCGACGAGCCCGCTCACTCCTGGTCGATCTTCCATGGCACGACGAGGCCGCACTTCCCCAGGTAGACGCCGGCCAGCGCGACGACGATCGAGAGTCCCACCGCGGTCAGCGTGATGTTGCGACGGCGCACCCTGGGGTCGAGGGCCCGCTGGGCCGCCTCGGTGACCTTGCGTTTGGTCCAGCGGAGCACGAGCTGGGCCCAGACGAACTCGGTCGCCCAGATCGCCATGCCGGCGAAGATCACCACCCAGCCGGGTCCTGGCAGCGGCAGCATGACGACGCCGGCCACGACGACCGCGAGGCCGATCACGAAGACGCCGACCTGCCAGCTCACATGCAGGACCGGGCGGGCCTTGACGAATTCCGGCGCCCGGGATCCGAGCCCGTCGCCGACCGGCTCTCCGGCGCCCCGCCCCGTCGTCCGCGGGCCGGTGCGCACCTCATCCGGTGCCACAGAGGTCTCGGCCGACTCGTCACTCCCCGTATTCATACGGACAAACCCTACCCGAGTGAATCCCGTCACTGAAATGGTCGTAGGTCAGGTAAGAGTTCTCGGCCGGAAGAGTTACGTAAAGACACGCAAAACGCTCAGAGGGGTTTACAACGGCACCGTAGGTGGCATGTCGATTTCGCCGACGTGCGAATCCCCGAGCGCACACTGAGCGAAAGGCCCTGGCGCTTATGAACACCACGGTCAGCTGCGAGCTGCACCTGCGCCTCGTTGTGTCGAGCGAGTCCTCCCTGCCTGTCCCCGCAGGCCTGCGGTACGACACGGCCGACCCCTACGCCGTGCACGCCACCTTCCACACCGGAGCCGAGGAAACCGTCGAGTGGGTGTTCGCCCGCGACCTCCTCGCCGAAGGGTTGCACCGGCCCACCGGGACCGGCGACGTCCGCGTCTGGCCATCGCGCAGTCATGGTCAGGGCGTCGTGTGCATCGCCCTCAGCTCCCCGGAGGGGGAGGCCCTGCTAGAAGCCCCGGCGCGGGCCCTGGAGTCCTTCCTGAAGCGAACCGACGCCGCCGTGCCGCCCGGCACGGAACACCGGCACTTCGACCTGGATCAGGAGCTGTCGCACATCCTGGCGGAAAGCTAGGCCGCGGCCATCGAAAGCAGCCCGGCGCCGTCCACTCGGGGAGACGGCTCGGGCCAGGACAACCGCATACGGCACAGCCCGGCGCCGTCACCGTGAGCGTTCACGGGGCGGCGTCGGCGCGTGTGTCCGCCCCCGCCCCCCGCTCCTCCTGCCCCCCTCGCCCCACTCGGACAGGGCGGGCCGGGGCCGGGAACCCTGTCGGGCGCGCGGGCGTTGTCCCGGCATGCCGAATCGGGCGGGGGCCGGTGCGCGTGGCACGGATGTCGCTACCATCGGCCAGCATCGGCGGGCGTCACCCGACCCCCCAGGCCAGGGAGCGAAACGTGCTGATCACCCACGACACCCGGCGGGCCCTCGACACCGCGGTCGATCTGGTGAACACCGCGCCGGAGGACGACGCGGCGGCGGACGGACTGCCCGATGTCGCGGCTCTCGCCGACTTCGTACGAAACCACGAAATCAGCGATGTCGGTGTGCTGTCGGACTTCGATCTGTCGGCGGTGCGCCGGGTGCGCGGGCGCTTCGCGGCGATCTTCGCAGCCCCGGATCCCCGGTCCGCCGCAGGTTTGATCAACGACCTGGTCGCAGCGGCCGGCACCACCCCGCGCCTGACGGACCACGACGGCTACGACTGGCATGTGCACTACTTCGCGCCGGGCGCCTCCGTGTCCGACCATCTCGCCGCCGACTGCGGGATGGCGTTCGCCTTCTTCGTGGTGGCCGGGGAGCAGGAGCGACTGCGGCGCTGTGAGGCGCCGGACTGCCGGCGCGCCTTCGTCGACCTGTCCCGCAACCGCTCGCGCCGCTACTGCGACAGCCGCACCTGCGGAAACCGGCTGCACGTGGCCGCCTACCGCGCCCGGCGCAAGGAGGCGACGGGCTGACACCAGCCGCGAGGCACCCGCTCGCCGTGCGCAGGCGAGATGCCCGGCGGGTCCGGGGCGACGTCGGTCCCGGCGGGTGGCGCCGGGACGGACGCGTACGGCTCACAGCAACAGCAGGTCGTGCAGCGCAGCCATGAGGATCAGACACCCGATCACCGCAAGGAAGATCATCAGCGGTGGCTGGGATAGGGCGAAGAGGCACCCGCGCGGCTCGTCCTTCGGTGGCGGCGCGGCCTCGCTCTGTGTCGTGTCCAGCATCTCGCGGCAGATCATGGCGCAGGAGAGGCACCGCACGCGATCAACATGCCACCTGGATGCGGGAGTTGCCGCATTCCGCGCCGTCCCGGCCGACTTGCTTCGTTTTGTGAACGGATCCGGACGCGGCCACGCCGCACTGTGTCATTTCGGTCCCGGCGGCCCGACGTGCCCTTATGCCGCCACGACCGTCATGCGGCCGTCATATGCCGTGCTTCTTGAGGATGGCCTCGATGTCGCTGAAGTCCTCGGCGGAGCCGGTGGCGCGCGAGGCGGTGGCTGATCCGGTCGCCTGCCGGGTCCCCTGGCCCAGGGACGGGGCGGAGGCCGCAGGGGCGACCGCGTCCGTCGCGCCGCCGCGGGCCGCTCTGCGCTCGGCCCGGGTGGCACCACCGCCGCGCCGGCGCTCGACGGCGCGCGTGCCCGCGAAGATCACCCAGGCGGCACCCAGCACCCCGAAGCCCGCCCAGGCGACAGGGCTGAAGGCGGTGTCGGCGAGCCAGCCGACGATCCCGGTCATCACCAGGCCGATCGGCACCAGTGAGTAGGCCGCGATGCGCGCCGCCGCCAGGAAGCGCTTGCGATAGGCCGTGACCACGGCGATGCCCAGGCCCGCCGCGGACGCGGCGGAGCAGACGGTCTCGGCAATCATCCGGTCCTCCTGGCGGGCTCGGTCGGGTGGAAGGCTCGACGCTGCCGGTGCCGACAGCTCAGTCGACGCGGACCCACGACGAACGCGAGGTACGCGAAGAACGCGGCACGCCGGGCCGGCGCGCTTCGTCCCTTCCATCCTGCACCGTCCCGTGCCCCCGATGCCATGCCCGCAGTGGACATCAGGGACATCTCCGGGTCGTCTCCTCCTGGGGTGCCGCACAGCCCGGCTCCCCTGAGGCGCCGTACGGTCCCGATTGGGTCGGCCGGGCCCGGCCTGGAAGACTGGGCGGCATGAGCGACTCCTCCCCCGCACGCGCCGACGCCGTCATCCTCGACGTCTGGTGCGAGCTTCAGTGCCCCGACTGCCGTACCGCCCTGGACGACGTCCGCGCCCTGCGCGCCCGCTACGGCGACCGGCTGGAACTGCGGCTGCGGCACTTCCCGCTGGAGAAGCACAAGCACTCCTTCGCCGCGGCCCAGGCCGCCGAGGAGGCGCTGGCGCAGGGTCAGGGCTGGCCGTACGTGGAGGCCGTGCTGGGACGGGTCGAGGAGCTGGACCGTGGGGGAGAACCCTTCCTGGTCGAGGTGGCCGGTGAACTCGGGCTGGACGCCGAGGAGTTCGACACGGCGCTGATCGACGGCCGGCACATCCTGATCGTGGACGCCGACCAGGCCGAGGGCAAGGCGATCGGGGTGACCGGCACCCCGACGTACGTCATCGGCGGCGAACGCCTCGACGGCGGCAAGAGCCAGGAAGGCCTGCGCGAGCGCATCGAGGAGATCGCCGACCGGCTGCTGGACGGGGGCGAGCAGGGCTAGAGCCCCCGGCATCTCCTACAGCAGAGGCTTGGCCAGGGCGCTGGACGTCGTCTCGTAGCCGAGCGACTCGTACAGCCGCTCCGCCGGGGTGTTGCCCGCGAACACGTTGAGGCCGAGGACCGGCCGGCCGGCCTCGATCGCCTGGCGCTCCGCCACCAGCATGAGCGTACGGCCGTGGCCCCGGCCGCGGTGGGCCGCCTCGGTCTCGACGCCGTACACGAACGCGCCGTCGTCCGTGAGCGCCAGCCACAGCATGCCCACCCGGGCCCCTTCGTGCTCCAGGACGCTGAAGCGCATGCCGTCGGTGGCGAGCCCGTGGGGCAGCAGCTGCTCGTGGTCGCGGCGCGCCTTGTCGCGGGCGACGGCCTCGGGGACGCCACGCTCGCTCCACGTGCGCGCGTACCGCTCCCTCTCGGGCTCCTGCCACGCCGCGAACTCGCCCTCCGTCATGGGCCGCGCGGCGCTGCCCGGCGGCAGCCCGGGCGGGACGGTGCCGAGCGGCTTGCGCATGCGGCGGTTGCGCAGGGTGTAGCCGAGGGTCCCGAACAACCGCAGGGCGATGTCCGCCGAGGCGGGGACGACGGTCTCGATCTGGGTACAGCCCCAGCCGCGCGCCACCTCCTCCGCGGCGAGCGCGGCCACCGTGGCCCGGCCGCGCCGCCGGTCGGGCTCGGCGATCCACAGCTCGTCGACGCTCGCCACCGTGTCCCCGAGGGACGGCGAGGTACGGAGGTGGATCTCGCCGACAGGGCGGCTGTTCACACACACCTGGTAGCGGCGCGAACGGGTGCCGTCGGGATGCTGCTGAAGCGGCTCGACCGGCCGCAGGGTCGTGGTCATCACAGGTGTTCTACCCGGGCCCGACCGCCGCGTCAGCCCGATTTCCCGCGCACCCGCACCCGGCGGCCGATGCCCCTTCGCCTGCTCAGGGGTCCAGGTCGTCGCCGGAGCGCTCGGCGAAGGTCTGCATCGCCTTGGCGGTCACCGGACCCGGGGTCGTGGGCAGTTCGCGGTCGTCGACGCGGTGCACGGCCTGGACGTCGCGCAGGGTGGAGGTCAGGAAGATCTCGTCGGCGCGCTCAAGGACGTCGAGCGGCAGGTCGGTCTCCCGGGCGCCGGTCCACTCGACCGCCAGGGCGCGGGTGATGCCGGGCAGACAGCCGGAGGCGACGGGCGGGGTGTGGATCTCGCCGCCCAGGACGACGAAGACGTTGGAGCCGGTGCCCTCGCAGAGCTCTCCCACCGTGTTGCCGAACAGCGCCTCGGAGGCGCCGTGTTCGTGGGCACGCGCGAGAGCGACGACGTTCTCGGCGTACGAGGTGGTCTTCAGGCCGGTCAGGGCGCCGCGTTCGTTGCGGGTCCAGGGGACCGTGATCACGGCGGTGGTGTCCGGGCGGCGGGTGGTCTCGCCGAGGGCGACCACGAGGGTCGGGCCGTGCTCGCCGCGGTCGGAGCCGAGCGGGCCGTGGCCGCCGGTGTAGGTGATCCGCAGCCGGCCGATCGGCATCGGATTGGCCGCCAGGACGGCGGCGCAGGCCTCGCGGATCTCGTCGTGGTCGGGGTCGGGCAGGCCGAGGCCCCGGGCCGAGCGGGTCAGCCGGTCGAGGTGCCGGGTGAGGGCGAAGGGGCGCCCGTCGGTGGCCTTCACGGTCTCGAAGATGCCGTCGCCGACCGTCAGTCCGTGGTCGAGGACGGAGACACGGGCGGATTCCAGGTCCCGCAGCCCGCCGTCCAGCCAGATCCTCATGCGCACACCCCTCCACTCGCCTCGTACGACCCCGACGCTACCGCGAGCAGCCGGGACGCCTTCAGCTCGGTCTCGCGCCACTCCCCCTCGGGGTCGGACCCCCAGGTGATGCCGGCGCCGGTGCCGAAGCGCAGCAGCGCCGTGCCGTCGCCCGGCCGGTCGATCCAGAAGGTGCGGATGCCGACGGCCAGCTCGCCCGTGCCCCGGTCGGCGTCCACCCAGCCGATTCCGCCGCAGTACGGCCCGCGCGGGGCGGTCTCCAGGGCCTCGATGATCCGCAGGGCGCTCGACTTCGGCGCGCCGGTCACCGAGCCGGGCGGGAACGCCGCGGCGAGGAGTTCCGGCCAGCCGGCATCGGCGCGCAGCTCGCCGCGGACCGTGGAGACCAGGTGGACCAGGCCGGGGTGCTTCTCGACGGCGCACAGGTCGGGGACGGTCACGGTGCCGGTCGCGCACACGCGTCCGATGTCGTTGCGCACCAGGTCCACGATCATCACGTTCTCGGCGTAGTCCTTCTCCAGGAGGTCCGCCTCCGTGCGCCCGGTGCCCTTGATGGGGCCGCTCTCGACGATCCGCCCCGCCCGGCGCAGGAACAGCTCGGGTGAGGCGGTGGCGATCTCCACGCCGTGCTCCGGCAGCCGGATCGTGCCCGCGTACGGCGCCGGGTTGCCGCGGGCCAGGGCGGCGGTCAGGGCGTCCACGTCGGCGTCGGGAGCCACGGGCGCGGTGAGGACCCGGCAGAGGTTGGCCTGGTAGACCTCGCCGGCCGCTATGTGCTCGCGAATCCGGTCGACGCCCGCCGTGTACGCCCGCCGGTCCAGGGAGGTGGTCCACTCCCCGACCGCCGGGCCGCGCCAGCCGCCCGGCACCGGCGTGGACACCGGCTCCTCGCGTACGTCCGCGAAGCGGGCGCAGGTCAGGCTGCCCTCGAAGTCCGCGCAGACGGCCCAGAAGCCGTCCGAGTCCAGGGCGGCCGGGTCGCTTGTGACGTCCAGGAGACCGGTGGCGACGCGGTCGCCGAAACGGGCGAGGGCAGGGGGCCGGGAAGCGAGGTGGGGCACGTGATCGAGTCTAGGTCTGGTGTCCGGCAGATGACTCCGGGATGTCCCCGGGGGACCCCTGACCGTGTCCTCCGTCGGGTGCACCGCAGCACGCTGCGCAAACGCGTTTTTGTGCTGGCCCGGGAATCCGCTAGAGTTCAACACGTCGCCGGGACGCGGAAGCGGACCGAAACGACAGGCGGACGTAGCTCAGTTGGTAGAGCGCAACCTTGCCAAGGTTGAGGTCGCGAGTTCGAGCCTCGTCGTCCGCTCGAAGGAAGAAGGGGTCATCCCGATCCCCTACACTCCTGGTGGAGTGGCCGAGAGGCGAGGCAACGGCCTGCAAAGCCGTCTACACGGGTTCAAATCCCGTCTCCACCTCCAAGGACGATTAGCTCAGCGGGAGAGCGCTTCCCTGACACGGAAGAGGTCACTGGTTCAATCCCAGTATCGTCCACTGGGTCTCCCCGGAGATCCTGCGGATCTTCTCGAAGATCCTCCCCGCGCGATTAGCTCAGCGGGAGAGCGCTTCCCTGACACGGAAGAGGTCACTGGTTCAATCCCAGTATCGCGCACCGACTGTGACCCTCGCGTCACAGCCTGCGGACGATTAGCTCAGCGGGAGAGCGCTTCCCTGACACGGAAGAGGTCACTGGTTCAATCCCAGTATCGTCCACACACCGAAGAAGCCCCCGGCCGTCTCGTACGGCCGGGGGCTTCTTCGTACGCCCGCCCTGCTCAGCTGGAGAAGAGCATGTGGGCCCAGCTCTTGTGGTGGTGGTCATGGTGATCGTGATGTCCGTGGCCGCCGTGGTGACCGCCGTGCGGGGCACCCCAGGCGGGCGCCGGCGGCGCCGGGTACGCCTGCGGGGCGGGCGGGGCCGGGTAGCCCTGCGGAGCGGGCTTGGGCCACTGGGCCTCCATCTGGGTCAGCGCCTCCAGCTCGCCGTAGTCGAGGAAGATGCCGCGGCAGCCGCTGCACTGCTCGATCTGGACGCCGCTGCGGTTGTAGGTGTGCATCGGCGCATGGCACTTCGGACAATGCATCGTCGGCTCAACTCCTCGCCGGTCGATCCCGCTTGGTGTTTCCCCGGGACAGACTCCGTGTGGTCCCGGGCGGTTGCAGCCTAGTTCAGGCGCCGGAGCGCCAACTGGTGTGGGATCGGCACCATTCGGGCACATGCGTCGATCAGTGCCTGCTCGATCTCGTCCGGCGCGCGGTTTCCGTCGAACGCCTTCGTGAGGGCGAGGGCCGCCGACTGCACGGTGAGCGCACGCGCCGGGACGTCCAGCGCGGACCAGGGGTCACCGCTCGCCGGTACGGCCGGTCCCCCGGCCCGCCGGTACGCGCCGAGGAAGCGGACCCACGCGTCGGGCGGAAGAAGCCCGCAGGCGTACCAGGCGGCGGGCCGTGCGAGGTCCCAGGCCGCGGCGCCGGCACCGAGGTCGTCGACGTCTATCAGCCGCCAGGAACCGTCCGGCGCCGGGTGCCGGACGAGCTGGCCGAGGTGCAGGTCGCCGTGGCAGAGGGCGGCGGGACCCGGCATGGGGGCTTCGGCACGCGCCCAGCCGGGAAGACCCGCCCAGGCGGCGAGGACGGGTGCGGCGGCTTCGGGACGCGGGGCGGCGCGCTCTGCGGCTTCGACATGATCTCCGGCTCCGCGGGCCAGGGCCGCGTGGAGTCGGTGGATGGCTCGGGCGGCCTTGGCGGGGCCGCGCATCGGGGGCAGACCGTCGGGTGGGGGTGTGCGGTGCAGGCGGGCGAGGAGGGTGGCCGTGGCTTCCCAGGGGGCCGCGTCGGGGTCGTCGGGGTCCACGGGGGTGCCGTACGGCCAGAAGGTGACGAGGCGGTCGTGCAGGGGGGCGGGGACCGGCGTGAGCGGGAGCAGGAAGACGTCCGACAGCCGCGCGGCCAGCGCGAGGCGGGGTGTCAGTCCGGCGGGGTCGGTGCCGGGGGCGTGGGCCTTCGCGACGGTGCCGCCGTGCCGGACGACGGTCGCGTCGGGGCGGTCGGCCAGGGGGGCGGGGGTGGCGCAGGCGCAGTCGGCGGCGCCGCGATCCGGGTGCGCGACGGCCCTGACCTCGGCGGTGAGCGCGGGAAGGAGAGTCAAGGGGGCCTCGGGGGATCGGGGTGTGGGGGGAGCGTACGACGGTGGCGCGGGCGGGCGTCGGCGGGATGTGCGGCGCGAGCCGTCACCACCGTCCTCCCTGCCTTGATGGCCCGCGCGACCGGCCCGGATCAGCGCCACTGGCGTGCGCTGCCTCGGCCGACTCCTCCGGCGGGCGGATCGTAGACGTACGTGCGAGACCCGTCCCGGAACGGCGCAATGCCGGCGCAGCTCCCCAGCTGCGCCGGCATTCGTGCCGTCCGCCGCACCCCCGTCCCCACGGGGTTTCCTGGATGGATGTCCCCGCCCGGACCGCTCTTCCGGGCCTGGGTCGCCGCTCAGCGCCCCAGCATCGCACCCACGGACGACGCCTGTGTGGCCACCGTCTCCCAGCCGTCGAAGACGAGCAGGAGCAGGGCCGCCAGGGGAAGGGCCATGAGCGTCGCCACCAGCGGGTGGCGACGGCCCGTACGACGGGGTGCGAACGACGTGCGCCGCGGTGCCGTGTGGGCCATGGTCCCTCTCCTGACCGTCTTGTGTTCTTCTCGGAGCGGCGGGTGTCTGACCTCGGGGGACGAGTGCTGCACCCGCCGCTTGTCCACAAATCTAGGCGCGCGGCCCACTGCGGGCGTCATGCCCTCGTACCGATTGCCGGGCCTCCCGGAGGATGAGCCGTGACCTGGGGAGTACTCCCCAGGGTGGAGACAGCGGGGCGGGTCTCGGGGTCTTCCCGGAGGGGACGTCCGCCGTATCCCGTCATTTCCGGAGCATCCGGGTGCAGAAGGAGTGACTTCGATCACTCGGACGACAGGCGGGAGGGTTGTCGCGCGCGTCCCGCCGTCCGCCCGGTCGGCGGTTGACCGGTCGGTGCGTGGTGGGCGTCCGGCGGGTTCACCGAACGGTGCGGGCTGCCCCGGTGCCGCTTCAACCCCCTTGTCCCGATTGCCGGTTGAGCGCCCGGGCCGCTCAAGGGCGCTGCCCGGCCGGGGGTGCTGACCCCGTCTCACATCAGGCGGACGGTCGGCACAATCCGTTCGGGCCGGAGGGCGCGGCCTCTGCGCGCCGACGGCCGTGGAAACGTAAGCTGTGCCACGTCACAGAGGCCGGGCAGCGGGGATGAACATGGCGATGATGCGCCTGAGGCGCGAGGACCCGCGCGTCGTCGGCTCGTTCAGGCTGCACCGACGGCTCGGCGCGGGGGGCATGGGTGTGGTCTACCTCGGCTCCGACAAGAAGGGGCAGCGCGTCGCGCTGAAGGTGATCCGGCCCGATCTGGCGGAGGATCAGGAGTTCCGGTCGCGGTTCGCCCGTGAGGTCTCGGCCGCCCGGCGCATCCGGGGCGGCTGTACGGCCCGGCTGGTCGCCGCCGACCTGGAGGCCGAGCGCCCCTGGTTCGCCACCCAGTACGTGCCCGGCCCCTCCCTGCACGACAAGGTCGCCGACGAGGGCCCGCTCGTCGCGGCCGACGCCGCCGCTATCGGCGCGGCCCTGTCCGAGGGCCTGGTCGCGGTGCACGAGGCCGGGGTCGTGCACCGGGACCTGAAGCCCTCCAACATCCTGCTGTCCCCGAAGGGGCCGCGGATCATCGACTTCGGCATCGCCTGGGCCACCGGTGCCTCCACCCTCACGCACGTCGGCACGGCCGTCGGCTCCCCCGGCTTCCTCGCGCCGGAGCAGGTGCGCGGCGCGGCCGTCACCCCGGCGACCGACGTCTTCTCGCTGGGCGCGACCCTCGCCTACGCCTCCACCGGTGACTCCCCCTTCGGACAGGGCAGTTCCGAGGTGATGCTGTACCGGGTCGTGCACGAGGAGCCGCAGCTGTTCGGCGTGCCGGACGCGCTCGCGCCACTGGTGCGGGCCTGTCTGGCGAAGGACCCCGAGGACCGGCCGAGCACGCTCCAGCTGTCGCTGCGGCTGAAGGAGATCGCCGCCCGTGAGGCACATGGCATGGAGGCCGGCGTACGGCCGCCCGCGCCGCGCGCCGCGGAGGCGGACCGGCCCACGGGCCGGCTCGTCGACACCTATCCCGAGCAGCAGCAGACCCAGCGGCGCCCGGCCGCCGGTACCCCGGCGCCGCGCGGCGGCGTCCCCTCCCGGGGCGGCGGTGTGCCGCCGCGGAACGGGGCGCCCTCGCGCAACGGCGGCAGCGCGCGCGGTGCGGGGGCCGGGGCGCAGCCGCGTACGGCTCGTCCGACACCGGCGCCGCGCGGCGGGGTCCCGCGCTCCGGCGGTGGCCGGCCCGCTCCGCGCAGCGGTACCGGGCGGCCGGGGCCGCGCGCTACGGGGACCGGGCGGCGGCCGGCCAATCCGCGGCTGCTGCGGCAGCGGCTGTTCGTGTTCGTCGTGGTGACGCTGCTCGTGGCGCTCGGGATCGCGCTGGCGCAGGGCTGCCAGGGTCCGGCGCGCGGACTCGGCGACGGCGACGGGCAGCACGCGCAGCAGCTACGGCAGCAGCCGCAGGCCGGGGGCCCGGCCGCGGACCGGGACGAGACGGCTCCGCGGTACGGAGCGGCTCCGGACCCGGACGCCGGCCGGTGAGCGCCCGGCCGTAGGCGCCCGGCGGTGAGCCTCGGCCGGAGCGGCCGTCAGGACTGCGGGCGGCCGGTCGCCACCGCGTAGAACGCCACCGCCGCGGCCGCGCCCACGTTCAGCGAGTCGACGCCGTGGGACATGGGGATGCGCACCCATTCGTCGGCGGCGACCAGAGCCTGTGTGGAGAGCCCGTCCCCCTCGGCGCCGAGCATCAGGGCCACCCGGTCCATCGTGTGGGGGGCCGCCTCGTCGAGGGAGCGGGCCTTGTCGTCCGGGGTGAGCGCGAGGAGCGTGAAGCCGGCCTCGCGGACCGACTCCAGGCCCTTGGGCCAGGTCTCCAGCCGGGCGTACGGCACCGAGAACACCGCGCCCATCGAGACCTTGACGCTCCGCCGGTACAACGGGTCGGCGCAGTCGGGCGACAGCAGGACGGCGTCCATGCCGAGCGCCGCGGCCGATCTGAAGATCGCGCCGATGTTCGTGTGGTCGTTCACCGACTCCATGACCACGACCCGGCGCGCGGAGCGCAGCAGTTCGCCGGCCGTGGGCAGCGGCTTGCGCTGCATGGAGGCGAGGGCGCCGCGGTGCACGTGGTAGCCGGTGACCTGTTCGGCGAGTTCGGGGCTCACGGCGTAGACCGGGGCGGGCAGTTCGTCGATGACGTCGCGCATGACGTCGATCCACTTGGCCGAGAGCAGCATGGAGCGCATCTCGTAGCCCGCTTCCTTGGCCCGGCGGATGACCTTCTCGCCCTCGGCGATGAACAGGCCTTCGGCGGGCTCGCGCTTGCGGCGCAGTTCGACGTCGGTCAGCCCGGTGTAGTCGGCGAGACGCGGGTCGTCGGGATCCTCGACGGTGATGAGAGAGGCCACAGGGTGATACTGCCTTGTCCTGGAGGTGCTGCCAACGGCTGGGGCGGGGTGCGTTACCCCGGGTTACGCGTGATCGAGCCATACATGGTCAGCAGGCCGGCGAGGGGCCGACCGTCACGACCTCGCCGATGACGATGACCGCCGGCGGCTTCACCTCCTCGGCACGCACGGTCTCGGCGACCGTGGCGAGGGTGGCGTCGACGCGGCGCTGCGCGGCCGTCGTGCCTTCCTGGACCAGCGCGACGGGGGTGTCGGGGGACTTGCCGTGCGCGACGAGCGTCTCGGCGATCTTCCCGATCTTGTCGACGCCCATCAGGATCACGAGCGTGCCGGTGAGCTTCGCCAGCGACGGCCAGTCAGCAAGGGAACGCTCGTCGTCGGGAGCCACATGGCCGCTGACGACCGTGAACTCGTGGGCGACGCCCCGGTGGGTGACCGGGATGCCGGCCGCGCCGGGCACCGAGATCGAGCTGGAGATACCGGGGACGACGGTGCACGGGATGCCGGCCTCGGCGAGCGCCTGGACCTCCTCCATGCCCCGGCCGAAGACGAACGGGTCGCCGCCCTTGAGCCGGACGACCGACTTGCCCTGCTTGGCGTGCTCGATCAGCGCGTTGTTGATGGCTTCCTGGGCCATGTAACGGCCGTACGGGATCTTCGCCGCGTCGATCACCTCGACGTGCGGCGGGAGTTCGGCGAGCAGGTCGCGCGGGCCGAGCCGGTCGGCGATGACGACGTCCGCCTCGGCGAGCAGGCGGCGCCCGCGGACCGTGATCAGGTCGGGGTCGCCGGGGCCGCCGCCGACCAGGGCGACGCCGGGCGTACGGGTGCGGTGGTGCGGTGCCACCAGGGTGCCGTCGCGCAGGCCTTCCACCACCGCGTCGCGGATGGCGGCGGTGTGCCGGGGGTCGCGGCCGCGCGCGTCCGTGGTGAGTACGGCGACCGTGACGCCCTCGCTGTGACCGGTCGCCGGGGTCCAGGCGGTCGCCCGGTCGGCGTCGTCGGAGCGGACGCACCAGACACGGTGGCGCTCGGCCTCGGCGGAGGCGGCGGAGTTGGCCTCCGGGTCGCTCGTGGCGATGAGGGCGTACCAGGCTTCGGCGAGGTCGCCGTCGGTGTAGGGCCGCCGCTCCCAGGTGATCTCGCCCGCGTCCGCCATGGCCTCGACCGAGGGGGTCGCCGCCGGCGAGACGACGGTGACATCCGCGCCCGCCGCGATGAGCGCGGGCAGGCGGCGCTGGGCCACCTGACCGCCGCCGAGGACGACCACGCGGCGGCCGGAAAGGCGGAGGCCTACGGGGTAGGCGGGGTGTTCGGCCATGAGGGGCGGCTCCTCGTGCAGCTGTGCGGTGGGGGCCCGCTGCACCTTCGGAGCGGCCCTGACGTGCGATTTTAGCTGTGCGCGGGACAGCGGGCACGGGCGGTCCGGCAGTTGAACACCGGACCGCCCGTGCCGTGCCGCCTACTTCTCGGTGACCCCTGCCGAGTCGAACGTCGCCACCTCGTGCATCGCCCGGGCCGTGCTCTGGACCAGCGGGAGGGCCAGGAGGGCACCCGTACCCTCGCCGAGGCGCAGGTCGAGGTCGACCAGGGGGCGCAGGCCCAGCTTGTTGAGGGCGGCCACGTGGCCCGGTTCGGCGCTGCGGTGGCCCGCGATGCAGGCCGCGAGCACCTCGGGGGCGATGGCGCGGGCGACCAGGGCCGCGGCGCCGGCGCTGACGCCGTCCAGGATCACCGGCGTACGCAGCGAGGCGCCGCCGAGGAGGAGGCCGACCATGGCCGCGTGCTCGAAGCCGCCGAGGGCCGCGAGGACGCCGAGCGGGTCGGCCGGGTCCGGCTGGTGGAGTTCCAGCGCCCGGCGCACGACCTCGGTTTTGCGGGCCAGCGTCTCGTCGTTGATGCCCGTGCCACGGCCCGTGACCTCCGCCGGATCGGCGCCGGTGTAGACCGAGATCAGCGCGGCGGACGCGGTCGTGTTCGCGATGCCCATCTCACCGGTGAGCAGCGCCTTGTTGCCGGCCGCGACCAGGTCGCGAGCGGTCTCGATGCCGACCTCGATGGCCGCCTTCGCCTCCTCGCGGGTCATCGCGGGGCCGGTGGTCATGTCGGACGTGCCGCCCCGGATCTTGCGGGGCAGCAGGCCGGGCGTGGCGGGCAGGTCGGCGGCGACACCGACGTCCACGACGCACACCTCGGCGCCGACCTGGGCCGCGAAGGCGTTGCAGACCGCTCCCCCGCCGAGGAAGTTGGCCACCATCTGGGCGGTGACCTCCTGCGGCCAGGGGGTGACGCCCTGGGCGTGCACCCCGTGGTCGCCGGCGAAGATGGCGACGGCAGCGGGCTCCGGGATCGGCGGCGGGCACTGCCGGGACAGCCCGGACAACTGCGCGGAGATGATCTCCAGCATGCCGAGCGCGCCGGCCGGCTTGGTCATGCGCTTCTGGCGCTCCCAGGCCTCGCCGAGGGCCTTGGCGTCGAGCGGGCGGATCTGGGCGACGGTCTCGGCAAGCAGGTCGTGGGGTTCCTCTCCGGGCAGGGCGCGGCGGCCGTACGTCTCCTCGTGCACCACCCAGGACAGCGGGCGTCGCTTGGACCAGCCGGCCTGCATCAGCTCGGGCTCGTCCGGGAACTCGTCGACGTACCCGACACACAGGTACGCGACGACCTCCAGGTGCTCGGGCAGGCCGAGCGCGCGGACCATCTCCCGCTCGTCGAAGAAGCTGACCCAGCCGACGCCGAGGCCTTCGGCACGGGCGGCGAGCCAGAGGTTCTCCACCGCGAGCGCCGAGGAGTAGGGCGCCATCTGCGGCTGCGTGTGACGGCCGAGGGTGTGGCGGCCGCCCCGGGTGGGGTCTGCGGTGACGACGATGTTGACCGGGGTGTCGAGGATGGCCTCGATCTTCAGTTCCTTGAACTGCTTGGCCCGGCCCTTCGGCAGCGACTTGGCGTAGGCGTCGCGCTGCCGCATCGCCAGTTCGTGCATCGTCCGCCGGGTGTCGGCGGAGCGGATGACGACGAAGTCCCAGGGCTGCGAGTGGCCCACGGAGGGCGCCGTGTGGGCGGCCTCCAGGACGCGCAGCAGCACCTCGTGCGGGATGGGGTCGCTGCGGAAGCCGTTGCGGATGTCGCGCCGTTCGCGCATCACCTTCAGGACGGCCTCGCGGTCGGCGTCGTCGTAGCCGGGCGCGGCCGGGCCGGCGGGCTGTCGTGCTTCCGCCACTGCGGCCGTGCCCTCTTCTCCGCCCTCTTCTTCCTGGTCGGCGGCCCTGGTCCGGAGGTCCTCCGCGTGCTGTACGACATCGGGGGCCTGCCCCGCGGCCGGCGCCGCCGGTGCGAGCGCCTGGCCGCCCTCGCGCGGTGCGGGCACCGTGGCCACCGGCCGCTCCGGCTCTTCCGTGGGCAGGACGAGGGCGTGCGGCGGGGTCGGCGCCAGGTGCGGGGTGGTGGGCACCTGCCCGTCGACGGGCACGAACTGTCCGAGCGGCTGCTCCGGCTGCGGCTCCGCCGGCACGTGCGAGGGCAGCGGCTCGGCCGGCTCGGCCTCGGTGGCGGCCGGGACCTGGACGTGGACCTGCGGCTCGGCGACGTCGCCGACGGGCTCGGGCTCCGCGGCGGCCGGGGCGGCGGGCGCTTCGGCGACGGCGACCGGCTCGGGAGCGACGACGTCCTGCGCCACCGGCTCGGGCCGCGGCTGCGGCTGCGACTCGACGGCGGCGGGCTGGGCCTGCTGCTCCGCGGCCGGCTGCGCTGCCTCGGGTACCGCCTGGGCCTCGGGCGCGGCGGACACGCGGGGCGGGACGGGTTCGGCCAGTTGCGGGCCCTGGGCCAGGTAGGGCTGCGGCTCGGGCGTCGCGGGAACGCCGGCGGCGGGTGCGGGGGCGGCGGGCGCGGGCGGCTGCTCGGGCGCCGGTACGGCCTCGACGGGCGGTACGACGTCGGCGGTGGGGGTGCTGGGTTCGGGCTGCGCCGGGGCGACGGCTTCCGGGGCGACGGCGGGAGCCGCCTCCGCCTCGGCAGGCACGGCGGGCGCGCCGGGCACGGCGGTGGCAACGGGGACCTCGGCGACCGGCGCGGCCTGCGCCTGTGCGCCCTGCTCCGGGGCCGCGGCCGGCTGGGCCGCATCGACGGTCGGTACGGGCTCGGCGCCCTCGACGGCCTGGACCTCCTCGGGCAGTTGCACCACCACGGCGTCGACCGGGGCGGCGGGCGGCGCGGCCTCGGCGACGACGGGTGCTGCCTCGGCGGGGGGCTGCTCGGCCGCGCCGTTCTCCGGTGCCACCACGGCGACCTCGACCTTCTCAGGAGCCGCGACGACGACCGGAGCCACGTAGACCCCGTCGTGGGCGGCCGCGGGCTGCACACCGTCGTGACCGTGCACGACCGGCGCGGCGGCGAGCGCTTCGTCGGCCGCCTGCGTCGGGACCGGGGCGACGGCGGCCTGGTCGGCGCCGGCCGAGTGACCCGCGGCCTCCACGGCAACGACCTCGCCCTCCGCGGCCACAGCGGCGGCCTCCACCGGAACCGTCGCTTCCGCCGGGACCACGGCCTCGACCGCAACGGCAGCACCCGCGGGCACGGCGTCGTTCGCCGGAGCCGCGGACTCGACCGGGACCGCTGTCCCGGCCTCCGCGTCCACCGCGACGGCGGCATCCGCCGCGACACCGGCGTCCGGTGCGACGACCGCCGGATCAACCGTTTCCGCAGCCGGGGCCGGTGCACCCGCCTGGGGCACCGGCTGGGGGGCCGGCACGGGCGCCGTACCCCAGGGGGCCGCGTTCTGCGGGGCCATCTCGCCCAGCTGCTGGGCGTCGAGGTACTCGGGGCCGGCCGGTGCCGGGGCGGGCCGCACCGGTGCGCCGGCCGGGCCGCGGTCGGCGAGGGAGCGGACCGGGCTGGCGGAGGCGTCCGGGATCGGCGGGCCGAGGTGCAGCGGGCGGCGCGGCGGCTGCGCGGCCGCCTGCGGATCCTGCGGTGCGGAGAAGACGGGGGCCTGCGGCGCGGACACCGGGGCCGGGTCGGGCAGACGGACGCCGCTGAGGTCCACGGAACCGCTGTCGCGGCCGGCCGTCTCGTGCGGACCCGGCTCGTGCACGGCTTCCAGGACCGGCTCCGGAGCCGGCGGCGGTACCTCGTTGCCCCACGCGCCCTGGGCGCCGGGCAGCAGCAGCTCTTCGTCCTCGGCGGGCGCTTCGGAGAGGTAGGTGTACGCACCGTGCGCGGCGACGCCCGGCTGCTCCACCATGCCTGCGCTCTCCGGCTGTCCCTCGCCCGGGACCTGGCCGGTGTCGGTCATGCGTACCCCTCGCCCATCGGTTAGTGCTCTCCTACGACCAGCTCATGCGGAACGGCGCACCGACCGCCCGCAGTGAAGAACGAGCGTCCGTGCCCAGCGGCACGAACGACCCGCCGGAAAAGGCGACAAAGCCATTCAGTGGCATTGTCCCGGCCGTTGCGCCGTCGCGACAGCATGATCCGCCACAGTCCGCTGTGGACTGCGCCACGTTGCGCGTCCTCCGGTTCCGCAGTACCACACCCACCCCAAAACGGGCGCGCTTTCCGGACATTGGCGAACGAAGTTCCGGGCCGCCCGGTGCGGTACAACGATCGGCCAGCCTACCGCGCGCGGTACGACAACAGGATCACGGGGCGCGATCCGGCAGCACCCCGCTGAGCAGGAAAGCCACGCTGCGCTCGGTCTCGGTCCAGGCGCGGGTGTCGAGGGCGACGGACTGGAGCAGGGCGCACTCGACCCGGTAGCCGTGCTCGGTCAGGTCACGGCCGACGAGTTCGGCGGCGTCGCGGGTCGCGGCGTGGGTCACGATGCGCTGCGGACGCCGGTCGGCGACCGCGGACACGACGGCCGCGCCGCCCCCGCCGACCCGTACGACATCGGGCTCGGGCAGGTTCTCCAGCACGTGCGGGGCGGTGCCCCGGACCACATGCAGTTGCACGCCGAAGCGGCGGGCGGCCGCGTCGGTGCGGACGCAGGCCGCCTGGTCCCGGTCGACGGCGATGACCGCGGCTCCGGCGCGCGCGGCCTCGGCGGCGAAGGCTCCGGAGCCGCAGCCGATGTCCCAGACGAGGTCGCCGACCCGGGGCCCGAGCCGGGCGAGTTGGGCGGCACGCAGCAGTTCCGTCTCCCCCTCGCCCAGACCACCGCCGGGACCTCGACCGGGCTCGCCACCGGGACCGCCCTCGGGCCCGCCGACGTAGAACTCGTCGGGCTGGACCCAGCCGCGCGGCCCGGTGCCGGGGTCGCGGCCGGCGATCCAGCCGCCGCTCTCCCCCGGGACACCTCCCGCGGCGGGCCCGCCGATGACGATGACGACGTTGGGGTCGCGCCAGGTGTGGTCGGCGGCCTTGTCGGAGGTGACGACGCTGACCTGCTCGCGTTCGGTGCCGAGTTCCTCGCAGATGACGAAGGTGCGGTGGACGCCGTCGAGCAGCAGGCCGAGTTCGGCGGGTCCGGCGCCGGGCGAGGTGAGGACGGCGACCTTGGTGTGGGCGCGGCAGACGTTCACGGCGCGGCGCAGGGTGCGCCGGTGGGCGACGACGACCTGGGCGTCGTCCCAGGGCATGCCGGCACGGGCGAAGGCGGCGGCGACGGAGGAGACGGCGGGGACGACCTCGACCTCCAGGCCGTACTCCGGGGCGCGCAGGGTGCGCACGACGCCGAAGAAGCCGGGGTCGCCGTCGGCGAGCACGACGGCGGTGCCGCGGTGGGCGGCGATGCGACGGGCGGCGAGTGCGACGCTGCCCAGGCGGATGCGTTCGGCGGCGAGCGGGACCTCGGACAGGGCCAGATGGTGGGCGGCGCCCGCCACGAGCGTGGCGGCGCCGAGCGCGGCGCGTGCCGTCGCGGTCAGTGGCGAGCCGTCCCAGCCGATCACCGTCACCCGGTCGGCCATCGTCGTCAATCTCCAGGTTTTCGCAGGTCGTCAGGGGTACGGGCCCATGGTCGGGCTGGTTGAGACTACCCGGTGGAGCTGTCGGACGCGCGTCGGGGCGAGCCCGCCCACCGCCCGGACGTCAGTTCCAGTCGGCGTACGTCGCGAATCCGCCGGTGTCGGCGAGCTGCTCGTCGGCGCCTTCGAGGTCCTCCGGGAGGAGGCTCCAGACGATGTAGTCGCTGCGGACGTCGCTCCAGGTGTCGTCGTCGCCGCGGACGTGGACTATGCAGGCGTTGCGCAGGACGCCCTCGCTGACGCAGCCGATCTTCTGGGCGACCTGCTGGGAGGCGGTGTTGTCGGCGGCGGTGCGCAGCTCGATGCGCTCGAACTTCCGGTCGTCGAAGAGCCAGTGCGCGGTGGCGAGCGCGGCCTCGGACGCGTAGCCCTCGCCGCGGGCCCAGGGCGCGATGATGTACGACATCTCCGTGGAGCGTACCTGCCAGTTGGTCCGGGCGAGCTGGACGATGCCGACCAGTCGCTGGGTGAGGAACTCCGTGACGGCGAGGTCGAGGCCGCGGCCGGCGATGCGTTCGGCGGGGGCGTAGCGGGTGATCCAGTGGCGGGCCTGGTCCTCGCCGTACGGCTGCGGAACGGCGGTCCAGGCGCCTACCTGCTCGTCGTTCATCATCTCGGCCAGCGCGGGCGCGTCGTCCGCGTCGAGGGGACGCAGCACCAACCGCTCCGTGCTGATGGAGATGTTGGGGAAGGTGCTAGTCATGCGCCACTCCGTAACCTTCGGAAGACTTGAGAGACCGTCAGGACCGTCCGGGCCGGGCCTGCTGAACTGCCCAGCATGCAGCATGAAACCACTCAACCGCACGACGGGGTCCACTCCCGCGGCGATGCGGGAGCGGACCCCGTGCGGGTCGCGGCGGCGCGGACGGACCGTCAGCCCTGGGTCACCGGAAGGACGGAGCCCTGGTACTTGTCCTCGATGAACTTCCTGACCTCGGGCGAGACGAGGAGCTTGGCGAGCTTCTTGACGCGCGGGTCGTTCTCGTTGCCCTTCTCCACGGCGAGGAAGTTGGCGTACGGGTTGTTCTTCGTCGACTCCAGCAGGATCGCGTCCTTGGCGGGCTTGAGACCGGCGGAGATGGCGTAGTTGCCGTTCACCACGGCGGCGTCCACGTCGTCCAGGGAGCGCGGGGTCTGGGCCGCCTCGACCTCCTTGAACTGGAGGTGCTTGGGGTTCTTCGCGATGTCCTGGGGGACGGCCTCGTTGCCGGTGCCGGGCTTGAGGGTGATGAGCCCGTTGTCGGCGAGCAGCTTGAGGGCGCGGCCCTCGTTGACGGCGTCGTTCGGGACGGCGACGGTCGCACCGCTCTTCAGCGCGTCGGCCTTCTTGACCTTGTGGGAGTACAGGCCGAGCGGCTCCAGGTGCACCGTGACGACGGGCACGATGTGGGTGCCGTGCTTCTTGTTGAAGTCGTCCAGGTACGGCTGGTTCTGGAAGTAGTTGGCGCCCACCGAGCCGTCCTCGGTCGCCGTGTTCGGCGCGATGTAGTCGGTGAACTCCTTGACCTCCAGATCGAGGCCCGCCTTCTTCGCCAGGTTCTTCTTGACGAAGTCGAGGATCTCGGCGTGCGGGGTCGGGCTCGCGGCGACGACCAGCGGGCCGCTGTAGTCGTGGGAGCCGGAGGAGCTGCCGGAGCCGCAGGCGGAGAGCCCGAAGGTGAGGGCTCCGGCGGCGAGGACGGCGGTGGTGAGCTTGGCGGTGTTACGCACGAAAAGTGCCTTTCCTTATGGGTGGTGCGACCCCGCCATGGGTGGGCGGGGGAACTCGGGGGAGTCCTCAGGGGACTGTTCAGGCGGCCTTGCTGACGTCGGCTGCCGCCGGCTCCTTCGCCTTCAGCAGGCGGAGCCTCGGCGCGGGGCCGGAGCGGGCACCGCGGCGGTACAGGGAGCGGGCCGCGAAGTCGCCGGCGAACTGGATGAGGGAGATGGCGACGGCGAGGATCGCGACGGTGATCCACATCATCTGGGTCTCGAAGCGCTGGTAGCCGTAGCGGACGGCGAGGTCGCCGAGGCCGCCGCCGCCGACCGTGCCGGCCATGGCGGAGTAGCCGATGAGGGCGATGACCGTGGTGGTGGTGCCGGCGATCAGCGAGGGCAGGGCCTCGGGGACGAGGACCTTGCGGACGATCGTCCAGGTGTTGCCGCCCATGGACTGCACGGCCTCGACGAGACCGTTGTCCACCTCGCGGACGGCTGTCTCGACCAGGCGCGCGAAGAAGGGGATGCCGCCGATGGCGAGCGGCACGATCGCGGCGGTCGTCCCGATCGTCGTCCCGGTGACCCAGCGCGTGAAGGTCATCAGCGCGACCATCAGGATGATGAACGGCATCGACCGGCCGACGTTCACGATCTGGCCGATCACCTTGTTGACGACGACGTTCTGCACCAGCCCGCCCCGGTCGGTGAGGACGAGGAGGACGCCGAACGGCAGGCCCACGGCGACGGCTATGAGGGTGGACCAGACCACCATCGTGAGCGTGTCGGTACAGGCCTGCGACAGCAGCGGCTGCATCTCGGACCAGGTCACTTGGCACCTTCCTTCACCAGCACGGGCTCCTGGCCCTGGCCCTCGGGGCCGACGACGTCGATCTGCAGGCCCCGTTCGCGCAGGAAGCCGATCGGCACCACGTTGTCCTCGTAGCGGCCGGGCAGTTCGATGCGCATACGGCCGATCTGGAGGCCGCCGACGGTGTCGATGGCGGCGCCGAGGATCGAGATGTCGACGTTGTAGGTGCGCGCCAGCTGGGAGATGACCGGCTGGGTGGCGGCGTCGCCGTGGAAGGTGACGTCAAGGACGGTGCGGTCGTCGCCCGTGCGCTCGCCGCTCACCGGGAACAGCGCCGCGGCCAGTTCGGAACCCGGGGTGGCCAGCAGTTCGCTGACCGTGCCGTGTTCCACGATCCGGCCGCGCTCCATGAGGGCGGCGGAGTCGCAGATCGACTTCACGACGTCCATCTCGTGGGTGATGAGCAGGACGGTCAGGCCGAGCCGACGGTTGAGGTCACGCAACAGCTGGAGGATGGAGCGGGTGGTCTCCGGGTCGAGGGCGCTGGTGGCCTCGTCGGAGAGCAGCACCTTGGGGTCGCCGGCCAGGGCGCGGGCGATGCCGACGCGCTGCTTCTGGCCGCCGGAGAGCTGGGCGGGGAAGGCCTTGGCCTTGTCGGCGAGGCCGACCAGGTCGAGGAGTTCGAGCGCCTTGCGGGAGCGCTCCTTGCCGGACCTGCCGAGGATCTCCAGCGGCAGCTCGACGTTGTCCTGCACGGTCCGTGTGGACAGCAGGTTGAAGTGCTGGAAGACCATGCCGATGCGGCTGCGCGCCTGGCGCAGTTCCCTGCCGGCGCGCGGGCCGCGGCCGGCCAGGGCGGTGAGGTCCTGTCCGGCGACGGTCACGGTGCCGGAGGTGGGGCGCTCCAGCAGGTTGACGCAGCGGATGAGAGAGGACTTGCCGGCGCCGGACTGGCCGATGACGCCGTAGACCTCGCCTTCGCGGACGTGCAGATCGACGCCGTCGAGGGCGGTGATTTCTCGGCCGCGGGAGCGGTAGACCTTGGTCAGGCCCGAGGTGGTGATCACAGGATTTCCGTCACTGTCGAGTGCGCGGGCGTGGGTGTGCCCGGGCACGGGTGCATGCGGTTTCGGCATGGCGGGTGGTCGTGCGTCCCGTACGGCCTACGGCGCACGGACATGCCACGGCTCTCGCTTCGGGGCGCGAGGCTCAGCTGATGCGGGGGCCCTCTAGAAGGCGCACATTCGACACATCAGGCGACACATACAACGAGCACCGGGCGTCATGGTCGCCTCGGTCGCAGGGGTGCGGCAGCTCGTCGTGGTCATGCGGCAAGTAAAGCAGACGGTCACTCCTGACCGGCCGCCGCCGTCCGTATGGTGGACAGCGGCGGACAGTGCGGGGCCGGGCCTCAGCCGCGGACGGAGATCTCCACGCCCGCGTCGGTGACCAGTGCGGACAAGGCCGACAGGTCGCGCACGACGAGGTCGGCGGCCAGCTCTTCGGCCCGGTGGGTTGTGGCCAACGCCACGGTGGTCATCCCG
The DNA here is from genome assembly GCF_001866675.1 of Streptomyces sp. MUSC 14. Taxonomy (NCBI): domain Bacteria; kingdom Bacillati; phylum Actinomycetota; class Actinomycetes; order Kitasatosporales; family Streptomycetaceae; genus Streptomyces; species Streptomyces sp. MUSC 14. The sequence goes on from NZ_MLYN01000078.1 coordinate 40,128, forward strand.
GCGGCGCGGCCCGCCTGGAGCCCGGCCGGGGCGTCCTCGAAGACGACGCAGCGGGCGGGGTCGACGCCCAGCTGCCGGGCGGCGAGGAGGTAGGGCTCGGGGTCGGGCTTGCCGCGCGTGATGTCGTCGGCGGCGATCAGCGTCTTGGGCAGGATGCCGACGGCGTCGAGCCGGGCCTCGGCCAGCCGCCGGGTGGCCGAGGTGACGACGGCCCAGCGCTCGGCGGGCAGACTCGCCAGAAACTCGCTCGTGCCGGGCAGCAGCCGTACGCCTCCGTCCGGCACGTCCTCGACCTCCAACTGCTCGACCCGGGCGACCGCTTCCGGCACGAGGCGGGCGGGCAGCAGGTCGGCGACTATCTCGGCGGCGGGCCGCCCGTGCAGTTCCACGCGCCCGAAGTCCTCGGCCGTGATCCCGTACTCCCGGGCCCAGCTGGTCCAGCAGCGCTCGACGGAGTCGAGGGAGGAGACGAGGGTGCCGTCGTTGTCGAAGAGGAGGGCCTGTGCGTGGATCGTCATGGTCTAGACCCTACGGCGTACGGCGGGGTCGGCGGCCGGCGCCCGTTTCGGCCGTAATAAGGTCTCCGCATGCTCAATGCCCTGACGCTGGTGACCGGGATCGCCGCGCTGCTGCTCGCCGCGTGGTGCGGCTGGGCCGCGTACCGCGACCAGCCGACCAAGGACTGGCACTTCATCGGCATGGCCGTGGTGTCGGTCCTGGCCGTGCTCCAGCTGGTGATCGGGATCGTGCAGCTGGCGCGGGGCGAGAAGCCGGAACAGGGTACGACGATCTTCGTGGCGTATCTGCTGGGAGCGTTCGCCTGTGTGCCGGCGGCGGGGATGATGTCGCTGGCCGAGCGGACCCGCTGGGGTTCGGTGACGGCAGCCGCCGGCGGTGTGGTGCTGGCCGTGCTGGAGGTGCGGCTCTATGACATCTGGGGAGGCTGACGTGACGGCGGTGCAGGAGAAGCCGGCCCGGCTGATCAGCGGGCCGGGCATGCTGCTCGTCTGGTTCTACGGCGTGATGGTCGTCGGCGCGGTGTCGCGTTCGGTGTTCCAGATCGCGACGGACTTCCAGCGGGCGCCGCTGGCCTACTCCCTGTCGGCCGTGGCGGGAGTCGTGTACGGGTTCATCACGTACTCACTCGTCCGGGGCGGAGAGACCGCCCGCAGGGCGGCGCTGGTGTGCTGCGCCGCCGAACTCGCGGGTGTGCTTCTCGTCGGCACGTGGACCGTGGCCGACAGCTCGGCCTTCCCGGACGCGACCGTCTGGTCCGACTTCGGGATGGGGTACGTCTTCATTCCCGTGCTGCTGCCGATCTCCGCGATGTACTGGCTGCGGAAGTCGCGCGACACCGTCACGCCGTAGCGGCGTACGCCCCCGCCTGCTTCTCCAGGATGATCAGCTCGACGCCGTCCGCGCCCTTGGAGCGGCCGACCGTCTCGTAGCCGGAGCGGCGGTAGAGGCGGAGGTTGCCCTCGCTGCGGTAGCCCGTGAAGAGGCGGAACCTGGTGGCGCCCCGCTCCTCCACCAGCGCGGCCTCGGCGGAGCGCAGCAGCCGCGCGCCGATGCCGTGTCCCTGCAGGCGGGGGTGGACGCAGAGCTTGGTGATGGCGGCCGCGCCGTCCTCGGTGACCCTGCCGCGCACGGAGCCGACCACCTCGTCACCGAGCCGGGCGACGAAGACGCAGTCGGAGGCGACTTCCGTCCGGACCGAGTCCAGGGTTTGGACGAGCGGGTCGATGCGGTAATTGCCGTACAGCGCCGCCTCGCTCTGGAAGCACAGGTACTGGAGCCTGAAGATCTGCTCCGCGTCCTGCTCGGTCGCCACCGAGATGGTCACGCTCATGCCCATGTGCGCACGCCTCCCGCTCACCTGATCACCTGTCGTTCCCACTCCTATCCCCGCGCTTCGCGTACCGCAACCTCCGGCGTGAGCAAACGCCGTAGACATCCCAGACATCTGGAGCGTTCCGGGCCAAGGCTGCCCTGTGAGATACCCAACTCCCCCGCGATCTCCCGGTATGTCAGGTCCTGGGGGGAGAGCAGGGCCTCGATCAGCCGGGGGCAGCGGCCGGGCAGCCGGCGGACCGCCTCGCGCAGGGCGCGGTGCCGGGCGGCGGTGACGGCGAGCTGCTCGGGACCGGGGCGGGTTTCGTCGGCCGGCTCGATGCCGTAGGGACGTTCGCGCCGGGTGGTACGGCGGCTGCGGCGGGCCTCGGCGCGGACGGCCTTGCGCAGCCAGCCCGCGGGGTCCGGCGGCGGCCCGTCGCGCTCCAGCCGCTCCAGCAGCCGGAGCCAGACGGCCTGTTCCAGGTCGCCCGGCTCGCTCCCGGCGGCATATGCCTCGGCCGAGGCCTCGGCGGTGAGCAGCGGGCTCAGGGTGGCTACGAGGTCGTACGTCATATGCGGAACGACGCGCCGCCCCGCGAGCAGGTTTCCGGAGCGGCGCGGAGTCAGCCCGAACGGGGCGCGACGGGCCGAACGGTTGACGGGGACTCAGGCGCCTGCCGGCCGGCTCACGGCTCAGCCGGCCAGGAAGTCGGCGCGGGCGAGCAGGCCGGTGTCGGCGTTGTCGGTGAAGACGCCGTCGATGCCGGTCGCGAAGTACGTCCTGAACGCGCCGAAGGGGTCACCGTAGGCGTCGGCCGCGCTGCCCTTGCGGTACTCGGCCGGCAGGAACGGGTTCTCGTTGCGCATGGTGTAGGGGTGCAGGACCAGGCCCACCTTGTGTGCGTCGCGGACCAGCGTGGTCGGCTCGCCCAGGGTGCCGTCGGCCTTCTTCGGTATCACCAGGTCCAGGGTCGGGCCGATGCCCTGGGCGTAACCGGCGAGCTCGCGCAGCCCCTTGGGCGTGATCAGGTCGGCGACCGTGCGCGGGTCGCCCGCCTCGACGAGGTCGTAGGGGCGGCTGTCGGCCGAGGACAGCAGCACGACGAGCGGATTGTCGACGAGCTGGTTCAGCCGCTGGATGCTGGTGGGCTCGAAGGACTGCAGGATGACTGGCGCGTTACGGCCGTCCTTGCCGTACTTGACGAGGAGCTTCGCCACCCGCTCCTCCAGGCCGAGGCCCAGCCGGCGGAAGTAGGTGGGGTGCTTGGTCTCGGGGTAGATCCAGACCTGCTTGCCGCGCTTGCGGGTCTGCTCGTCCTGCCACTTCAGGACCTCTTCGAACGTGGGGATCTCCCAGCGCCCGTCGTAGAGGGTGTTGTGCGGCCGGTTGGCCGGGATGCGCTCGATCGCGCGGAGCGTCTTCAGCTCGGCGAGGGTGAAGTCCTCGGTGAACCAGCCGGTGGTGGCGACCCCGTCCAGCGTCTTGGTGGTCCGGCGGCCGGCGAACTCGGGATGGTCGGCCACGTCGGTGGTGCCGCCGATCTCCGGCTCGTGCCGGCACACGAGGTGGCCGTCCTTGGTGGGCACCAGGTCACCGGCCTCGACCACGTCGGCACCCAGGTCCAGCGCCAGGTCGTAGGAGCCGAAGGTGTGCTCGGGGCGGTAGCCGCTGGCGCCCCGGTGGCCGATGATCGTCGGCACCGGCAGGCTCTTCAGGCCGCGGGCCGCGGGCCGCGCGCCGAGGGGCTGCGCCGCGGCCGCGGCGCCCGGCAGTCCGAGGACCGCCCCGCCCGCGCCGAACACGGCCGCGCCGAGGATCGCCCGCCGTCCGGTGCCCTGGGTCCGGGTGTCCTGAGTCTGCTCGTTCGCCTGGTCGCTGCCCATCGGCGTCTCCTGCCGTCTTCGTCCGCCCGTGGAGCCCGTGTGGCCCCGAGGCACGTGTCAACTCGTGAGGTCCGGCCGATCGTAGGGGCGTGGTCATGACCGAAGGGAGACCTGCGTCCGAACACCGGGGTGACGCCGTGTGACCTGTGCCGGCCGGCCGCCGGGGCGCCGCCGGGCGGACACCGTCGGTAAACCCACGTCAACACTTCGTAAGACCTGAGTGAACCGGGCTTCCCCGATGTGCGTTCGGCAGGGGCCCGCGAGTAATGTCCTCACCTGCACAGACTCATAACGCCCCTCGACATCGGAGGACCCGTTGTCCCGCTTCCGGCTCATCAAGGCAGTGCTCGGACCGATCATGCGCCTGATGTTCCGCCCACAGGTGGAGGGCGTGGAGCACATCCCCGGGGACGGGCCGGTGATCCTGGCGGGCAATCACCTCACGTTCATCGACTCGATCGTGCTGCCGGTGGTCACCAAGCGGCAGGTGCACTTCATCGGCAAGGACGAGTACGTCACCGGCAAGACCCTCAAGGGCCGGCTGATGGCCTGGTTCTTCACCGGCGTCGGCATGATCCCGGTGGACCGCGACGGCGGCCACGGCGGCGTCGCCGCGCTGATGACCGGGCGCCGGGTGCTGGAGGAGGGCAAGATCTTCGGGATCTACCCCGAGGGCACGAGGTCGCCGGACGGGCGGCTGTACCGGGGGCGCACCGGTATCGCGCGGCTGACGCTGATGACCGGTGCGCCGGTGGTGCCGTTCGCGATGATCGGCACGGACAAGCTGCAGCCGGGGGGTTCCGGCATTCCGCGGCCCGGCCGGGTGACGGTTCGTTTCGGTGAGCCGATGGAGTTCTCGCGGTACGACGGGATGGACCGGGACCGCTATGTGCTGCGGGCCGTGACCGACTCGGTGATGGCCGAGGTCATGCGGCTGGGTGGGCAGGAGTACGTGGACATGTATGCCACGAAGGCCAAAGCCGCGTAGCGCCACTGGCAGTTCGGCCGGCTTTCGGGTGCGGGGTGCGCTGTGGTCGTTCGCGCAGTTCCCCGCGCCCCCTGGGTTTCTCGGCTCACCCGGCGCTCTCCAGTTTCTGTCCCTTCAGCAGGAACCACGCCGCAAGAGCCGCGGTCAGGAGGACCACCGCTCCCGCGCCCGAGGCCAGGTGGAGGCCGTGGACGAAGGATTCGCGGGCGGCGTCCAGCATCTGCTGGGCCGTGTGCGGGGGCAGTTTCGCCGCCGCGTCCGCTGCCGCGCCCAGTGATTCACGAGCCGCTGCCGGAGTTCCCGCCGGGCCCGTGAAGTCACGGTAGACGCCCGTCACGATCGAGCCCAGCAGGGCGATGCCCAGGGCCGCGCCCAGTTCGTACGCCGTCTCGGAGACCGCCGAGGCGGCGCCCGCCTGTTCCTTGGGCACGCTGGAGAGGATCACGTCGGCCGTCACCGTGAAGGAGAACCCGGCCCCGACGCCGACGACCAGGAGTGCGGCGCCGAGGACCGGGTAGCCCGTCGACACGCCCAGGGTCGTCAGCGCGGCCAGGGCGAGGCCCACGGCGGCGAGACCACCGGAGACCACGGTGCGTACCGAGAAGCGGCGGGCGGCGCGGCCCGCGAGCAGGCCGGCCACCACCGCGCCGACGGCGGCGGGCAGCTCGGCGAGACCCGCCTCGAACGGACGCCTGCCCTGGACGAGTTGCAGGTACTGGGAGAGGAAGAACACCAGGCCGGACATGCCGAGCACGGTCAGCAGGTCGGCGAGGACCGCCCCGCTGAAGCCGCGCCGCCTGAACAGCCGCATGTCCAGCAACGGCACCGGCACGGTGAGTTGCCGGTGCACGAAGCCGTAGAGCGCGGCCGCGCCCAGCAGGCCCGCGGCGAGCGTGGGCCAGGTGAAGCCGTGGGTCGCCGCCTCCTTGACCGCGTAGACGACGCCGATCATGCCGACCAGGGACAGCAGGACGCCGGCCAGGTCCCAGGGGCCGGGGTGCGGGTTGCGGGACTCGGGCAGGGTGCGGATGCCGACGAGGACCAGGACGGCCATCACCGGCAGGTTGATGAGGAAGACCGAGCCCCACCAGAAGTGTTCGAGCAGGAACCCGCCCGCGATCGGGCCGACCGCCGTACCGGCCGAGGCGGTCGCGCCCCAGATGCCGACGGCGAGGCTGCGCTCGCGCGGGTCGTGGAAGAGGTTGCGGATCAGGGCGAGGGTGGCGGGCATCAGGGTCGCGCCCGCGACACCGAGCAGCGCCCGCGCCAGGATCATCAACTCCGGTGTCGTCGCATAGGCGTTGAGGACGGAGATCGCACCGAACGCGGTGGCGCCGAGGAGCAGCACGCGCTTGCGGCCGATGCGGTCGCCGAGGCTGCCCATGGAGACCAGCAGACCGGCGATGACGAAGGAGTAGACGTCGCCGATCCAGAGGAGCTGGGTGCCGGAGGGGTTCAGGTCCTCGCTGATGTAGGGGGTCGCCAGGCCGAGGACGGTGGCGTCGACGGCCACCAGCAGCACGGCCAGGACGAGGACGGAGAGCGCGAGCCAGCGGCCCGGGCGCTTCTCCAGCTCCGTCGCACCGGTCGGCTGCAGGGTGCTGGTCATAGTTCCTCTCTTCGTACGGCGCCGCCGAGCAACAGCTCGGCGACCATGGTCGGGAAGTCACGGGCGGCCACGCGGCCGTCCAGGGTGGCCCAGGCACACGAGGCGATCAGCCCGTACAGAGCCTCGGTGAGCCAGACAGGGGTGAGGTCGATGCGGAACTCGCCCTCGCGCTGGCCGCGTTGGAACAGGGCGCCGATGCGGGCGTCCAGCCGCTGCCAGCCGTCGTTCTGCCGGTCGCCCTCCCACAGCTGGCTCTCGCCGTAGAGGAAGGCGAGGAGTCCGGCGGCGGGCTGGATCTCGCCGACGAGTCTGCGGACGGCCTCGCCGGCGGGCCCGTCGTCCGGCCGGGCACGGTCCACGGCCGCCTCGCACTCCGCGATACCGAGCGCCTCCAGCGCCCGGACGAGCGCGTCGCGCCCGGCGAAGTGGCGGTGCAGCGTGGCCCGGCTGATCCCGGCGGCCTTGGCGACCTCGTCCATGGTCGCGGTGGGCTTACGGGTCAGCAGGGCGGCCGCGCTGCGCAGCACGTGGTCACGGTCCAAAGCCATGAGACAAGAATAGCCCACGTGAGACATTAATGTCTCACAATGGGCATGGGTGACTCAAAAAGGCTGGTCAGAGACGGTGTCGGATCAGTGCCAGGGCAGCTGTCCGCGATGCTCCCAGTAGGCGCGCGGGTCCTCGGCGAGCGTGGCGAGGCGGGTCATCTGGTCCGCGTCGAGGTCGACGGCGGGGGCGTGCAGGTTCGAGAAGAGCTGCGGGACGGTCGCCGCGCCGGAGAGGACGACGCCCGCCCAGGGCCGGCGCAGGATCCAGGCCAGCGCCACGGCGTCGCAGCCGAGGGAGGCCTCCCCGGCGACGGCCCTCAGCATCTCCGGAGCATGCGGCGCGGCGAGCCGGCCGTTGGCCATGCCCTCCTTGACGATCACGGTGAGCCCGGCGTCATGCGCTTCGGCGAGCGCAGGGGCGGCCGAGTGCTCCAGGAGGTTGTACGTCGACTGGACGGTACGGAAGAGAGGCTCGCCGTCGACGGTGATGGCGAGGGCGGCGCGGATGGTGTCGGCCTGGGCGGGGCCACTGGTGGAGAAGCCGACGCTCACGCCCCGGGCGGCCGCCTCCGCCAGCTTGGCGTGCAGGTCCTTGTCGGTGAGGGCCGGGCTGTCCGGGGTCAACGAGTGGATCTGGTAGAGGTCGAGCCGGTCGCCGAGCAGCGCGTCGGTCTCGGCGCGCTGGCGTTCGTAGGTCGCCAGGCCGTGGTCCTTCACCTCGTGCTTCTCGGCGTCCGTGGCCCAGCCGGCGGTGTAGGTGTAGCCCCACTTGCTGCCGACGACCACGTCGTCGATGTCGGGGCGGGCGTTCAGCCAGTCGGCGAGGAACTCCTCGGAACGGCCGTAGGAGCGGGCCACGTCGAAGTAGCGCACGCCCTGCGCGTAGGCGGCGTCGAGGAGTTCATGGGTGCGGTCGCGCAGGGCGTCGACGCTGCGGTTCTCCCCGAGGTCCTCGTCCCGGCCCAGGTTGATGTAGCCGGGACGGCCGACGGCGGCCAGGCCGAGGCCGATGTGGCACGTCGGCGTGGTGGCGGTGGCGAGGCGGGCGAAGGGCATCGCGGGCTCCGTTCGGTCGGCTGACTGACGACCAACGTAACCCGCGATGCCCTCACGTCACTTCTTTGCGTCGGCCCACGCGTGCTGCGTCGCCAGGTCCGCCTTGAGCTCCGCCAACTGGACGGCGACCGCGCCGGGCGCCGTACCGCCACGGCCGTCGCGGGAGGCGAGGGCGCCCGGGACGGTCAGCACGGACCGCACCTGCGGCGTGAGATGCGCGGAGATCTTCGCGAACTGTTCGTCCGTGAGGCCGTCCAGCTCCTTGCCCTCCGCCTCGGCGACCTTCACGCACTCCCCCGCGACCTCGTGCGCCACGCGGAACGGCACGCCCTGCTTGACCAGCCACTCGGCGATGTCGGTGGCGAGCGAGAAGCCGGCCGGGGCCAGCTCCTCCATCCGCTCGCGGTTGACCGTGAGGGTGGCCATCATGCCGGTGAAGGCGGGCAGCAACACCTCCAGCTGGTCGCAGGAGTCGAAGACCGGCTCCTTGTCCTCCTGGAGGTCGCGGTTGTAGGCGAGCGGCAGGGCCTTGAGCGTCGCCATCAGGCCGGTCAGGTTGCCGATCAGACGGCCGGACTTGCCGCGCGCCAGCTCGGCGATGTCCGGGTTCTTCTTCTGCGGCATGATCGACGAGCCGGTGGAGAACGCGTCGTGCAGGGTCACGAAGGAGAACTCCTTCGTGTTCCAGATGATGATCTCCTCCGCGATCCGGGAGAGGTTCACGCCGATCATCGCGGTGATGAAGGCGAACTCGGCGACGAAGTCACGGGAGGCCGTGCCGTCGATCGAGTTAGCGGCGCTGCCGTGCTCGAAGCCCAGGTCCTTCGCCACCGCCTCCGGGTCCAGGCCGAGCGAGGAGCCGGCGAGGGCGCCGGAGCCGTACGGCGACACGGCCGTGCGCTCGTCCCACTGGCGCAGCCGCTCGGCGTCCCGGGACAGGGACTGCACATGGGCCAGGACGTGGTGGGCGAAGAGCACGGGCTGGGCGTGCTGGAGGTGGGTGCGACCCGGCATCGCGACATCGGGGTGGGCCTCGGCGAGGCCGACGAGAGTGTCCTGGAGGTCGGCGATCAGGCCGCCGATGATGCGGGCGTGGTCCCTGAGGTACATCCGGAAGAGGGTCGCCACCTGGTCGTTGCGCGACCGGCCGGCGCGCAGCTTGCCGCCCAGGTCCGGGCCGAGACGCTCCAGCAGACCGCGCTCCAGGGCGGTGTGCACGTCCTCGTCGGCGATGGTGCCGGTGAAGGTGCCGGCGGCGACGTCGGCCTCCAGCCGGTCGAGCCCGTCGATCATGCGGGTCAGCTCGTCCTCGGTGAGCAGCCCCGCCTTGTTCAGGACGCGCGCGTGGGCACGCGAACCGGCGATGTCGTAGGGCGCGAGCCGCCAGTCGAAGTGGACGGACGCGGACAGCTTGGCCAGGGCCTCGGCGGGACCGTCGGCGAAACGGCCGCCCCAGAGCCGGACGTCACCGCTGTTGCTGCTCACTTGCGCTGCTCCTAGAGAAGGTGGCTGGGTCGGTTGTGGTGCGGGTCGTGCGTCAGGCTATGCCCGCAGGTCCCGCCGCGCGGCGATCCGCGAGGACAGCGGGAGCCGCTCGGCCTCGCGGAAGGCGATCGCCCTGTCCCGGGTCATCGCGTGGTCACGGACCGGGGCGACGCACTTCAGGCCGGGGGCGAGGGCGACGGTGGTGGCGCCGTGCTGCTGCGCGGCGGCGGCCAGGTGCTTGACGATGGCGGGCCGGGACAGCGCCGAGACCACGGGCAGCGGTCCATGCAGAGGGCGTTGGCCTTGACCGCCGGGAGGCAGTACTCGTCGGCGAACTCGCCCTTGGCAGGCGAGGGCGCGCTTGCGGATGACGTCCCGGTCCTCGGCGCCCGTCTCCTCGGCGATCCAGCCGATGGCGACAGAGGTGTCCAGGCCGCCCGAACAGGCGAGTACGCCGCACTCGGCCACGGGTCTCTCCCTCACACTGCAATCTTTGGTATGCATGAGTATGCAGACCTTTGCATGATTCGTCAATCGAGGGGAGTCCTGAACGCCGGCAACCGCTTTCCCGTACTTCCCTCCGAGCGCAGGCGCCGCGTCTCACTCACCGCTGAACCCACCCCCGACCAAGTGAGGCATCCGCATGTCCAGGGCTCTTCCGAAGTACAACAAGCGCCGTGTGGCCTTCATCGGGGGCGCTGCCGCCGTGGCGCTGTCCGGCGCCGTGATCGCGGGCTCGGCCCTCGCCGGAACGCCCGGCACGAGCGACGGCGCGACGAACGCCCGCACACTGGCGAGCCCCGGGACCATCACCTGCCCGGACGTCGCCTCGAAGCTCCCGGCCGTCCCCGCCTCCGCACAGGCCGAGGTCACCCGCAACCTCACCCTCCTCCAGACCCAGATCCAGGAAGCCGACAACCGACTGCGAACAACCGTCGGCCAAGGCGGACCCAACTTCGTCAACAACGCCATCCTCGGCCCCCTCAAGGACAAACGCGTCTCCACCATCGACCGCATCGCCACCGCCATCGGCCGCAAGGGCACCAAACCCACCGGCCTCGACCCCCTCGCCGCCTGCACGCTGAACGCGGGCGGCGTGAACAGCCGCGGCACGAACACCGGGGCCGGCGCCGCGCCGAGCGCCGCGGCCGGCCGGCAGTCCGGCGGCTCGGCGACGAGCGGCACCACGGACGCCGGGACGATCACCTGCCCGGACGTCGCCTCGAAGCTCCCGGCCGTCCCCGCCTCCGCACAGGCCGAGGTCACCCGCAACCTCACCCTCCTCCAGACCCAGATCCAGGAAGCCGACAACCGACTGCGAACAACCGTCGGCCAAGGCGGACCCAACTTCGTCAACAACGCCATCCTCGGCCCCCTCAAGGACAAACGCGTCTCCACCATCGACCGCATCGCCACCGCCATCGGCCGCAAGGGCACCAAACCCACCGGCCTCGACCCCCTCGCCGCCTGCACGCTCACGAAGTGAGGTAGCAGGCCCCCGGGGCCGCCCCGACAAGCGCCGGCCGGGGCGGCCCCGATACGCCGCCACGTCCCCACACCCCGCCGCATCCTCGCAATTCGTTAGACAGGCGAAGGATTTTCCTCAATAATCGTTAGACATGGGAAAGACCTATGAACGCATCGACGGCCGGCTCCGCACCTTCATCGAGGAGCAGCCTCTGTTCTTCACCGCGACCGCCCCGCTCTCCGGCGACGGCACCGTCAACCTCTCCCCCAAGGGGCTCCGGGGCTCCTTCGCCGTACTCGACGAACTGACCGTGGCCTACCTGGACTTCGCCGGGTCCAACGCCGAGACGATCGCCCACCTGCGGGAGAACGGGCGGATCACCCTGATGTGGTGCGCCTTCCAGGGCCCGCCGAACATCGTGCGCGTCCACGGCCGGGGCGAGCCGGTCTTCCGCGACGACCCGCGCTTCCCCGGGCTGCTCGCCCACTTCCCGGGCATCGACCCGACCCCGCACGGACTGCGCGCCGTCATCGTCGTCCACGCCGAGCTGGTGCGGGACACCTGCGGTTACGCCGTCCCCTTCATGGCGTACGACCAGGACCGCGACCTGCACGAGAAGCGCTTCGCACGCGAGGACGACGACTCCCTGAGCCGGTACTTCGAGAAGAAGGAGCACGTGGCGACTAGCCTGGACGGCCTACCCGGACTGCCGTTGCCGCTCCCCCCGTCTACCGTCTGAGCCATGCGCCCCGGTGTCGTCCTCGCCCTCGTCTCCGCGTCCTCGCTCGCCCTGCTCGGCGCCGCCCCGGCTCCCGGTGCCCGCCCCGGATCCGAGTCCGGTCCGCTGCCCGCGCAGATGGCGGACACGGGCGGCGGCACCCAGCTGATCACCGCTCAGGCACCGCGCACCGACTCGACGTCGGGCACGGTCACCTGGTGGGACCTGCGGGACGGAGCGTGGGTACAGGCGGGCTCGGCACCGGCACGGTTCGGAGCGAGCGGCCTGGCGGACGGCGCCACCCGCACGCAGGGCACGAACACGACCCCGACCGGTCTGTACGGCCTCCCCTTCGGCTTCGGCATCAAGGCGGCGCCGAACGGCACGACCGTCACGTACCGTGCGGTGAAGGACAGTTCGTGGTGGTGCCAGGACAACGACTCGTCGTCGTACAACCGGTGGGTCGACCCCCTGCCGGCCGACTGCCGGGCCTCCGAGTCCGAGCACCTGGTCTCCTACACGGCGCAGTACGCGTACGGCCTCGTCATCGGCTTCAACTACGACCGTCCGGTGCACGGACGCGGCGCCGGCATCTTCCTGCACGTCAACGGGCAGGGCGCGACGGCCGGTTGTGTGTCGGTGCCGGAGGACGCGATGCAGCGGATTCTTCGGTGGGCCAGGCCCGAGAAGTCGCCGCACATCGCCGTGGGGACCGACAGCGGCGCCACGGCGGTGACCCGGTACTGAGCCCCGGGCACCTTCAGGTCGGCAGGGTCACCCTGAACGTCGTACTCCCCGGTCTGCTCTCCAGCCCCACGCTCCCCCCGTGTGCCTCCGCCACCGCCGCCACGATCGACAGGCCCAGGCCCGCGCCGCCGCCGGAGGCGCCGGGGCGGCGGCGGTGTTCGGCCCGGGTGAAGCGTTCGAAGACGCCCGGCTGGACGTCCTCGGGGACGCCGGGGCCGTCGTCGTGCACCGAGAGGACGGCGGCGTCCGGGGCGCGTTCCAGGATGACCGTCACCTTGCTGCCCACAGGTGTATGCAAACGAGCGTTGGCCAACAGGTTGGCCAACACCTGGTGGAGGCGGTGGGCGTCGCCCGGGACCGTGACCGGGTCCTCGGGGAGGTCCATGGACCAGCGGTGGTCGGGGCCGGCGGCGCGGGCGTCGGTGACGGCGTCCAGCACCAGGTGCGTCAGGTCCACCGGCTGCCGCTCCAGCGGGCGGCCCGCGTCCAGGCGGGCGAGCAGGAGCAGGTCGTCGACCATCTCGCCCATGCGCGAGGACTCGGCCTTGATCCGCTCCAGGGCGCGGGTGACCTCGGGCGGCACCGGGCCGGGGTGGAGCAGGGCCAGTTCGGCGTGGCCGCGGACCGAGGCGACCGGCGTGCGCAGCTCGTGGCTGGCGTCGGCGGCGAAGCGGCGCAGCCGTTCCTCGCCGGCGTGCCGCTTCGTCAGGGCGTCCTCGACATGCCGCAGCATGCGGTTGAACGCCGCGGCGACCCGGCCGACCTCGCTGCGCGGGTCGTGGTCGGGGGCGCGCGGCGGGAGCACCACCTCGCCGGTGGCCAGCGGCAGCTCGCTGACCCGGGTGGCGGTCGCGGCGACCCGGCTCAGCGGGCGCAGCGACCAGCGGACCCAGAGCGCCCCGGCCACCCCGGCGGCGGTCAGGGCCAGGCCGAAGACGACCACCGCGACCAGTTCGAGGCGCTGGACCACGGCCCGCACCGGCTCCGTCGGCAGCCCCGTGATCAGCACGTCGCCGTCCCGGCCGCGCCACGCCATCATGCGGTAGTCGCGCAGGTGCGACAGGCACACGGTGTGGCCCGCGCCGTCCACCGGGATCCGGGCCAGGGCCGCGCGGTCGTGCGTGGTCAGCGTGATGCTGAGGTCCTGCTTGTCGCTGGCCGGTACGACGGCCGCGCTGGTGACCCGGCCGGCCAGCAGGCGGGCGCCGAACGTCTCGGCGGCCTGGCGGCGGGTGTCGCCGTGCTCGTCGCCGTCGTGGTCCGAGGGCTTCGAGGGCGTGTAGGTGCCGTGCTCCAGGCTCTGCGGGAAGGAGGTGCCGGCCTGCTGGAGCTGCTGGTCGAGCCGGCGGGTGAGGAAGCCGTCCAGTTCGACGACGGCCGCCACGCCGACCGCGGCGCAGCTGATCGCGAGCAGCACGACCAGCCCGGCGGTGAGCCGGGCGCGCAGGGTGCGGGGGCGGGGCAGGCGGCGCAGGAACCGTGGCAGCGACGACATCAGCGGGTCACCGGTTTGAGGACGTAGCCCGCGCCACGGACGGTGTGGATCATGGGCTCGCGGCCCGCGTCGACCTTCTTGCGCAGGTAGGAGATGTACAGCTCGACCACATGGGCCCGGCCGCCGAAGTCGTAGGACCAGACCCGGTCGAGGATCTGCGCCTTGCTGAGCACGCGGCGCGGGTTGCGCATGAGGAAGCGGAGGAGTTCGAACTCGGTCGGCGACAGTTCGACCAGTTCGCCGGCCCGGGTCACCTCGCGGGCCTCCTCGTCCATCACCAGGTCGCCGACGACCAGGCGCGGCCCGTCCTCCAGCTGGCGGGCCATGCCGGCGCGGCGCAGCAGTCCGCGCAGCCGGGCGACGACCTCCTCCAGGCTGAAGGGCTTGGTGACGTAGTCGTCGCCGCCCGCGGTGATGCCGGCGATCCGGTCCTCCACCGCGTCCCGTGCCGTGAGGAAGAGCACACAGACGTCGGGCTTCACCTCGTGCAGCCCGCGAAGCACGGTGAAGCCGTCGGTGTCGGGGAGCATCACGTCGAGGACGACGGCGTCCGGCAGCAGGTCGCGTGCGGTGCTGAGGGCCGAGGCGCCGTCGCCGGCGGCGCGCACCTCCCAGCCCTCGTAGCGCAGGGCGCCGGTGAGCACCTCCGCGAGGTCGGGGTCGTCGTCGACGACGAGGACGCGCAGCGCAGTGCCGTCGGGGCGGGTGAGGGCCGGGCGGCCGGAACGGGTCGTGTTCATCGCGCCTCCCAGCATCACCCCTGTCGGCGGGTGCGGTGTACCGCCCGACCTCTGAGTTTTCTGTGAGTGCGCTCACCGCCGCCCCGGTGCCGCCCGCCCCGCCCGGCTGAACGCCGGATGAGAAACCCCTCTGAGTCCGCTGTCGAAAGCCCTGGTCAGGAGGGTGGCTCAGAGGTGGCTCAGAGATTGGGCGGGCACAGTGGCCGGGCATGACGGACGAAAGGGCGTTGAACCTATGACCACGGTCGATACGCGACGGACGGCCCCGCCCGTGCCCGTGGCCGGCCGGCGCTCCCCCGCGGGACCCGTGCTGGCCGTGCTCTGGGCCGGTGCGGCGGGCGCGGTGGCGCTCTGGTGGACCGGTACCGGGTCCGTGGTCGGCTCGGCCGGCTGGCTGACCGGCGCCGGGCGGCTCGCCGGGCTGCTGTGCGGGTACGCCTGCGCGGTGCTGGTCGGTCTGATGGCGCGGGTGCCGCTGCTGGAGAGCCGGGTCGGCTCGGACCGGGTGGCCCGCTGGCACGCGATGGCGGGCCGGTACACGGTCTGCCTGCTCACCGTGCACATCGCTCTGATCCTCGCCGGGTACGCCGCCCAGGACCACGCCTCGCTGTGGCACGAGACGGTCACCGTCGTCCTGGACTACCCGGACATGCTCAAGGCCACCGCCGGCACGCTGATCCTCTTCGTGGTCGGCATCACCTCGGCCCACGCGGTGCGCCGCCGGACGAGCCACGAGTTCTGGTACTACGTCCACCTCCTCACCTACGCGGCCGTCTTCCTGGTCTTCTTCCACCAGGTGTCGCTGGGGAACGAGTTCAACGGGCAGCCGGTGCCGACGGCGCTCTGGTACGCGCTGTACCTCGGCGTCGCGGCCCTGGTGCTGTGGTTCCGGATCCTCGCCCCGGTGCGGCTCAACCGGCGTCACCAGCTGCGTGTGGACTCGGTCCACAAGGAGTCACCGGGTGTGTACTCGGTCGTCGTGCGCGGGCGGCAGCTGGACGAGCTCGGCGCGCGGCCGGGGCAGTTCTTCCGCTGGCGGTTCCTCGGCGAGGGCCTGGGCTGGACGTCGACGCCGTACTCCCTGTCGGCGCCGGCGCGCCCGGACCGGCTGCGGATCACCGTCAAGGCGCTCGGCGACCACAGTGCGGGCGTCGCCCTGCTGCGGCCCGGCACCCGGGTGTGGGCCGAGGGTCCCTACGGGTCCATGACCGCCGACCGCGCCACCAGCCACCACTCGCTGCTGATCGCGGCCGGGGTCGGTGTCACCCCGCTGCGGGCGCTGTTCGAGACGCTGCCCGGCGAGGTCACGCTGCTGTACCGGGCGCGCGGCTCCGAGGACCTGGCGCTGGGCGGCGAGCTGGAGGCGATCGCCCGCTGGCGCGGCGCGCAGGTGCTGTACGCGCTGAACGGGGCGGGCGGGGAGCGGCCGGACATCTCGGCCGGGTCGCTGCGCGCGACGTTCCCCGGGATCGCCGGTCACGACGTCTACCTCTGCGGCCCGCATCGCTTCATGCAGGACGTGTACGAGGCGCTGCGGGCGGCCGGGGTGCCGGACCGCCGCATCCACCACGAGTCGTTCGAGCTGTGAGGACCCTGACGTGCACGCCTTGAGGAAGAACCGTCCGCTGCGCCGGATCGTGCTGGCCGGTGCCGCGACGGTGTCCGGGATGGTGCTCCTGCTGTCGCTGAAGCCGCACACGAGTCCCACGCTGGCCCCGGCCGGCGCCAAGTCCCCTGCGGTGTCGAGCAGTTCGGCCCCCTCGGCGCCGTCGAGCGGCGCTGCCTCGGGCAGGAGCACCGGCACCAAGACCGTGACCGGCGAGACCGTCCAGACCCGCTGGGGGCCGGTCCAGGTGCGGGTCACGATCAAGAGCGGCCGGATCACGGACGTGACGGCCGTGCAGTACCCGCAGGACAACCCGCGCGACCAGGAGATCAACAGCTACGCGCTGCCCCAGCTGCGGCGCGAGGCGCTGGCCGCGCAGAGCGCGCAGATCGACATGGTGTCGGGCGCCTCGTACACCAGCACCGGCTACCGGCAGTCCCTCCAGTCCGCGCTGGACTCGGCGGGCCGCTGAGCACACGGATGAACACGCGGCGCATGCGGCACGTATCTGAGGGCCAAGGGCCGACTCCCCCGAGTCCCCACGGAGGAACCGTGAGCACCACCCTCGCCGGCGGCCGTGCCGCCCGCCGCCAGACGATGCGCCGTATCCGCCCGCGCCGCTCGCCGGCCGTCCCGCTGCTGCTCGCGGTGTGGGCCGGCGCGGCGGCGGTGCTGTGGCTGTGGTGGCACGACACGCCGTCCGTCGCCGACGACACCGGCCGCATCCTGAACGCGGGCCGGATCACCGGCCTGCTCGCCGGCTATCTGATGGCGCTGGTCGTGCTCCAGATGGCGCGCGTCCCCGCGCTGGAGCGGCGGGTCGGCTCGGACCGGGTCGCCCGCTGGCACGCGATGAGCGGCCGCTACACGCTCAGCCTGATCGTCGCGCACGTCTTCCTCACGATGTGGGGGTACGCGCGCCAGGCGGGCAAGTCGCTGAACGACATCGTCCAGCAGACGATCGACTCGATCAACCAGCTGCCCGACGTCGGCAAGGCGGCCATCGGCACCGGCCTGTTCGTGCTGATCGGGCTGACCTCGATCGGCCCGGTGCGCCGCCGGATGCCGTACGACACCTGGTACCACGTGCATCTGCTGTCGTACGCCGCGGTGTTCCTGACGTTCTGGCACCAGCTCACCACCGGCAACGACTTCGCGGTCCAGCCGATGGCCAAGACCTTCTGGTACGGCCTGTACGGCACGGTCACCGCGCTGGTGCTCTGGTACCGGGTGCTCATCCCGATCCGGCTGAACCTGAAGCACCGGATGCGCGTCGAGGCGGTCATCGAGGAGACGCCGGGCATCGTGTCGGTGCTGATCGGCGGGCGCAAGCTGCACCGGATGGGCGCGGAGGCGGGCCAGTTCTTCCGCTGGCGGTTCCTGGCGCCCGGGATGCGCTTCAGCTCGCACCCGTACTCCCTGTCGGCGGCGCCCCGTCCGGACATGCTGCGAATCACCGTGAAGGCGATCGGCGACCACAGCGAGCGGCTGCGCGAGCTGACGCCGGGCACCCGGGTGTGGGCCGAGGGGCCGTACGGGGCGATGACCGCGCAGCGCCGCAGCCGGGGCAAGGTGCTGCTGGTCGCGGGCGGGGTCGGGATCACGCCGATGCGGGCGCTGTTCGAGACGCTGCCGGGCGCGGCGGGCGACATCACCCTGCTGTACCGGGCCAACACGACCCGGGATCTGGCCCTGTGGGACGAGCTGGCGAAGATCGCCGACGAGCGGGGCGCCCGGCTGATGTACGCGGTGAACAGCCCGGAGGGCGAGCGCCCGGACATCTCCGCGGAGAACCTGGAGCGGAAGATCCCGGACATCGAGCGGCACGATGTCTTCATGTGCGGGCCGGCCGGGTTCGCGCAGTCGGTGTACGAGGCACTGCGCGGTGCGGGGGTTCCCGCCCGCCGCATCCATCACGAGTCCTTCGAGATGTGAGCGGGAGCTACGGAGACATGAGGAAGAGCCACCCGATCCGACGGGTCGTCCTGGCCACCGCCGCGACCGTGTCCGGTGTCGTGCTGCTGCTGTCGCTGAAACCGTCGTCGGATCCGACGGCGGCCGCGGCGGGCACGGCGCCGCAGCAGACCGCCGGGGCGCAGCAGTCGCCCCAGGGCGCCACCCGGCCGGCCGGTGCGGCCGGCGGCACGGTGACGGGGGACGCGACGCAGACGCAGTACGGCACCGTGCAGGTACGGCTGACCGTCGCGGGCGGGAAGATCGCCAAGGCGGAGGCGGTGCAGGCGCCCAAGGGCGGGCTCAGCGACCAGAAGACCGCGATGGCCGTCCCGAAGCTGAACCAGGAGGCCGTGGCGGCGCAGAGCGCGCGGATCGACGCGGTGTCCGGGGCGACGTACACGAGCAACGGCTACAAGAAGTCGCTCCAGTCGGCGCTGGACCGGATGAAGTCCGCTGCGGCGCCCGCGCCCTCGGCATCGTCCCCTGCCGCGTCGGGGTCCGGGGCCGGCTCCGGGTCGACGTCCGGTTCCGGTGCCGCGCAGGCCCGTTCGGTCACCGCCACCGGGAAGGTCGCGCAGACCCCGTACGGCCCGGTGCAGGTGCGGATCACGGTGAGCGGCGGCAGGATCGCGCAGGCGGCGGCGGTGCAGGCGCCCAAGGGCGGGCTCAGCGACCAGAAGACCGCGATGGCCGTCCCGAAGCTGAACCAGGAGGCGGTCGCGGCCGGGACCGCGCACATCGACGCGGTCTCGGGCGCGACCTACACCAGCACCGGCTACCGGCAGTCGCTCCAGTCGGCGCTGGACCAGGCCGGTGGCTGAGGCGATGACCGGGCCGGCCGAGGCTCCCACCGCGGTGCGTCACGCGGAGGAGGTCATGGGGACCGTCTTCTCCATCGACGTCCGCGGCGGGGAACCCGACGCGGTGCGGGCCGCGCTCGCCGAGGCGGTCGCGGGCCTGCACCGGGTCGACGCCCTGTTCTCCACCTACCGCGAGGGCAGCGAGGTCTGCCGGCTGGCCCGGGGCGAGCTGACCGTCGCGGACTGCGCTCCCGAGATGGCCGAGGTGCTGGACCTCGCGGCCGAGGCGGAGCGGGTGAGCGAGGGCTGGTTCAGCCCGCGCTACCAGGGCTCGCTCGACCCCACCGGCATCGTCAAGGGCTGGTCCGCCGAGCGGGCGGCGCGGTTGCTGGCGGAGGTGGAGGGGGTGTGCGGGGTCAGCGTGAACGGGGGCGGTGACGTACAGCTGCTCGGCGCTCCGGAGCGGGAGCGCCCGTGGCGGGTCGGGGTGGCCGATCCGCTCCGGCCGGGCGGGCTCGCGGCGGTGATCTCGACGACGGGGGTGGACGAACTGTCCGTGGCGACGTCCGGGACGGCCGAGCGGGGTGCCCACATCGTGGATCCGCACACGGGGCGGCCTGCGGTGACGGACCTGGTGGCGGTGACGGTCGTGGGCCCCTGTCTGACCTGGGTGGACTGCTGGGCCACGGCGGCGTTCGCGATGGGCTCGCGGGCCGGTCTGGCGTGGCTGGAGTCCCTGCCGGACGTCGAGGCCCTGCTGATCACGGCCGGCGACGAGGTGCGCTGCACCGGGGGGCTGGCGGCGAGGCTGGGCTGACGGCGGCGGCTGCTCCCGCCTGTCCGCCGCACCGGCTGTGTTCGGCCCCGCCGGCCGGTCCCCTGGTCAGTGCCCGTTCTGTGCCAGTTGCAGCATGTGGTCCGCCAGGGCCTGGCCGCCGGTCGGGTTGCGGCTGATCAGCATCAGGGTGTCGTCGCCGGCGATGGTGCCGAGGATGTCGTGCAGTTCGGCCTGGTCGATGGCCGAGGCGAGGAACTGGGCGGCGCCCGGCGGGGTGCGCAGGACCACGAGGTTGGCGGAGGCCTCCGCGGAGATCAGCAGCTCCTGGGACAGGCGCCGCATCCGCTCCTCCTTGGCGGACTCGCCCAGCGGCGCGCGAGGCGTGCGGAATCCGCCCTCGCTCGGCACCGCGTAGATCAGGTCGCCGTCGGTGTTGCGGATCTTCACCGCGTTCAGCTCGTCGAGGTCCCGGGAGAGCGTCGCCTGGGTGACGCTCAGCCCGTCGTCGGCGAGCAGCTTGGCCAGCTGGCTCTGCGACCGCACCGGCTGCCGGTTGAGGATGTCCACGATCCGGCGGTGCCGTGCGGTGCGGGTCTGCGGTACGGCGGGCCCGGCGCCCGCCGCCTGCTCGTGGTCCTGCGCCTCGCTCATGGTCGTCTCATTCTCCGGATCGTCCGTCCCCGTGCACCGGGTCCGCTGCGTCGAGGATGCCGGGCAGCGCCTGGAGCAGCGCACCCACCTCGTCGTCGCGGAGGTTCAACGGCGGCATCAGCCGTACGACGTCCGGGGCGGGCGCGTTCACCAGGAACCCGGCCTCCTGGGCCGCCTGCTGCACCTGCGGTGCGCGCGGCCCGGTGAGCACGATACCCAGCAGCAGCCCGGCACCCCGAACACAATCGATCAACGGGTGGCCCAGCGCCTCGATTCCCTCGCACAGCGCGGCGCTCTGCCGTTTGACGTTGTCCAGCAGGCCCTCGCCCGCGATGGTGTCGAGGACGGCCAGTCCGGCGGCGCAGGCGACCGGGTTGCCGCCGAAGGTCGTGCCGTGATGGCCGGGGTGGAGCAGTTCGGCGGCCCGGCCGAAGGCCACCGCGGCGCCGAGCGGGAGTCCGCCGCCGAGCTGCTTGGCCAGGGTGACGACGTCGGGGAGCACGCCCTCGTGGGCCTGGTACTCGAACCAGGTGCCGGTGCGGCCGATGCCGGTCTGCACCTCGTCGAGGACGAGCAGGGCGCCGGTGGCGGCGGTGATCGCGCGGGCGGCCTTCAGGTAGCCGGCCGGGGGGACGACCACGCCGTTCTCGCCCTGGATCGGCTCGATGACCACCAGGGCGGTCTCCTCGGTGACCGCGGCGGCCAGGGCCTGCGCGTCGCCGTAGGGGACGTGGGTGACGTCGCCGGGCAGCGGCCGGAACGGGTCCTGCTTGGCGGGCTGTCCGGTGAGCGCGAGGGCGCCCATCGTACGGCCGTGGAAGCCGCCCTCGGTGGCGACGACGTGGGTCCGCCCGGTGAGCCGGCCGATCTTGAAGGCGGCCTCGTTGGCCTCGGCGCCGGAGTTGCAGAAGAAGACCCTGCCGTCGCGGCCGAAGAGCTGGAGCAGCCGCTCGGCGAGCGCGACGGTGGGCTCGGCCATGAAGAAGTTGGAGATGTGGCCGAGGGAGCCGATCTGCCGGCTCACCGCCGCCACGATCGCCGGGTGGGCGTGGCCGAGCGCGTTGGTGGCGATGCCGCCGACGAAGTCGAGGTACTCGCGGCCCTCGGCGTCCCACACCTTCAGGCCCGCGCCGCGCACGAGGGGCAGCCGGGGCGTGCCGTAGTTGTTCATGAGCGCGCCCTGCCAGCGCGCGGTCAGCTCCTGGTTGCTCATGACTCCCCCTGTCCGTCCGGCACGACCATGGTGCCGATGCCTTCGTCGGTGAAGATCTCCAGCAGGATCGAGTGCTGGACCCGGCCGTCGATGACGCGGGCGGTCTGCACGCCGTTGCGCACCGCGTGCAGGCAGCCCTCCATCTTCGGCACCATGCCGGAGCTCAACTCCGGCAGCAGCTTCTCCAGTTGGGAAGCGGTGAGGCGGCTGATCACCTCGTCGGAGTTCGGCCAGTCCTCGTAGAGTCCCTCGACGTCGGTGAGGACCATGAGGGTTTCGGCGTCCAGAGCAGCAGCGAGTGCCGCAGCCGCCGTATCAGCATTGACGTTGTAGACATGTCCGTCGTCCTGACTGCGGGCGATCGAGGAGACGACCGGGATGCGGCCGTCGGCCAGCAGGGCCTCGATCGCGCCCGTGTCGATCGCGGTGATCTCGCCGACCCGCCCGATGTCGACGCGTTCGCCGTCGATCTCGGGGGTGTGCCGGGTCGCGGTGATGGTGTGCGCGTCCTCGCCGGTCAGGCCGACGGCCAGCGGGCCGTGCTGGTTGAGCAGGCCGACCAGCTCGCGCTGCACCTGGCCCGCGAGCACCATCCGTACGACGTCCATGGCGTCCTCGGTGGTGACGCGCAGGCCCGCCTTGAACTCGCTGACGATGCCGTGCCGGTCGAGGGCGGCGCTGATCTGCGGGCCGCCGCCGTGCACGACGACGGGCCTGAGGCCGGCGTGGTGCAGGAAGACGACGTCCTGGGCGAACGCGGCCTTCAGTTCCTCGTCGACCATGGCGTTGCCGCCGAACTTGATGACGACGGTCCTGCCGTTGTGCCGGGTGAGCCAGGGCAGGGCCTCGATGAGGATCTGGGCCTTGGGGAGCGCGGTGTGTCTGCGCGTCGTGGTCATGAGGAGTAGGCGCTGTTCTCGTGGACGTAGTCGGCGGTCAGGTCGTTGGTCCAGATGGTCGCGGTCTCGGCGCCCGCGGCGAGGTCGGCGGTGATGAGCACCTCGCGGTAGCGCATGTCGACCAGGTCGCGGTCCTCGCCGACGGAGCCGTTCTTGCACACCCAGACGCCGTTGATGGCGACGTTCAGCCGGTCCGGTTCGAAGGCGGCGCCGGTGGTGCCGATCGCGGAGAGCACCCGGCCCCAGTTGGGATCCTCGCCGTGGATCGCGCACTTGAGGAGGTTGTTGCGGGCGATGGAGCGGCCCACCTCGACGGCGTCCGCCTCGCTGGCGGCGTTGATCACCTCGACCTTGATGTCCTTGCTGGCGCCCTCGGCGTCGCCGATGAGCTGCCGGCCGAGGTCGTCGCAGACGGTCCGTACGGCCTCGGCGAACTCCTCGTACTCCGGGGCGATGCCGGAGGCGCCGGAGGCGAGCAGCAGCACGGTGTCGTTGGTGGACATGCAGCCGTCGGAGTCGACGCGGTCGAAGGTGACCTCGGTGGCGGCGCGCAGGGCGCGGTCCAGGGTCGCGCTGTCGAGGTCGGCGTCGGTGGTGAGGACGACGAGCATGGTGGCGAGGCCGGGCGCGAGCATGCCGGCGCCCTTGGCCATGCCGCCGACGGTCCAGCCTTCCTTCGTGGCGACGGAGGTCTTGTGGACGGTGTCGGTGGTCTTGATGGCGATCGCGGCCTTCTCGCCGCCGTGCTCGCTGAGCTGGGCGACGGCCTTGTCGACGCCGGGCAGCAGCTTGTCCATCGGCAGCAGAACGCCGATCAGGCCGGTGGAGCAGACGGCGACCTGGCCGGGGGCGTGGCCGCCGGTCCGGTCGTGCCCCGCGGTGTTGAGGGATTCGGCGACCTTCTCGGCGGTGGCGTGGGTGTCCTGGAAGCCCTTGGGGCCCGTACAGGCGTTGGCACCGCCGGAGTTGAGGACGACCGCGGTCAGCTCGCCCGCCTTGAGGACCTGCTCGGACCACAGCACCGGCGCGGCCTTGACGCGGTTGGAGGTGAAGACACCGGCGGCGGCGCGGCGCGGTCCGTCGTTGACCACGAGGGCCAGGTCGGGGTTGCCGTTCTCCTTGATCCCGGCGGCGATACCGGCCGCCGTGAAACCTTTCGCTGCCGTCACGCTCACGGCGCAACTCCGATCGTCGTAAGCCCGGTGGTCTCGTCGAGACCCAGGGCGATGTTCATGCTCTGGACGGCACCGCCCGCGGTGCCCTTGGTGAGGTTGTCGATGGCGCTGATCGCGATGATGCGGCCCATGGCCTCGTCGTACGCGACCTGCACCTGAACGGCGTTGGAACCGTAGACGGACGCCGTCGCGGGCCACTGGCCCTCGGGGAGCAGACGGACGAACGTCTCGTCGGCGTAGGCCTTCTCGTAGGCGGCCCGCACGGACTCCGCGGTGACACCGGGCTTCGCCGCGGCGTTGCAGGTGGCGAGGATGCCGCGGGGCATCGGGGCGAGGGTCGGCGTGAAGGACACCGCGACCCGCTCGCCCGCCACGCCGCTGAGGTTCTGGATCATCTCGGGGGTGTGCCGGTGGCCGCCGCCGACGCCGTACGGCGTCATGGAGCCCATGACCTCGCTGCCGAGCAGGTGCGGCTTGGGGGCCTTGCCCGCGCCGGAGGTGCCGGACGCGGCGACGATCACCGCCTCGGGCTCGGCGAGTCCGGCCGCGTACGCCGGGAACAGGGCGAGGGAGACGGCGGTGGGGTAGCAACCGGGCACCGCGATGCGCCTGGACCCCTCCAACGCGGCGCGGGCACCCGGCAGTTCGGGCAGGCCGTAGGGCCAGGTACCGGCGTGGGCGGAGCCGTAGAACCGCTCCCAGTCGGCCGGGTCCCTCAGGCGGAAGTCGGCGCCCAGGTCGACCACGAGGACGTCGGGGCCGAGCTGCTCGGCGACCGCGGCGGACTGCCCGTGCGGCAGCGCCAGGAAGACGACGTCGTGTCCGGCGAGCGCCTCGGCCGTGGTCTCGGTCAGGACGCGGTCGGCCAGCGGCAGCAGGTGCGGCTGGAGCACACCGAGCCGCTGGCCGGCGTTGGAGTTTCCGGTCAGGGCACCGATCTCGACCTCGGGGTGCGCGAGGAGCAGCCGCAGGACTTCTCCGCCCGCGTACCCGCTCGCTCCGGCCACCGCCGCACGTACCGCCATGTCCATCCTCCTCGTGATGGCATGACTATACGTAGCGACGCACGTTTATGCAATCACTTTCGCCGCCCGCGCGGGACCCGGCCGGTGCGGGCGCGTCATGGAGCCGCGCCCTTCCGGGCCGCGTAGGCGCGGGCCGCGCGGACGCGGTTGCCGCACTTGGTGGTGCACCAGCGGCGGGCGCCGTGGGAGCGCAGGAACCAGCGGGCGCAGCCCTGGGCGGCGCACTCGGCGAGCTGGCCCGCGTCGCCGCCGGTGAGCAGGTCGGTGGCGTCCTCGGCGAGGAGTGAGAGGGCGGCGGCGGCCGGGTTGCCGGTGTCGGGGACGGCGGCGCGGTGGGGGCCGTCGGCGGTCCAGGCGAGCCGGGGGGTGGCGGGGGCGGCCGCGAGGGCGGCGTTCAGGGTGTCGAGGGCGTCGGGCGCCGGAGGCGCCGCGGCGACGCGGGCCTGGAACAGGGTGCGCAGCGCCTCGCGGAGGGTGCGCAGCCGGCCGGACTGTCTGCCGTTCAGCTCCACCCGGTCGGGCAGCAGCGCGTGCCGGACGAGCCACAGATGGGCGGCCTCGGCGTCGTCGAGCAGGTCGACGCGGCCGTGGCTGACGGTGAACCGGGTGTTGACGAGCGCCAGCGAGACGTACCGGTCCTCACCCGGGACCGGGAGCTGGTGCAGATAGACGGGGGCCTCGTGATCCACGGCCCCCATCCTAGTCGACCCTCATGGCAATCCTTGCGATTCTCCATGAGACAGGGTTAGCGTGCCTCACGGAGAATCGAAACAGAAACCGTGAGAGGTGAACCGTCGTGGCCTTCGACGCGGACGCGCTGCGCAAGGACTTCCCGATCCTGGAGCGGACCCTGGACGGCGGTGTCCCGCTGGTCTACCTGGACTCCGGGGCCACCACCCAGAAGCCCCTCCAGGTCCTCGACGCCGAGCGGGACTTCGCCCTCACCCGCAACGCGGCCGTACACCGCGGCGCGCACCAGCTGGCGGGCGAAGCGACGGAGGCGTACGAGCAGGCCCGGGCGACCGTCGCCCGGTTCATCGGGGCCGCCACCGACGAGGTGGTCTTCACCCGGAACACCACCGAGGGCATCAATCTCGTCGCCTACGCGCTGGGCAACGCCGGCCGGCTCGGCCCGGGCGACCGGATCGTGGTGACCGAGATGGAGCACCACGCGAACCTGGTCCCCTGGCAGCAGCTCGCGGAGCGGACCGGGGCGCGGCTCGACTGGTTCGGGCTGACCGACGAGGGCCGCCTCGATCTGTCCCGGGCCGACGAGCTGCTCGCCGAGCGCACCAAGGTGCTCGCGCTCACCCACCAGTCCAACGTCCTCGGCACGCTCAACCCGGTGCGCGAACTGGCCGACCGCGCCCATGCGTTCGGCACCCTGGTGGTCGTGGACGGCGCCCAGTCGGTGCCGCACCGCCCGGTCGACGTCACGGAGCTGGGTGCGGACTTCCTCGCCTTCTCCGGGCACAAGATGCTCGGCCCGAGCGGGGTCGGCGTGCTGTGGGGCCGGGCGGAGCTGCTCGCGGACCTGCCGCCGTTCCTCACCGGCGGCTCGATGATCGAGATGGTGGAGATGGACCGCAGCACCTTCCTGCCGCCGCCCCAGCGCTTCGAGGCCGGTGTGCCGATGACCACCCAGGCGGTGGGCCTCGCGGCGGCGGTGGAGTACCTGGAGCGCCTCGGCATGGCGCAGGTGTCGGCGTACGAGGACGTGCTCACCGCCCGCGCCCTGGCCCTGCTCGCCGAGATCCCGGGCGTACGGATCGTCGGCCCCGCCGGGGTCACCGACCGGGGCTCGGCCGTCTCCTTCACGGTCGACGGCATCCACCCGCACGACGTCGGCCAGGTGCTGGACGACCGCGGCGTGGCCGTCCGCGTCGGCCACCACTGCGCCCGCCCGATCGTGCGGCGCTACGGCATCCCCGCGACGACCCGGGCGAGCTTCTACGTCTACAACACCCCGGCGGAGGTGGACGCTCTGGTGGAGGGTGTGCGGGCGGCTCAGGAGTACTTCGGCGGGTGAGCGCGGGCCGCGGCCGCTTCTGCTTGGTCCTGAGGGAGGTGACGGAGTTCGCCGGGAAGGTGTACGTGAACCGGCCGGCGATCCCGGTGACGGTGGACGTGACCGGCGTGGCCGCCGTGGCCGTCTCGCTGTTCACCGCGTCCGGCGCGGCGGCCGGCGTGGCCGCCCCGGCCTTGGAGGCGGCCTCGGCGCCGCCCGGGCCGATCGCCGCAGGGGCCGCCGAGGACTGGTCGTTGACGACCTTGCCGATCAGCTCAGCGGGCCGGCTTGTCGTCGAGCAGCTTGGTGGCTTTCAGTCGGCAGGCCGACGGCGCCGGTGACCAGCCGTTCTCGAAGGCGTTGCCCTGGGAGGCGTACCCGCCCATGAACACCTTGGGGCCGCTGCGGTCGTAGGAGTCGTAGTGGTCGTCGTTCTGGCCGCAGCCGGTCACCAGGGCCGGTGCGACGGGCAGCGGCATGGCGCCGATGCCCTCGGCGAAGCGGTCTGCTTGTAGCCCCGGAAGTCGGCGTTGGTGGCGCGCTGCTCGACCGGGCCGACGGTGTCCTTCCGCTGGTAGGCGCGCTCGCGCCGGTACCCGGAGGCCGCGCTGCAGTCCCGCATGGAGCCGGTGTCGACCGGACAGCCGCCGGGGAAGCGGCCGGCCGTGCTGCACCCGGACCCGCCGGGCGGTCGCGAGGGGGCCGCCCGCGTCCTGGAGGCGGACGGTGAGCGCGGTGCCGGTGCCGGCGCGGGCCCACACCGAGAAGTCGTACGTCGCGCCGTCCCGGACCGCGATGCCGGTGTTGTCGCGGTTGCGGTCGTTCAGCCGGCCGGAGTCGTCGGCGACCCGCGCGCTGCCGGTGACCGCCCAGGCGGTCACCGGGGTGTACGACGCGTTGTCGTCGGTGGAGTACCCGAAGGACCGGTTCTGGACGAGGTGTCCGAGGGACAGGGGCAGGGGTGTGAACACGTCAATGGCGTGGGCGTCGCCGGCCGTAAGCTCGGCGCATGGATGTGTGGCAGCGGTACTGGCCGGTCGCCGACGTGCTGGCCCATCTGGCCGGGCGCTGGCGCGTCGAGCGGAGCGTGCGGGATCTGACGAGCGGTGCCGTGGGGTACTTCTCCGGGGTGACCGTCTTCAGCGCACCGGACGGCGACGGCGGGCTGCTGCACGAGGAGTCCGGGGACTTCACCTGGCAGGGCACGACCCGGCCGGCGACCCGGACGCTGCGCTTCCTGCCGGGGGCGGCGCCGGGCACGGCGGACGTGCGCTTCGCCGACGGGCGCCCCTTCCACGAACTGGACCTCACGACGGGGCGGTTCGTCGCCGACCACCCGTGCGCGGCCGACCTCTACCGGGGCGAGTTCACCGTGCGGGACGCCGACCACTGGCGCACGGTGTGGCGGGTCGGCGGCCCCACGAAGGACCTGGAGCTGACCACCGACTACGCGCGAGAGGGCTGAGCGGCGACGCCGTCGAAGCGGAGGTTCCAGCGGCCCGCGCGGCCGGTGACGGTGGTCGTGGACAGCGGGCGCACGTCGATGTTCCAGTAGCTCGCGGGCGGCGCCTTCAGGGCGTACACCAGGGCCGCGCGGACGACGCCGGGTTCGGCGACGGCGACGATCCGGCCGCCGTCCTGCGCCGGCCGGGTGTCGAGCCAGCCGCCGACGCGGGAGATGAAGGCCAGCAGGGACTCCCCGCCGTGCGGGGTGGCACGCGGATCGGCGAGCCAGGCGTCCACCGCCGCCGGTTCGCGGGCCATCGCCTCGCCCAGGGTCAGCCCGCGCCAGCGGCCCATGTCGCAGTCCCGCAGGGCCGGCTGGACCAGCGGCGTGTACCCGAGCGCGTCGCCGGTGGCCCGGCTGCGCAGGGTCGGCGAGCAGTAGCGCAGCTCGGCGCCGGCCAGGGGCAGCAGCTCCCCGGCGGCGCGCTGCACCTCGTCCCAGCCGGACCGGTCCAGCGGCCGGTCGTCGTCGAACCGCTCCGCGAGCAGCGGGGCGCTGCGCGCGGCGGCGACGAACGTCACCCTCAGTGGCATGCGGTGATGGTGTGCCGCCAGGGAGAACGGGTCAAGGGGTGTTCCCTGTGAGTTACGACGACTGTGTGGATGCTCACGCCGGACTTCTTCACGGGAACCTCGCCCCGCGCATCCTCACCCGAGGGAGTGGAGCATCCACCTGTCGGGGTGCTCCAGCGGCCGGAAGCCCGCCTTCTCGTAGACCCCGTGGGCGTCCTCCGTGGCGAGCAGCATGCGTCGCAGCCCGTACGGCTTGAGGTGGTCGCGGATGCGGCAGACCAACGCCGTGCCGACGCCCTTGCCGCGCACCGACGGGTCGACGTACACATCGGCGAGCCACGCGAACAGCGCCTGATCGGTGACCACGCGCGCGTACGCCACCTGCTCCCCCGAAGTCCGCTCGTACACGCCGAAGTTCAGCGAACCCGCCATCGCCTGCTCGTGCTTCTCGCGGGGGCGGCCGACCGCCCAGTAGGCGTCGGTCGACAGCCACCGGTGGACGCGGTCGACGTCGACGCGGGCGGTGTCGGCCGAGAACTCGTAGCCGTCGGGGAGGTCGGGAGTGTCGCTCATCGGGGGATCATCGCAGAGTCGTCCGTGACGGCTGGCATGATTTTCGCCCATGAACGGGATCACGACGGCCGCGGACCACGGCTGGCTCAGGGAGCGGTACCAGAGCCTCCTGGAGGCCTACTGCCTCACGCTGGTCGAGGACATGACGCCCGAGCGGCTGCTCCGGGAGCTGGGGGCGGAGCCGGACGGGCAGGTGACCGGTGTGGCCGGCCTGGCCGAGCCGTCGTACGACGCGTGGGACGAGTACGAGGACGAGAAGCTGCTGGTCGGTGTCGCGGCCGTCGGCGACTGGACGCTGATGGTCGAGTACAACGGCTTCGTCGGGGGCACGGACGTGATGCTCCCGGTCCACCCCGGCCGCACGGTGGTCTCGCACTTCCGCAACGTCAACGCGGTGGACCACTTCTCCTGGTGGCAGGACGGGGACCTGCGTGTGCACTTCGAGCCGCTCTTCCCCACCCAGCGCGACGGCAGCCACCCCGACGAGCTGCTCAAGGAGATGGAGCAGGCCGGCTTCGACCTGCGCGAGGGGGACGACCGGGACTTCCGCCGGCACACCGAGGCCGCCTTCGCACTCGCCGAGCGCATCACCGGGGTCCGGCTGACCCCGCAGCTGTTCGAGCAGCTGGAGTTCACCTGCGGCCTGGTGCCCCTGCCCTAGAGCTCCTCGTCAGAACACCTCGTCGCACGCCGCCCGCAGCCGTCGTACTCCCTCCGTGATCTCCCCGGTGCCCGCGACCGCCGCGAAGCTCAACCGGAGGTGGGCGGCGGGGGGTTCGGCGCTGAAGTACGGGCGGCCGGGGGTGAGGGCGACGCCCGCGCGCAGGGCGGCCGCGGTGAGGGCGGACTCTCCCCCGGAGCCGTCGGGCAGGCGCAGCCAGAGGTGGTAGCCGCCGGACGGAATGTGCGGCAGGGCGAGTTCGGGCAGCCGCCGGGCCAGCTCGGCGGTCATCGCGTCGCGGCGCTCCTTCAACTCGGCGGAGATGAACCGCAGATGGCGGGGCCAGGCCGGGGAGCCCACGAGTTCCAGGGCCGCCTCCTGGAGCGGCCGGGGCACGAAGAAGCTGTCCACGACCTGGATGGCGCGCAGCCGCTCCAGCACGGGCCCGTGCGCGGCCAGGGCGCTGACCCGGAAGCTGGGCGAGGTCGCCTTGGTCAACGAACCGACGTGCACGACGACACCGTCCGGGTCGTCGGCGGCCAGCGGGCGGGGCAGGGGCCCCGCGTCGGCGTGCACGAGGCGCCGGACGAAGTCGTCCTCGACGACGAACGCGCCTGCCTCACGGGCGATGCGCAGCACCTCGGCGCGGCGCTCGGGGGCGAGCACGGCGCCGGTCGGGTTCTGGAACAGGGGCTGGCAGACGAACACCCGGGCGCCGCTGGCCCGGAAGGCGTCCGCGAGCAGTTCGGGCCGTACGCCGTCGGGGTCGACCGGCACCGGGACCGGGCGCAGTCCGGCGGCGCGGGCGAGGGCCAGCATGCCGGGGTAGGTCGGTGACTCCACGAGGACGGGGGCGCCGGGCGGGGCGAGCGCGCGCAGGGCGGTAGCCAGCGCGGACTGGCCGCCGGCCGCGATCAGCACCTCGGCCGCGGTGACCGCCCCGCCGATGCCGCGCGCGAACCACTCCCGCAGCTCCGGCAGCCCCTCCAGCGGCGGGCGCCCCCAGGCGCCCGGCCGGCGCCCGGCCCGTGCCAGGGCCGCCGCCATGGCGCGCTCCGGCTGGAGGGAGGGGTGCAGATAGCCGCCGTTGAACTCCAGCACGCCGGGCGGCGGGGCGGCCAGCGAGACCGTGACCCCGGAGGCGTCCACCGTGCGCGGTACGA
The DNA here is from genome assembly GCF_001866675.1 of Streptomyces sp. MUSC 14. Lineage (NCBI taxonomy): Bacteria > Bacillati > Actinomycetota > Actinomycetes > Kitasatosporales > Streptomycetaceae > Streptomyces > Streptomyces sp. MUSC 14. The sequence goes on from NZ_MLYN01000078.1 coordinate 71,226, forward strand.
GTTCCGGGGCGTTGTCGGCGCTCAGCGCGACCTCCTGCCAGGAGGTGTCCCCGGCCCGGGTCCCGGCCGCGCGGGGCCGGGCGCGGAAGGCACCGGCGCCGGGCCGGGTGACCACCAGGCCCTCGGCGGCGAGCTGGGCGAGGGCCCGCGAGACGGTCACCGGGCTCACCCGGAACCGCTCGACCAGGGCCCGGCTCGACGGGAGCTTTCCACCCGGAGAGTAGCGGTCGAGGTCCCGTCGAAGCGCTTCTGCCAATTCGGCGACACTGCTACGCTGGTCCATGAAGACACAGAGTAGCGCTACTACCTCCACCTCGATAGCGGTGGCCGCCCCGCAGGAGCGGGGTGGCGTCGGCACCGCCCTGGCCTTCCTCGGCGTCGCGGCCTTCTCCCTCACCTTCCCGGCCACCGCCTGGGGTCTGGAGGGGTTCGGCCCCTGGTCGCTGGTGGCCGCTCGGTGCGTCCTCGCGGCAATCGTCGCGGGCGGCTGTCTGCTGGCTCTGCGCGTACGTCTGCCGCAGCGGCGGCAGCTGCCCGGGCTCGCCGTCGTCGCCGCCGGTGTCGTGCTGGGCTTCCCGCTGCTGACCACGCTCGCCCTGCAGACCTCCACCACCGCGCACGCCGCCGTCGTGGTGGGGCTGCTGCCGCTGACCACCGCCGTGTTCTCGGTGCTGCGCACGGGCAGCCGTCCCTCGCGCCGCTTCTGGCTCGCCGCACTCGCGGGCGCCGCGGCCGTGGTCGCCTTCACCCTCGCCCAGAGCGGCGGCTCGCTCACCGTCGCCGACGGCTACCTCTTCGGAGCCCTGCTGGTGTGCGCGGCGGGATACACCGAGGGCGGGCGGCTGGCCCGGGTGATGCCGGGCTGGCAGGTCATCGGATGGGCGCTGGTGCTGTGCGCGCCGCTGACCGTCCCGGCCGCCGCGGTGGCGCTGGCGTACGAGCCCGTGCACCTCACCTGGCACGGGATCGCCGGCCTGCTGTGGGTGGCGCTGGGCTCGCAGTTCCTCGGCCTGGTCGTCTGGTACCGCGGCATGGCACTCATCGGCATCCCGCGGGCCAGCCAGTTGCAGTTGGCCCAGCCGCTGCTCACACTGGTGTGGTCGGCGCTGCTGCTGGGCGAGCACTTCACGGCCGCCGCTCCCCTGACCGCTGTCGCCGTGCTCGTGTGCATCGCCGTCACCCAGCGGTCGTGAGCGTGAGGAGGGCCCGACATGCGTGCTTCCAAGGGCGACAAACTGGTCCAGCACGGCAGAGTGGTCGGCCAGCACGACCAGGAGTCCGAGGTCGTCGAAGTCATGGGCGAGAAGGGCGAGCCGCCCTATCGCGTCCGGTTCCCGGACGGACACGAGGCGATCATGTCGCCGGGACCGGACTGCCAGGTCAAGCACAAGAAGAACGCGCGACAGCAGTGAGTCACCGCGGTGGTTTCGCCGATCGCCCGTAGTGATCGGCGACCACGCGCGCCATCGCGCCGATCGGGTCGTCCGCCATGTCCTCGGCGGCGAAGAACACATGCCCGCGGACCTGCGGGTGGCGTGCGGCGAGCGTGAGGTGCCGGGACAGCTCGGCGGGATCCTGCCAGGCCGCGGGCTGTCCGGCGGCGCCGGCCTTGTAGAGGGCCTCGCCGATGTAGAGCCGGGTGCCGGAGCCCTCGGCGACCGACGCCCACCAGTCGACCAGCTTCGCGTAGTCGGCGGCGGCAAAGCCGATGTTCCAGTAGATCTGCGGGACGACGTGGTCGATCCAGTGCTCGCGGACCCATCGGCGGGTGTCCGCGTACAGGTCGTCGTACGTCTGCGTGCCCGCCCGGGTGTCCGAGCCACGGGGGTCGGTCGAGGCGTTGCGCCACACCCCGAAGGGGCTGATGCCGAACCGGGTGCCGGGCCGCACCCGGTTGATGCCGGCGGCCGTCTCCCGCACCAGCCGGTTGATGTTGTCCCGCCGCCACTCGGCCCGGCTGCCGAAGGCGCCGCCGTAGCGGTCGAAGGCCGCGTCGTCGTCGAAGGGCTGACCCGCGACCGGGTACGGGTAGAAGTAGTCGTCGAAGTGGACGGCGTCGACCGGGTACTTCGCGACCGCGTCGAGCATCGCCCGCCGGACGAAGACCCGGACCTCGGGCAGACCGGGGTTGTAGTAGAGCCGGCCGCCGTAGGCCACCACCCAGTCGGGGTGCCGGCGGGCCGGGTGGGAGGGGGCGAGCCGGTCCAGGCCGGTGTCGAGCGCGATCCGGTACGGGTTGCACCAGGCGTGCAGCTCCAGCCCCCGGGCGTGGGCCTCGCGCACCGCCGTGCCCAGCGGGTCCCAGCCGGGATCGCGCCCCTGGGTGCCCGTGAGCCACGCGGACCAGGGCTCGTACGGCGACGGCCACAGGGCGTCGGCGGTGGGCCGCACCTGGAACATCACGGTGTTGAGCCGGTCCCGGGCCGCCTTGTCGAGATACGCGATCAGCTCCCTGCGCTGCACGGCGGCCGGCAGACCGGGCCGTGAGGGCCAGTCCCGGTTGGCGACGGTCGCGAGCCACACACCGCGCATCTCGGCGCTCCCGCGCGGCCGGCACCCATGGCTCCCGGCGCGCGGCAGAGCGGCCGCGCCGGGCGCCGTGGCCAGGGTCGACAGCGTCGCCAGGGCGAAGGCCCGGCGTGACACGTGCCCCATCCGCACACCCCCATACGCTCCGGATCCGTGGCGTCACGGATCGTCCCGCGCTCCAGGATGCTCCCACCCGGGCGATCGATCATCGATACTTGGCGGTAACGTGCACGATCGGAGCAGGCACCGAAACCCGGGGGTCCTGCGAGTGCCGTAGATCAGCGAAAGGGTCGATGTGACGGGCATCCCAGCGGGAGACATCGCACGCGTCGGAGTCGTGGGCTGCGGCCAGATGGGCGCGGGCATCGCCGAGGTGTGCGCCCGCGCCGGACTGGACGTGAAGGTCGCCGAGACGACGGGCGAGGCCCTGGAGATCGGCCGCACCCGGCTGTTCAACTCCCTGGCCAAGGCGGCCGAGCGCGGCAAGATCAGCGAGCAGGAGCGGGACGACACCCAGGCGCGCCTGAGCTTCACCACGGACCTCGGCGAGTTCGCCGACCGCGACCTGGTGATCGAGGCCGTGGTGGAGAGCGAGCAGGTGAAGACGGAGATCTTCCAGGTGCTCGACCAGGTGGTGACCCGCCCGGACGCGATCCTCGCCTCCAACACCTCCTCGATCCCGCTGGTGAAGCTGGCGGTCGCCACCTCCCGCCCGGACCACGTGGTCGGCATCCACTTCTTCAACCCGGCCCCGGTGCAGAAGCTGGTCGAGCTGATCCCGGCGCTGACCACCTCGGAGGGCACGCTCAGCCGCGCCCAGCTCTTCGCCGAGAAGGTGCTCGGCAAGCACGCCATCCGGGCCCAGGACCGCTCCGGCTTCGTGGTCAACGCGCTGCTCGTGCCCTATCTGCTGTCCGCGATCCGGATGTTCGAGTCGGGCATCGCGAGCCGCGAGGACATCGACAACGGCATGGAGATGGGCTGCGCGCACCCGATGGGCCCGCTGCGGCTGTCCGACCTGATCGGTCTCGACACCATCGTCTCGATCGCGGGCTCGATGTACGCCGAGTACAAGGAGCCGCTGTACGCCGCTCCCCCGCTGCTGCAGCGCATGGTCGAGGCGGGCCGGCTGGGGCGGAAGACCGGCTCGGGCTTCTACACCTACGGCTGATTACTGCCTGCGACGTTCATGGGCCCGGCACCGGGATGGGTGCCGGGCCCATGCGTTTCACACTCCGTGTGCACACCGGGCACGCATATGCCCTTCGCACACTCTCCCCACGCGCTCACCAGGCGAGTTCACTCATCAGCGCATGCACAGGGATGCGGAACGGCATCTTCGACTACGCAAAGGAGTGGACTCGTGGCCACCGATCAAGAGCATCCCGTGGTCCAAGGAGAACTCGCAGAGTTACGTCGTCGCCTCGATGTTGCCTACGCACAGGTCGAGGGAGGACTGAACCTGCTCACCCATCGCACCAAGGAGACGGCCAAGGAACTGGACGACCTGAACACCCGGCTCGCTTCGCTGGAGCACGCCCGCTGGCCCCTGCCCTCGCTCGCCGCGCTCACCGCACTGGGCGCCCTCGTCGTGACCGTCTGGCAGGCGCTGGCCCGCTAGCCGTCGGCGAGCCTGAGGTGATGCAGCAGCAGTAACGCGGCCGCCATGTTGGCGGCCGGGACCTCCCCACGGGCGATCAGGTCGGGGACGAGTTTGAGCGGCACCCATTCGCGCCGGTCCGACTCGAAGTCGTCCACGGGGTGTCCGACGTACTCGCCCCGGTCGGACCAGTAGATGTGGTGCCGGGCGTCGGAGAGGCCGTTGGACGGCTCCACGGTCATGAGGTGGTGCAGCGGTCCCGGCCGCCAGCCGGTCTCCTCCTCCAGTTCTCTGGCAGCCGCTATGGCGATGTCCTCGCCGTCCTCGACGACACCCGCGGGCAGTTCCCAGCCCCAGCTGTCGGTGATGAAGCGGTGCCGCCACAGCAGCAGCACCTCGTTGGACTCGTTGACGACCGTGGCCACGGCCACGGGCCGCAGCCGGATCAGGAAGTGGTCGAGATGCCGGCCGTCCGGCAGCTCGACATCAGCGAGATTGACGCTGAACCAGCGATTTGCATACACAGTCTGCTCGTTCTGTTTCGTCCACTGCACGGATCTGCCACCTTTCGATGAGTAAGTGGCAATATCGCAGCAGGGACGAGGTACCCACAGAGGGCCTGTGGAGGGCCTACAGCGGTACGCGCAGTGCCCCGTCGATGAGTTCGGCGGCCTCGGCGGTGCCGGCCGAGCCGCATCTCACCAGGTGCTCGCGTACCGCACGCAGTCTGTCGCGCAGGCGCTGGGACTCCATTCCGCGCGCCTGCTCGGCCATCTGCACCGCCGTGGCCACCGCCTTGTCGGCCTGGCCCTGGCGCAGTTCGATCGTGCAGAGCATGGCGAGCCGGTGCACCCTTCCCCGGTCGTGGGCCGGATTGCCGACGGCCGCCACCGCGTGCTCACGCGCGGCGGCGAGTTCACCGAGACTGAGGAGCGCCTCGGCCACCTGCACGTTGACCAGCCCCGGCTGCACATAGCCGGTCTCGTCGGGCTCGTACCCGCGCCGGATCCGGTCGGCGGCCGTCTCCGCGCGCCGGATGCACGCCAACGCGCTGCCGGCGTCGCCGAGATGGGCGTACGCCTTCGCCTGCATCGCGTACAGGTCGGAGGCGAGCGCCGGGGTGATGTGCTTGCCGGCGGCCCGCAGCGCCGACTCCGCGAAGGCGACCGCCTGCCGGTACTCCCGCATGAACAGCGACTGGTTGACCAGCAGGGCTATCACATACGCCCCAAGTCCCCTGTCTCCGCTGGCCTTCGCGAGTCTGAGCGCCTGATGGAAGTACCGCTGGGCGAGGCCGTGTGCGTCGGAGTCGTACGCGCAGATCCCGGTGACGGCCACCAGACCGCCCGTGGCCCGGTGCAGTTGGCGCCCCGTGGCGTCGGTGTAGCTGCCGCGCAGGAGCGGCGCCGCCTCGGCGTTGAGGAAGCCGACGATCCGGGTGCGGGTCGCGATACCGCCGGCCTTGCGGTACATCTGCTCGTAGTGGGTCCGCGCGGCCCGCAGCATCTCGATGTCGGCCGTGGTCACCCGGTGCCGGCCGCCCCGGGAGACGTCGACGTCCTCGGGCGGGTTCTCCCACTCCCACACCGGCATGACCGCCGGGGTCCCGGTGACGGCGGGGGCGCCCAGCACATGGGGCCGCTGCTGTTCGTCCGAGCGCCACAGGGCGGTCGCCCGCTCCACGAACCCGGACAGCGACCCGGCGTGCGGGGTGCTCGGCTCGCCCGGCACCCCGAGGCCGATGTCGTCGAGGGTCACCGGCCGCTGGAGCCGCCCGGCCAGCACCTCGCAGATCAGGTCGGGCACCTGACCGCGTGGCCGCTGGCCCTTCAACCAGCGCGCCACGGCGGTGTGTTCGTACCGGAGCACGAGGCCGCGTCTGCGCCCTGCCTGGTTGACGTGGGCGGCGAGCCCGGCGTGCGAGATCCCCGCCTCGTCCAGGATCGCGTCGAGCAGAGTGTTGGGCTGCATGGATGACCCCCGAGTGGCCTGGTGCCGTTCAGCGTAGTGTGTTCGGTTTCACACGGGGTGTGAACGGAACGCATGCATCCGCACCGTGCACGCGGTGTTGCTCAGCGTGATCTACCGGTTGACTGAGGTCCCGGCCAAGCCACCGGCTCCCCCTCGAACAGCGGTGGCTTGGCCGGGTCGACCGCCCCCGGCCGGGGAAGCGTGCCCCGCCTTCGGTCGTTGCGCAGGACCAGCAGGGCGATGTCGTCCGTCGGCCGCCCCGCCGTGTGGTGCAGGAGCGCCCTGAACACCGAACGCAGCACCGCCTGAGGGGACACCGGGTGATCGCGTACGGCCTCCCGCAGCACGGTGGGCAGCGAGAAGAACCGCCCCCGGGCGTCCCGGGCGTCCTCCGCACCGTCCGTGAAGAGGACCAGGGAGTCGTCCGGGAACAGGCGACCGCAGGCATGCGGTTCCAGCTCCGCCGGCAGCGGGAACAGGCCCAGCGGAGGCAACGGGTCGACGCGCGTCAACTGCTCGACGCTCGTGCCGCTGATCCGATACGGCCAGGGGTGGCCGCAGTTGAGGGCGCGCACGTCGCCGTCCCGGCCGATCTCCAGGAGCAGCAGGGTGACGAACTCCTCCGCGACCGGGTGTCCGGCGCGGGCCCGCTCGCGCAGATGACGGGCGAGGGCGCGGTCCAACCGGCGCAGTACACGGCCGAGTTCGGGCTCGTCGTGGGCCGCCTCGCGGAAGCTGCCGAGGACGGCGGCGACGGTACCGAGGGCGGCCAGCCCGTGGCCCCGCACGTCGCCCATCACCACGCGCACCCCGTGCTCGGTGGCGACCGCCTCGTACAGATCCCCGCCGACACAGGCGCCCCGGTCGGCGGACAGCTGGGCGGCGGCGACGTTCAGCCCGTCGAGGCGCGGGGGCGGCGGACGCAGGACGACACTCTGCGCCGCCCGCGCGACCCGGCGGGCCTGCCGCAGTTCCCGCAGCAGGGTGCGCCGGACATGGACGATGAGCCCGGTCCCGACGGCGAGGAAGACGGCGCTGGTGACGATGCGCGCACCGAGCCCGTCCTGCTGCGCGAGCGGGCAGCCGAACCGGTAGCCGACGGCCATACCACCCCACACCATGGGCAGTACGGCTCCCCGCGCGGTGGGTGCCCGTGCCTTCATACGGATCATGCCTCTGGATCCCCCATGTAGTCCCTGACAAAGCAGACGGACCGACCCCGAAAGGCCGGTCCGATTCTGTCGAGGGCATGGTCCGGACGGACCAGATCGCCGGCGATTCCCACCCGAATGAGTGAGTCTTCGCAGGCCAACCCGCATTTATGCAGTGAACGAAGGGCGCTAGCCCCGCAGCACCGCCCCGGTGCGCTCGCCCGCCAGGGATACCGCCGCATCCCGCGCGGCGGACGCCTCGTCCACGGTCAGCGTGCGGTCCCCGGCCCGGAAGCGGAGCGCGTACGCCAGCGACTTCCTGCCCTCGCCGAGCTGCTCCGCGTTCTCGTACACGTCGAACAGTCGGATGGATTCCAGCAGTTCACCGGCGCCTTCGCGCAGCGCCGCCTCGACCTCCGCGGCCGGGACGGGCAGGTCGACGACGAGCGCGACGTCCTGCGTGGCGACCGGGAACGCGGAGATGCCCGGCGCCTGCGGGACGCCGTCGCCGGCCGCCTCCATGGCGTCCAGGTCCAGCTCCATCGCGCAGGTGCGCTCCGGCAGCCCCAGGGCCTTCAGCACACGCGGGTGCAGTTCGCCCGCGTGGCCCACGACCTGCTCCGTACCGTCGACGACGATCACCAGCTCGGCGCAGCGGCCGGGGTGCCACGGGCCGTACTGGCCCTTGCGGACGGTCAGTTCGGCACCGGCCTCGCGGGCGACGGCGCGCGCCGCCTCCACCGCGTCGGCCCAGTCGGCCGGACGGCCCTTGCCCCACCAGCCGGCCTGCTCGCGCGCACCGGCGAGAACGGCGGCCACGTGCCGCGGCTGCTCGGGCAGCGCGGCGTTCAGCGCGGCGATCTCCTCGTCGGTCGGCCGCCGGTCGACGGGCAGATGGAAGGCGGCCTTCCGTTCCTCGCGCGGGTGGAAGACCAGTCCGGTCTCGAACAGCGCCAGGTCGTGGCTGCCCCGGCCGACGTTGCGGCGCAGCGCGCCGAGCAGGCCCGGCAGCAGCGTCGTACGGAGCGCGGGCTCCTCGTCGCTCAGCGGGTTGACCAGCTTGACGACGCGGCGGGCCGGGTCGTCGGAGTCCAGGCCGAGCTGGTCGAAGACCTGCTCGGCGACGAACGGGTAGTTCGGCGCCTCGACGAAGCCCGCGCCGGCCAGCGCGCGGCCGGCCCGGCGGTGCAGCCGCTGACGGTGCGTCAGCCCGCGCTGCGAGGGGAGCTTGGGCAGCGTGGAAGGCAGGTTCTCGTAGCCCTCCAGACGGATGACCTCTTCGGCCAGGTCGTTCGGGTCGACCAGGTCGGGCCGCCAGGACGGGACGGTGACGATCAGCTCGTCCTGCCCGTACACGTCGCAGCCGACCTGCTGGAGGCGGCGTACGACGGTCTCGCGGCCGTAGACGACGCCCGCGACCTTGTCGGGGTGGTCCGCCGGGACGGTGATGGTGTGCGGGGCCGAGGGTGCGATGATCTCGGTGACACCGGCCTCGGCCGTGCCGCCCGCGAGCAGGACCAGCAGGTCCACGGTGCGCTGCGCGGCGGCCGCGGCGGCCTGCGGGTCGACGCCGCGCTCGAAGCGGCGGGACGCCTCGGACAGCAGCTTCTGGCGGCGCGACGTACGGGCGATCGCGACGGCGTCGAAGTGGGCCGCCTCGATGACCACGTCGGTGGTGCCGTTGACGCCGTCCTCGGTGACCTCGTGATCCGCGATCTCGGTGTTGGCGCCGCCCATCACACCGGCGAGGCCGATCGGGCCGCGGTCGTCGGTGATGACCAGGTCCTCGGCGTGCAGCGTGCGCTCGACGCCGTCGAGGGTGACGAGCTTCTCGCCCTCCTGGGCGCGGCGCACGCCGATGGTGCCCTGGACCAGGGACCGGTCGTAGGCGTGCAGCGGCTGGCCCAGCTCCATCATCACGTAGTTCGTGATGTCGACGGCGAGCGAGATCGGGCGCATGCCGACCTTCTGGAGCCGGCGCTGGAGCCAGATCGGGGTGCGGGCCTCGGGGCGCAGGCCGGTGACGGTGCGCGCGGTGAAGCGGTCGCAGCCGAAGGGGTCGGTGACCTGGACCGGGTAGCCGTAGGCGTTCGGGGCCGGTACGTCGATCAGGGCCGGGTCGCGCAGCGGCAGGCCGTAGGCGATGGCGGCCTCGCGGGCGACGCCGCGGATGGACAGGCAGTCGCCGCGGTTGGCGGTGACGGCGATGTCGAGGACCTCGTCGACCAGCTCCAGCAGCTCGATGGCGTCCTTGCCGACCTCGGTCTCCGGCGGCAGCACGATGATGCCGTGGGTGCCGTCGTCGCCCATGCCCAGCTCGTCGGTGGAGCAGATCATGCCGTGGGACGTCTTGCCGTACGTCTTGCGGGCGGCGATGGAGAAGCCGCCGGGCAGGGTGGCGCCGGGGAGGACCACGACGACCTTGTCGCCGACCGCGAAGTTGCGGGCGCCGCAGACGATCTCCTGGGGCTCGCCCGTGCCGTTCGCCGCACCGACGTCGACCGTGCAGAAGCGGATCGGCTTCTTGAAGCCCTCCAGCTCCTCGATGGTCAGCACCTGGCCGACGACCAGCGGGCCCTTGAGGTCGGCGCCGAGCTGCTCGACGGTCTCGACCTCCAGGCCGGCCGAGACGAGCTTCTCCTGGACGTCGCGGCCGGATTCCGTCGCCGGCAGGTCGACGTACTCCCGCAGCCAAGAAAGCGGGACCCGCATCAGATCTCCATCCCGAACGGCCGGGTGAACCGGACGTCACCCTCGACCATGTCTCGCATGTCTTCGACGTTGTGGCGGAACATCAGCATCCGCTCGATGCCGAACCCGAAGGCGAAGCCGCTGTACTTCTCCGGGTCGACGCCGCAGGCGGTGAGCACCCGCGGGTTGACCATGCCGCAGCCGCCCAGCTCGATCCAGCCCTCGCTGGAGCAGGTGCGGCAGGGCCGGTCGGGGTTGCCGACGGACTCGCCCTTGCAGACGTAGCAGAGCATGTCCATCTCGGCGCTCGGCTCGGTGAAGGGGAAGAAGTTCGGCCGCAGCCGGGTCTTCATGCCCTCGCCGAACAGCGACTGGACCATGTGGTCCAGGGTGCCCTTGAGGTCGGCCATGGTGAGGCCCTCGTCCACGGCGAGCAGCTCGACCTGGTGGAAGACGGGCGTGTGCGTGGCGTCCAGCTCGTCGGTGCGGTAGACGCGGCCGGGGCAGATCACGTAGACCGGCAGCTCGCGCTCCAGCAGGGAGCGGATCTGCACGGGCGAGGTGTGGGTGCGCAGGACGACGCCGGACTCGGTGCCGCCCTGGGGACCCTCGACGAAGAAGGTGTCCGCCTCGCCGCGGGCCGGGTGGTCCGGGCCGATGTTGAGGGCGTCGAAGTTGAACCACTCGGCCTCGACCTGCGGGCCCTCGGCGACCTCGTAGCCCATGGCCACGAAGATGTCCTCGATGCGCTCGGACAGCGTGGTCAGCGGGTGCCGGGCGCCGGGCGGGACACGGTCGTACGGCAGCGTGACGTCGACCGACTCCTCCACGAGGACGCGGGCGTCGCGCTCGGCCTCCAGCTCGGACTGACGGCCTGCGAGGGCCTTGTTGACGGCGCCGCGGGCCATGCCCACGCGCTTGCCGGCCTCGGCCTTGGCGTGCGGGGGCAGGGCGCCGATCTCGCGGTTGGCGAGGGCCAGCGGGGAGGCCGGGCCGGTGTGGGCGACCTTTGCCTCGTGGAGCGCGTCAAGGGAGCCCGCTGCGGCGAAGGCGGCGAGCGCCTCGTCCCGCATGCGCTCGATCTCTTCCGGTTTCAACGCCTCGACCTCGACAGGGTCGTACGACTTATTGGGTGCCGACATCTCTTCCCGTGCTTCCGATTGGCTGGCGGATGGTCCCCGTCACCGACTCTCGGCTTCTGGATCGCCGCATGAAGGACACAAAGGTGCCAAAGGCCGAGTCTAACGGGGTGGAGGTATACGAAGAGCCCGTGGGCCGTCTCAGGCGAGATACGCCGGGGCCGCCACGGGCAACGTAAATCGGAACTCGGCGCCGCCGACGGCGGCGCGGCCGACCGTGATGGTGCCGCCGTGGGCCTCGACGATGCCCTTGACGATGTACAGCCCAAGCCCGGTGCCGCCGCGCTTGCTGCCCCGCCAGAAGCGGGTGAAGACGCGGTTCATGGATGCCTCCGGGATGCCGGGACCTTCGTCGCTCACCGTGACCGACGTGCCGGTTTCCTCGCCGTCGCGCGGGGATGCGCAGGGCGTGACGTCAATGGTGACGGTTCCCTCGCCGTGCCGCACGGCATTTTCGATCAGGTTGCTCAGCACCTGGTCGACCTTGTCGGGGTCGGCCCACAGGTCGGGCAGCGGCTGTTCGATGCGGAGCAGGAAGCGGTCGGCGGGCTGGCCGGCGGCGACGTAGGCCTGGATGTGCCGGGAGACGGCGGCCCCGATGTCGACGGGCTGCCGCCGCACCTCCAGGCGTCCGCTGTCGATCCGCGAGATGTCCAGCAGCTCGGCGATGAGGCGGGTGACCCGGTCGGCGTCGGCGTCGACGGTCTCCAGCATCAGCCGCTTCTGGTCGTCCGTGAAGCGCTCCCACTTGGCGAGGAGCGTGGCCGTGAAGCCCTTCACGGAGGTCAGCGGGGACCGCAGCTCGTGGGCGACGGTCGCTATCAGCTCGGCGTGGCTGCGCTCGGTGCGGCGGCGGGCCTCGGTGTCGCGCAGCGAGACGAGAACGCGCCGGACGGGCCCGAGGGGCTCGGCGCGGACGTAGCGGGCGGAGACGAGCACCTCCCGGCCGCCGGGCAGCAGCAGGTTCCGCTCCGGCTGCCGCACCCGGATGGCGAGCCCGCCGTACGGGTCGGTGAGCTGCCACCACCGGCGCCCCTCCAGGTCCTCCAGCGGCAGCGCCTTCTCCAGGGGCTGCCCGAGGGCGTCGGCGGCGCGTACGGCGGTGATCCGGCTGGCGGCGACGTTGAAGCAGACCACGCGTCCCTGCTCGTCGGCGATGACGAGGCCGTCGGGGAGCTGGTCGGGGTCGAGGGCCGCGTGATCGGCCCACCCGGGCACAGGCGCGCGTCGCGCGTCCCGTCCCTCCGGTCCCCCCGGCGCGGTGCTCGTGCCGGCCACACTCATCCCCGTACCCCACCTCTCAGACGGCGCAGGGCCCCGAGTTCGTCACCCTACTAGCTCTCGGTGACGGAGCGGCACCCTCCGGAGGCGCGCTGTGCACGGGCCGACGCGTAGAGACATACGGCGGCGGCCGTGGCGAGGTTCAGGCTCTCGGCCTTTCCGTGGATGGGGACGCGGACGACGGCGTCGGCGAGGGCGCGGGTCTCCTCGGGCAGCCCCCAGGCCTCGTTCCCGAACACCCAGGCGGTCGGCCCGCCCATGGTCCCCTTGTCCAGCTCCTCGTCGAGGTCGCGGTCCCCCGCGCCGTCGGCGGCGAGGATGCGCACACCGGCGTCCGTCAGCCCGCGCACGGCCTGCTCGACGGGGACGCCGACGGCGACGGGCAGATGGAAGTGGGAGCCCACGGAGGCGCGTACGGCCTTGGGGTTGTAGAGGTCGACGCAGGCGTCGGTGAGGATCACGGCCTCGGCCCCGGCGGCGTCGGCACAGCGCAGCACGGTCCCGGCGTTCCCGGGATCCCGCACATGGGCGAGCACGGCGACCAGCTTCGGCCGGGCGGCGAGGATGTCCTCGAACGGCGTGTCCAGGAAGCGGCACACACCGACCAGCCCCTGCGGGGTCACGGTGGTGGAGATGTCGGCGATGACGTCCTCGGAGGCGAGGTGCACCCGGGCGCCCACGGTCCGCGCCGCGCCGATGATGTCGGCGTACCGCTCCGCGGCCTCGACGGTGGCGAACAGCTCGACGAGGGTCGGCTCACCGCCGGCCCGATGCCCGGCCGCCTCCCTGACGGCCTGCGGCCCCTCCGCGAGAAACAGCCGGTCCTTCCCCCGGAAGTTCCGCTTCGCGAGCCGCCGGGCGGCAACGACACGGGCGGACCGCGGAGAGATCAGCTCGGGGGTGGGCATCTTGTCCTTCACCTTCAGAAAGTCTCATTTCGAGGCGCCGCCAAGCTGCAGCTCGCCCAGGAGCGCGGGGAACTGCGCGACCAGCCCCCACCGGCCCGCGGCCGAACGACTGCCGAGGCACCCCAACAGCAAGACCCGCAAGCCCAGAAGCCTGCGGGTCCTGAAGTCACGTCGGCTGAGGCCAGCGCAGCGTCACGCAGCCTTGGGCGCGTTGACGTCCGACGGCAGCGCCTTCTGCGCGACCTCGACGAGCGCCGCGAAGGCGTTCGCGTCGTTCACGGCCAGCTCGGCCAGGATCTTGCGGTCGACCTCGACGTTCGCGGCCTTCAGACCCTGGATGAAGCGGTTGTAGGTCATGCCGTTGGCGCGGACAGCGGCGTTGATGCGCTGGATCCACAGCTGACGGAAGTCGCCCTTGCGCTTCTTGCGGTCGTTGTAGTTGTAGACCAGCGAGTGGGTGACCTGCTCCTTGGCCTTGCGGTACAGGCGCGAACGCTGACCGCGGTAGCCGGAGGCCTGCTCGAGGATCGCCCGGCGCTTCTTGTGGGCGTTGACTGCCCGCTTGACGCGTGCCACTTGTTAACTCCTTGTAGCGGGGTCGTGGTGGTACTCACACGACCCGGAAACGACTGGGTCCCGGTCCTGACGTGCGGCGCTCAGTGGTGGCGAGCGCCGGTCACGTCACTTGCCGAGAAGCTTCTTGATCTTCGCGGTGTCGCCCGGGGCCATCTCGGCGTTGCCGGTGAGGCGACGCGTGACGCGGGAGGACTTGTGCTCGAGCAGGTGGCGCTTGCCGGCGCGCTCGCGCAGCACCTTGCCGGAGCCGGTGATCTTGAAGCGCTTGCTGGCACCGCTGTGCGACTTGTTCTTCGGCATAGCGCCGTTATCTCCTCGTCGGTGGCGCTCCGGTGCCCGGTCGTGAAACCGGGCACGGTGGAGCGTCGCTCTTCTTTCGGTTACATCCACTGGGGACTGCTGTCCCCCGGGATCACGCCTCGGCGGGCTCCTCGGAAGGTGCCTCGGCCTCGGCAGGGTTCTGCGACTTACCGGGGTTCGCCTTCGCCTCGGCCTTGCGGGCTTCCTGCGCCTGCCGGGCCTCGGCCATGGCCTCGGTCTTCTTCTTGTGCGGACCGAGGACCATGATCATGTTGCGGCCGTCCTGCTTCGGGTTCGACTCGACGAAACCGAGGTCCTGGACGTCTTCCGCGAGACGCTGCAGCAGTCGGTAGCCCAGCTCGGGCCGGGACTGCTCGCGACCACGGAACATGATCGTGATCTTGACCTTGTCGCCCTGCTTGAGGAACCGGACGACGTGACCCTTCTTGGTGTCATAGTCGTGCGGGTCGATCTTCGGCCGGAGCTTCATCTCCTTGATGACCGTGTGCGCCTGGTTCTTGCGCGCCTCACGGGCCTTCATGGCCGACTCGTACTTGAACTTCCCGTAGTCCATGAGCTTGCACACGGGCGGACGGGCGTTCGCCGCGACCTCGACCAGGTCCAGGTCGTACTCCTGCGCAAGCTCCAGTGCCTTAGCGAGCGGGACGATGCCCACCTGCTCGCCACTGGGACCGACAAGTCGCACCTCGGGAACGCGAATCCGGTCGTTGATGCGGGGCTCGGCGCTGATGGATCCTCCTCGGTAGCACCACACGGTTGTCTGGCGGACAGCCGCGTACGTCTCTTTTCGTTAGACCTAACCGCGCCGAAGCAAAGAAAATGCCCCGGACGATCACAGGCGGGGCTCCACAACACAACCGGAGCACCGCCGCGATGCCGCGGGGCGCGATTCGGGCGACTCCATCGTCCGTACGGAACGATGGTGGCCGCCTGACCGGATGACCCACCGTCCGTGAGGACGGTCAGGTGGGAGTTCGGAGCCTCCACTTGTGGGCCGGGAGCTCTGCTGCGAGCAGGGCACGTCCGGCCGGTCGTCCACCAGATTAGCAGGATCGCTTGACAAGGCCTAATCGGGAGCCCGCCATCCCGATGATCCCCGTGGTCACGGACCGCCTATCGTGTGGGGCATGAGTGAGACCCCTCCTGAGAACCCCGACTTCGACGCGATGACCCGGGACATCGCCGAGGTCCCCGCCGTCGAGGTGATCGTGACGGTCGCCGTCAACCTGATGAGCGCCGCCGCCGTGAAGCTCGGGCTGAGCGAGGAGGGCGAGAAGTACAAGGACCTGGACGAGGCCCGCAAGCTGATCACCGGTCTCGCCGGCCTGCTGGACGCGAGCGCGACCGAGATCAGCTCCTTCCACGCGGCCCCGCTGCGCGACGGCCTGAAGTCGCTCCAGCTGGCCTTCCGCGAGGCCTCGGTCGTCCCGGACGAGCCGGGCCAGGGCCCGGGCGAGAAGTACACCGGTCCCGTCTACGGCTAGGGGCTGTCGTCCGGGTCGGGCCGGCCGTCAGGAACGGCGCCTGCCGGCCCGACCCGAGCGGGGTCATGGGGCCCGCTCCGGGGATGCCCCCTCTGGGGGCGTGCGTGCCGGACCCCGCGACGCCGGGATGATCCGAACGACACCCACCGGAGCGGTCTCACCCTCGTACGTACAAGGGCTCGCCCGGAGGCGTCGCCTCGGCCGGCAGTACTGCCAGGTCGAGGCCGCGCACCAGGCGGGCCCTCAGTGTTTCGTCGGCGGCGAGGCGGCGGGCGACCTCGTGGACGCCCGCGTCGTGCGGCACGGCCGGCTCGAAGACCAGGGCGAGGGTGCCGTCGGCCCGGCCGCGGACCAGATGGGCACGGAGCACCGCGGGCACGTCGGCGACCACGGCGCGCACCGCGTCCACGACCGCCGGATCGGCGAGCGGATCCGTGCTGGTGCGGCCCTCGGCGAGGGCGAGCAGCGCGGCGCCGGTCAGCTCGAACGGCACCGGTCCGGCGAGGTCCAGCACGACGGTGTCGGCCTTCTCGTGCGCGGCGGCCTGGAGCGCCTGGTGCAGGGGTACGGCGACAGGGCGGGCCGCGGGGTCCCAGCGGGCGAGGGAGTCGGTGGAGGTGAAGGCGGGCAGCGCGGTGCGCCCGCCGGCCTTCAGCGTGGGTACGGCCATGTCGCTGGTCTTCTCGCGGCGCAGGCCGTTCTCGTCCTCCTCGACCTCGCCGAGCACGGCGACGACCGGGACGAGCAGGCGGGCGCCCTTCAGGGCCTCCAGGACGGGCCCGAGCGCACCGCGGTCCTCGGCCCAGGCGACGAGCGCGGCGCTCAGCCGGGGGTCGGCGGAGCCGTCGTCGTCGGAGAAGCCGGGGTCGGGAATGTTCTTGTTCGCCACGGTCACCGACCCTATCGGGGGGTCACCACCCGGCCGGTGCGGGGCCGCTCTCACGGGAATCCCAGGATGCGCTGACCGTCGTCTCACCCCGGTCCCACGGGGCGCACAGTCCGCGCCCCGAGCATCGCCGCCATGGAGTCCCCAGGAGCCCGTCGTGGCCGTCGTGCGCGTCCGTCCCGGCGCCGTCCGCTGCTGCACACCGCGCTCGCGGTGACGGCCGTCGTCAGGGTCACGGCCGGGGGCACGGCGTACGTGAAGGGGCGGGCGCACCCGGGGGCGGCAGCCGTATCGTCGGCGGCGACGGCCCCGGCCTCCTCCTCGGCCGGGGCGGGCGAGGAGGCGTCGGTGACGAAGGCGGCGGTGGACCGGGACGCGCGGCTGCGCGAGGCGATGGCGGCGGTGCGCGTGCCGGCGGGTGCCGAGGTCTCGGCGGCTGTTCTGGCGGTGGACTCCGGGGAGAGCGCGGGATACGGCGGGGCGGCCTTCGACACGGCGAGCATCGTCAAGGTCGACATCCTGGCCGCGCTGCTGCTCCAGGCGCAGGACGCGGAGCGGCGGCTGACGGCGGCGGAGCGGGCGTACGCGACGAAGATGATCGAGAACAGCGACAACGCGTCCGCGACGGAGCTGTGGCACTCGATCGGCCGGGCGGACGGCCTGGACGCGGCCAACCGGCGCTTCGGGCTGACGGGCACCTCCGGCGGCGACGGCGAGCTGTGGGGGCTGACCCAGACCACGGCGGCGGACCAACTCAGGCTGCTCCAGCAGGTGTTCGGCGACGACGAGGGGCAACTGAGCGCGGCTTCACGGGCGTACGTCCAGGGCCTGATGGCATCGGTCGAGGCCGATCAGCAGTGGGGGGTGTCGGCCGCCCACGACGACAACTCCTGTCCGCTGAAGAACGGTTGGCTGGCCCGCAGCACGACCGGTCTGTGGGACGTGAACAGCATCGGGCGGGTGACGGTGGACGGCACCGGCTATCTGGTGGCGGTGCTGTCGAAGGGCACCGGGACCCAGGCGGAGGGCATCGCACTGGTCGAGGCGGCAGCGAAGGCGGCGGTGTCGGCCTTCACCGGCAAGTGAACGGTGTGATCCGGAAAACGATCCGGCTCTTCACATCAAATGCCCTGGCCGGTGGCCGCCGCGGCCGCCTCTGACGCCCTCAGGCCGGCCGCCTGCGGCCCCGCCACAGGACGATGCCCGCCACCAGCAGCACCCCGCCGGTGCCGCCGGCCAGCGGGCCCGCCCAGTCGGCGGCCCGGGAGGTGGCCTTGGGGACGTCCGGGCCGGCTCCGAAGTACTTCTTGTCGTACGCCGTCACACGCAGGCTCTCGGGCTGGATCCGGTCGGCCGCCTTCAGCGCGGCGGCCGGATCGATCATGCCGAAGCCGCGGGAGTCGTCGCGGCCGCCGACCGGCGCGTCCTCGGCGGTGTCCTCCAGGAGCTTCTTGACCTGGGCCG
The DNA here is from genome assembly GCF_001866675.1 of Streptomyces sp. MUSC 14. Taxonomy (NCBI): domain Bacteria; kingdom Bacillati; phylum Actinomycetota; class Actinomycetes; order Kitasatosporales; family Streptomycetaceae; genus Streptomyces; species Streptomyces sp. MUSC 14. The sequence goes on from NZ_MLYN01000078.1 coordinate 89,227, forward strand.
GGGCCAGATCGGGGTGGGCGGCCTTGATCAGGGCCGCCGCGCCGGAGACGAAGGCGGAGGCGGCCGAAGTGCCCCAGCCCTCGTAGTACTTGTGGTCGGGGTCGGCGATGACCACGTTGACGCCGGGCGCGCTGACCGCGGCGTACCAGCGGCGGGTGGAGAAGGCGGCGCGGGTGCCGTAGCGGTCGACGGCGGTCGCGACGATGACGCCGGGGTAGGCGGCCGGGTAGGAGATGTGGTCGCCCTTCTCGCCGCCGTTGCCCGCGGAGGCGACGACGACCACGCCCTTCTTCAGGGCGTACTGCACGGCCTCGTCCTCGCTCGGTTCGGGGTGCGCGGAGTTCGAGTCGTCGCCGAGGGAGAGGTTGATGACGTCGGCGCCGTGGTCGGCGGCCCAGCGGATGCCGTCGGCGAGGGCGTCGCCCCGGGTGGTGCGGGCCTTGGTGCGGGCGGGGTCGCCGTCCTCCAGGATCACCCGGACGGGCAGGATCTTCGCCTCGGGGGCGACGCCCATGACGCCGGCGGAGTCGCCGGGTCCGTGTCCGTGCCCGGCGATGATGCCGGCCATGGCGGTGCCGTGCCGGGCCCAGGTGCGGTCGCCCTGCCTGGCGCCGAAGCCGATCATGTCCTGGCCGGGCAGGACGTTGCCGACGAGGTCGGGGTGGTCGGCCTCGACGCCGGTGTCCAGAACGGCGACGGTGACACCCTTGCCCTTGGTCGTCTGCCAGGCCTCGTCCAGGTGCAGGGCGTCGAGGCCCCACTGCTGGGCGCGGATGCCGTCGGCGTGGGCCGCGCCGGCCGGCAGCACGGCGAGGACGCCGGCGAGCAGCAGGCTCAGGGTGGCAGCGGCGGGGGCGCTGACGCCGCGCCGGTCGCGTATCGAGTGCCGCGCGGAGGTTCTCGCTCGCCTCATGAAGGGGTCTCCGTGGCCGTGCCGATGTGCTGGCGCAGGCGGCGTTCGATGCGGTCGGCCAGGCCCTGGGCCTCGTTGCCGAGACCGGCCTGGGCGGGTGCGGTGGTGGCACTCGGGTCGACCGCGTCGGCGGCGGGCTGGGGCGCGTCGGCCTCGCGGCCGTCGGCCCAGCCGGAGACGGCGTAGGCGACGACGGGGGCGTCGGTGAGGACGGAGACGGTCCAGGAGGCGCGCTGCTGGTCGCCGAAGCCGGCCGCGACGGTGCCCGCGGCGGCGTACGGCCGGGGCATCAGGTCGGTGCGCCGGTCCAGGTGCTCGGTGCGGAAGCGGGCGGCGAGCGCGGACATGGCGGCGGGGTCGGCGTCGGTGAACAGCAGGCCGACGGTGGTGACGTAGCTCTGGGTGGCGTCGGTGTAGGTGGCGCGCAGCAGCCGGCGGCAGCCGAGCGGGGCGAGGACCTTCTGGAGCAGCGGGTCGAAGGCGTGGGCGCAGCCGCTGTCCGGGGCCACGGCGATCCTGGTCCAGGTGCGGTCGGCGCCGCCGGGCCCGGCTCCGGTGCCCTGGACGGTGGGCGGGAACAGCTGGTCGACGGGCACGTTGTGCCAGAGCGCCGCGGCGGCGGTGAAGTGGTCGGCGCCGGTGTCGCCCCCGCCGTCGCCGGTGAGCCAACTCCCGGCCGCGGCACCGCCGATGAGGCCGAGACCGAGGACGAGACAGCCGGCGGCGACTGCTGTCCGCCGGCCCACGCGGAGCCGCGACGGCTCGCTGAAGGCCTCGGGCCGCCCGAACGACACGACGGGGCGCGCGGCGGCGCCGGCGCTCCAGGACAGCGCCGGGTCCGGCTCGGCAGCGGGCGGGAGCGGACCGGCGGGACGGTCGGCCGACAGGGGGCTCCAGCCGCCCGCCGTACCGGGAACGGCCGCGGAAGCCTGTGCGGACGCGGGCGTGGGTGTGGAGGCGGCGCGCGGCGGCTTCGAGGAACCGGGGTTCGACGCGGGAACCGGCCGGAGCCGGGTCGTGGTCTCCGCCGCCGCGGGTTCCGGGGCTGCGGGTCCCGGAGCCGTGGGACGCGGTGCCGGTGCGGTGGGTTCGGAGGCCGAAACCGGCCGGAGCCGGGTCGTGGTCTCCGCCGCCGTGGGACGCGGTGCCGTGGATCCCGGTGCCGGTGCGGTGGGTTCGGAGGCGGGTACCGGGCGGAGCCGGGTCGTCGTCTCCGAGGCGGTCTCGGCGGGGGCCACCAGTCGGCGGGCCCCCTGCCCGGGCCGCTGTGCGGAGCCGTCGCGCCGGGCGGGTCGGTTGTGGCGCCCAGGGCGCGGCGGCGCGTCGGGGAACCGGGCCGAGGCGGGGGGTGGCGGCGGGCTCACGGGGTCGGTGCCCTCGGGCACGACCGGCTTCGCCCCGGCGCCGCTCGCCTGTTCCCCGCCGGACGGCCGGCCGGCGGGCGGCGTGAAAACGGACGGCTCGTCGTCGGGGTCGTCGGCCGGGCCCGCGGGGCGGGGCGCACCGGCGGAACTCGCCGGACGCGTCGTGGCCGCCGGACGCTGCGGAGCCGAAGCCCCTCCCGGCCCACCGGAACCCGACGGACGCGGCGGGTTCGAAGGCACGGGTGGCGCCGACGGACCCGGCGCGGAAGACGACCGCGCCGACGTAAACACACCCTGCACACCCGACACACCGGACGACCCCGGCGCTGCGACAGACGTCGGCGCACCGGACGAACCCGGCAGGCCCGAAGGCACCGGCGGCGGCACCGACCGACCCGGCGCAGACGACGACCGTGGTGGTGCGACAGACGTCGGCGCACCAGACGAACCCGGCGGGCCCGAGGGCACCGGCGGCGGCACCGACCGACCTGACGCGGACGACGACCGTGGTGGTGCGGCAGACGTCGGCGGAGTGGACGGGCGTGGCGGGTTCGAAGGCACGGGTGGCGCCGACGGACCCGGCGCGGACGACGACCGCGGCGGTGCAGCGGACGAGCCCTGGGGAGAGGAGTGGCCGGGTGGGGTCGACGGTCGTGGCGGCACCGGGGCGTGGCGCGCTTCCGTGCTCATGCACCCCCCGTTTCCTCGTGCCCGGGCCGTCGTCACATACGCGGGCCGTTCCACTCCTCGGCCGCACCCGGTGCGCACAGCTCCGTCCGGGCACGCATACCCGTACGGCTGGACCGGCATCCCGGTTCAGGTGAAGCGGCCGGGCGTGTTCCGCCGTACGTGCGCGTCACTCTACGGGTTGTCCCTGAGGGAAAGAGAACCAGTACACGCGCCCGGGGGCATCTGCCCGGAACGTCCCCCTACCCCGCGGTAATCCTGTCTGGCAGGCTTCCGTCATGACTGCGCTCGCCGCTGACCGGGCCCGTTACGACCGGGCCACCGCCCATCTCGACGCCCCCCTCGCGATCGTGGACCTGGACGCCTTCGACGCCAACGCGGAGGATCTGGTCCGCCGTGCCGCCGGGAAGCCGGTCCGGGTCGCCAGCAAGTCGGTTCGCTGCCGGGCCCTGCTCGAACGGGTCCTTGCCAGGGACGGCTTCCGGGGCATCATGTCGTTCACCCTGGCCGAGTCCCTGTGGCTCGCGCGCTCCGGGTTCGACGACATCCTGCTGGCGTATCCGTCCGCCGACCGGACCGGCTTCGCGGAGCTGGCCGCCGATCCCAAGCTCGCCGGTGCCGTCACCGTGATGGTGGACGACGTCGCCCAGCTCGACCTCATCGACGCCGCCCGGGACGGGGGGCGTGAAGTGGTCCGGATCTGCCTGGAGTTGGACACCTCGCTGAAGCTGCTGGGGGGCCGGGTGCGAGTCGGTGCCCGGCGCTCTCCGCTGCACTCCCCCGGCCAACTCGCCGACCTGGCGAGGTCGGTGGCCCGGCGGCCGGGGTTCCGGCTGGTGGGGATCATGGCGTACGAGGGGCACATCGCCGGGGTCGGCGACTCCGTGGCCGGACGGCCGCTGCGGTCCCGCGCCGTGCGGCTGATGCAGGCGGCGGCCCGCCGGGAACTGGCCGAGCGGCGCGCCGCGGTCGTGCGCGCGGTACGGGCCGTCGTGCCCGGCCTGGAGTTCGTCAACGGCGGCGGCACGGGCAGTGTGCAGCACACCGCGGCCGAGGACGCCGTGACCGAGATAGCGGCCGGTTCGGGGCTGTACGTGCCACGGCTCTTCGACAACTACACGTCGTTCACCGGCCGGCCGGCCGCCCTGTTCGCCCAGCCCGTGGTGCGGCGGCCGGGCGTCGGGATCGTCACCGTGCTCGGCGGCGGCTATCCCGCCTCGGGCGCCGCGGGCCGGGACCGGCTGCCGGTGCCGTATCTGCCCGAGGGGCTGGCGTACGACCCGCAGGAGGGTCCCGGCGAGGTACAGACCCCGCTGCTCGGCTCGCCCGCCGACGATCTGCTCATCGGGGACAAGGTGTGGTTCCGGCACGCCAAGGCGGGCGAGCTGTGCGAGCGGTTCGCGGCCCTGCGGCTGATCGAGGGGGACACGGTCACGGCGACCGTGCCCACCTACCGGGGCGAAGGGCACACGTTCCTCTGACCGTCCCCTACATCGGTGTGACGTACGCGCCCGCGATGCCGCCGTCCACCAGGAAGTCGGCGGCGTTGACGAAGGAGGAGTCGTCGCTGGCCAGGAAGGCGACGGCAGCGGCGATCTCCTCGGCCTCGGCGAACCGGCCGAGCGGGATGTGGACGAGGCGGCGGGCCGCACGCTCCGGGTCCTTCGCGAACAGCTCCTGCAGCAACGGGGTGTTGACCGGCCCGGGGCAGAGGGCGTTCACACGGATGCCCTCGCGCGCGAACTGCACGCCGAGCTCCCGGGACATGGCGAGGACGCCGCCCTTGGAGGCGGTGTACGAGATCTGGCTCGTGGCCGCGCCCATCCTCGCCACGAAGGACGCGGTGTTGATGATGGAACCCCTGCCCTGGCGGCGCATGTAGGGGATGGCGGCCTTGCAGCACAGGTAGACGGAGGTGAGGTTGACCTCCTGGACGCGCTTCCAGGCCTCCAGGCCGGTCTCCAGGATGGAGTCGTCGTCGGGCGGGGAGATGCCCGCGTTGTTGAAGGCGACGTCGACGCTGCCGTAGGTGTCGTACGCGGTCTTGAACAGCGCCTCGACCTGCTCGGGGTCGGTGACGTCGACCTTGACGAAGAGTCCGCCGACCTCGTCGGCGGCGGCCTTGCCGCGGGCCTCGTCCACGTCCGCGCAGACGACGTGGGCACCCTCGGAGGCGAGCCGGCGGGCGGTGGCGAGGCCGATGCCGCTGCCGGCTCCGGTGACGACGGCGGTACGGCCGACCAGGCGGCGGCAAACAGATTCTGCGGTCACTGTGCGGGGCCCTCCGTGCTGATGAAGACGTTCTTGGTCTCGGTGAAGGCGGTCAGGGCGTCGGGGCCCAGTTCGCGGCCGAGGCCGGACTGCTTGTAGCCGCCGAACGGGGTCCAATAGCGGACGCTGGAATGGGAGTTGACGGACAGGTTGCCCGCGCGGACGGCCTGGGACACGCGCAGGGCGCGGCCGAGGTCCCGGGTCCACAGGGAGCCGGACAGGCCGTAGGGGGTGTCGTTGGCGAGGCGGATCGCGTCGGCCTCGTCGGTGAACGGCAGCAGGACGGCGACCGGGCCGAAGATCTCCTCGCGGGCCGCCTCGCCGTCGTGCCGTTCACCGGTGAGGACGGTGGGCGGGAACCAGAAGCCTGGGCCGCCCGGGGCGCTGCCGCGCAGGGCGGGCGCGTCGGCGCGGACGTACGACCGTACGCGCTCCAGCTGCTGACGGGAGATCAGCGGGCCCATCTGGGTCTTCTCGTCGGCGGGGTCGCCCACGACCACGGCGGCCAGCGCGTCGGCGAGGAACTCCCGGGCCTCCTCCAGCACCGCCTCCTGGACGAGGATGCGGGTGCGGGCGCAGCAGTCCTGGCCGGCGTTGTCCAGGAAGGAGAACGGGTCGAGTGCGGTGGTGAGGTCGGCGTCGGCGAAGACGATGTTGGGGCTCTTGCCGCCGAGTTCGAGGGTGACCGGCTTGACGAGCTTCGCGCAGCGCTCCATGACCTCGCGGCCGGTGCGGCTGGAGCCGGTGAACACGATCTTGGCGATGTCGGGGTGGTCCACCAGGGCGCGTCCGGCGGTGTGGCCGTGGCCGGGCAGCACCTGGAGGACGTGCTCGGGCAGGCCCGCCTCCAGGGCCAGTTCGGCCAGGCGCAGGGCCGTCAGCGGGGTGGTCTCGGCGGGCTTGAGGACGACCGTGTTGCCGGCCGCGAGGGCCGGGAAGGAGCCCCAGGCGGCGATCGGCATGGGGAAGTTCCAGGGGGCGATCACGCCGATGACGCCGAGCGGCTCCTGGAAGGTGACGTTCCAGCCGCCGGGGACCGGGATCTGCTTGCCGAGGAGGCGTTCGGCGCCGCCGGCCGCGTACAGCAGCAGGTCACGGGCGTTGCCGGCCTCCCAGCGGGCGTTGCCGACCGTGTGGCCGGCCTCGCGGACCTCCAGCTGGGCCAGTTCCTCGGTGTGGGCGTCGACCACGTCCGCGAAACGGCGCAGCAGCCGGGCCCGGTCGGCGGGGGCGAGGGCGGCCCACCGGGTCTGGGCACGCGCGGCCCGGGCGACGGCGGCGGCCACGTCCTGCCCGCTCGCGGCGGCAACGGTGGCGACGACCTCTTCCGTGGCGGGGTTGAGGACCTTCAACTCGTCCGCATCAGACACGATTCGGCCTTTCACAGTCTGGTTCACAGGCGTTCGAAGGAGCGGCGCAGCTCCCAGTCGGTGACCGCGGCGTCGAAGGCCGCCAGCTCGACGCGCGCCATGTTGCGGTAGTGGGCCACGACCTCGTCGCCGAAGGCGGCCCTGGCGATCGGGCTGTTCTCCCACAGCTCGGCGGCCTCGCGCAGGGTGGTCGGGACGTGCTCGAAGTCCGCGGTGTAGGCGTTGCCGGGGCAGGGCTCGGGCAGTTCCAGCTTCTGCTCGATGCCGTACAGGCCGGCCGCGACGAGTCCGGCGACGGCGAGGTACGGGTTGACGTCTCCGCCGGGCAGCCGGTTCTCGAAGCGCAGCGAGCGGCCGTGGCCGACCACGCGCAGCGCGCAGGTGCGGTTGTCGTGGCCCCAGGCGACGGCGGTGGGGGCGAAGGAGCCCGGCTGGAACCGCTTGTAGGAGTTGATGTTCGGGGCGTACAGGAGCGAGAAGTCACGCAGGGCGGCGAGCTGCCCGGCGAGGAAGTGCCGCATGACGTCGGACATTCCGCCGGGGCCGTCTCCTGCCATGGCGTTGTTCCCGTCCGCGTCGGCGAGCGAGAGGTGGATGTGGCAGGAGTTGCCCTCGCGCTCGTTGTACTTGGCCATGAAGGTGAGCGAGACGCCCTCCTGGGCGGCGATCTCCTTTGCGCCCGTCTTGTACAGGGCGTGGTTGTCGCAGGTGACGAGGGCCTCGTCGTAGCGGAAGGCGATCTCGTGCTGGCCGGGGTTGCACTCGCCCTTGGCGGACTCGACGGTGAGGCCCGCGCCCGCCATGTCGTTGCGCAGCCGGCGCAGCAGGGGTTCGACGCGGCCGGTGCCGAGGATGGAGTAGTCGACGTTGTACTGGTTGACGGGCGTGAGCCCCTGGTAGCCCGCGTCCCAGGCCGTCTCGTAGCTGTCCTTGAAGACGATGAACTCCAGCTCGGTGCCGACCTGGGCGGTGTGGCCGAGGCCGGCGAGCCGGTCCAGCTGGCGGCGCAGGATCTGGCGGGGCGCGGCGACGACCGGGGAGGCGTCGTTCCAGGCGAGGTCGGCGACGAGCAGGGCGGTGCCGGGGTGCCAGGGGATGCGGCGCAGGGTGGTGAGGTCGGGGTGCATGGCGAAGTCGCCGTAGCCGCGTTCCCAGGAGGACATCGCGTAGCCGTCGACGGTGTTCATCTCGGTGTCGACGGCGAGGAGATAGTTGCAGCCCTCGGTACCGTGGTGCAGGACTTCGTCGAGGAAGAAGCGGGCGGCGAACCGCTTGCCCTGGAGCCGCCCTTGCATGTCGGGGAAGGCCAGGACGACAGTGTCGATCTCACCGCTCGCGACGAGGGCGTGCAGTTCCTCGACGCCGAGCGGGGGTGTGCGGTCTGCCACGGGAAAGCCTCCTTGGGAGCCTTCGCGCTTCCTTCGCGCTTTTTCGGCCGGGCCGGGAGCCATAAGGTATTGCCCAGAACCATTGCTTGGGAAGGGGGTAAGGCCGGATGTCCTGGGAGAGTGAGACGCAGGGGGTGGGTGACCGGCTCGCTCCGGTGCTGCGGCCGGTGCGGGCGGGCAACGGCTTCGAGGAGGCGCTGGAGCAGGTCCTCCAGGTCGTGCGGCTCGGCCTGGTGCCGGGCGGGGAGCGGCTGCCGGCCGAGCGGGAACTGGCGGAGCGGCTCGGGATCAGCCGGGTGACGTTGCGCGAGGTCCTGAAGGTGCTCCAGGACCAGGGGCTGGTGGAGGCGCGGCGCGGGCGGTACGGCGGAACGTTCGTGCTGCCCCGCGCGGACGCCGGCGGCGAGCACGAGCTGCGGCGGCGGATCGCCGAGGTCGACATCGAGGACGTGTTGCGCTTCCGCGAGGTGCTGGAGGTGGGCGCGGCGGGGCTGTGCGCGGCGTACGGGCTGACACCGGAGCAGGCGGACCGGCTGCGCGAGGCGCTGGCCCGCACGCACGACGCCCCGCTCGCCGACTACCGGCGCCTGGACACGCTGCTGCACCTGACGCTGGCCGAACTGTGCGGCTCTCCCTCCCTGACCGCGCAGTACGCGGCGGTGCGGGCCACGGTCAACGACCTGCTCGACTGCATCCCGCTGCTGGTGCGCAACCTGGAGCACTCCCAGCGGCAGCACACCGCGCTGGTGGAGGCGGTGCTGGACGGTGACGCGGACGGCGCACGGGAGATGATGCGCGAGCACTGCGCGGGCACGGCCGCGCTGCTGCGGGGCTTCCTGGCGTAGCGACAGGTGATGTAAAGGTATCCTCGTAAACCTTTAACCTCCGGGGAGGGCGGTATGACGACCGTACGACCGCTGATCGGCATCAGCACGTATCTGGAGTCCGGGGCGCGCTGGGGCGTGTGGGAGCTGGACGCGGTGCTGCTGGCTGCCGGTTATCCGCGGCTGGTGCAGCGGGCCGGCGGACTGGCCTGCATGCTGCCGCCGGACGACCCCGGGCGCGCGGCCGAGGCGGTGGCCCGGGTGGACGGGCTGGTCGTCGCCGGCGGCCCGGACGTCGACCCCGCCCGCTACGGCGCCGCGCGCTCGCCGCGCACGGGGCCGCCCGCGCCGGAGCGGGACGCCTGGGAGCTGGCGTTGATCGACGCGGCGCTGGCGGCGGGCGTGCCGATGCTCGGGGTCTGCCGGGGCATGCAGCTGCTCAACGTCGCCCTCGGCGGGACGCTCGTCCAGCACCTCGACGGGCACACGGAGGCGGTCGGTGTCTTCGGCCGCCATCCGGTCAAGCCGGTGCCGGGCACGCGCTACGCCGGCATCGTCCCGGAGGAGACGGCCGTACCGACCTACCACCACCAGGCCGTCGACCGGCTCGGCCGGGGCCTGGTCGCCTCGGCGTACGCGACGGACGGCACGGTCGAGGCACTGGAACTGCCGTCGGCGGCAGGGTGGGTGCTCGGGGTGCAGTGGCATCCGGAGATGGGCGAGGATCCGCGGGTGATGCGGGCGCTGGTCACCGCTGCCGCAGCCGCCGCCTGAGCCAGGCCGAGGCCGCGTCTCCCTGGGCCCGCTGGAAGGGGCGCAGGGTGGGCAGACCGGGCGGGGCGGGGTTCAGGGAGCTGCGCAGGAAGTAGCCCGTGAGGGCGGCGAGCGCGGCGGTCACCGCGTCCGGGTCGGCGTCCCGGCCCAGCGGGTGCGCGGTGAACACCTCCTCGGGATCGGGGCCGCCCTGCGCCCGCACGCACGGCAGCATGACGAGCAGGTCGAACCAGGGCGCGGCGCGCAGCGCGTGCGGCCAGTCCACGAAGGCCACCCTCCCGTCGGCCGTGAGCAGCACGTTGTCCGCGCGCACGTCGGCGTGGGCCAGGGTGTCCCCCGCGGCGCCCTCGGACCAGCGGGCCTCCAGCGCGGCGAGCTCGGGCAGCTGGTCGGCGGCCCACGCGCCGAGCCGGTCGCGCACGCCGCCGACGCCGCCGGCCTCGCCGTCGAGGAGCCGGCGCCAGCCGCTGAAGGCCTCTGCCAGGTCCTCGGCGACGGGCGGCACGTCCAGGGTGCACGGTGTGCCGGTGCGGGCGAGCACGGTGAGGGCGTCGAGCACCCGGCGCAGCTCGTCCGGCCGCCAGGGCACGTGCGGCTGGCGTCCCGCCACCTCCTCGAAGACCAGCGCCACCCAGGTGCCGTCGTCGTACGTCCCGAGCAGGCGCGGCGCGGGTACGGCGGCCGGGAGCGCGGCGGCGACACGGGCCTCCCGGCGGTGCAGAACGGGGCTGTGCGGGTTGGCCTCGGCGCTCACCGCCTTGACGAAGCCGGTGCCGCCGGCGGCGGTGCGCACGCGCGCCGCGACGCCGGGCGAGAAGCCGCCGCGCTGTGTCTGCGACCGTACGACCGGCGCGCCGAGCGTCTCGCCGACCGCGTCCCGGACGGCGGCGGGGAGGGCTTCCCAGGGGGTACGGACGCCCGTGGCGGGCGGGGCGCTGGTGGTCATGCGGATCATCGTGCCGTGCCCTGCGGGCGGCCGGCCACGGAATTTCGCCGCTGAGCCCGGGGCTGTGCGCCGGGTGCGGGTGTCATCCCCGGGTCAGCGACAGCAGCTCCCGCGCGGGTCCCGTCGGCCGGTGTCCCGTCGGCCAGACCGCCCGCAGCTCCCGCTGCAACGAGACGCCCTCCACCGGAATGCTGACCAGGCGGCGCATCGCCAGCTCCTCCCCCACCACCAGCTCGCTCAGGACCGAGGGACCCGCTCCGCTGACCGCCGACGCCTTGACCGCCGTGGTGGACGACAGCTCGATCAGGGGCCGGGCGAGGCCGCCGAGTGCCGCGTCGAGGACCTGCCGGGTGCCGGAGCCCCGCTCGCGCAGGATCAGCGGGGTCTCCGCCAACTCCCGGGCCGCGAGCGGGCGTCGGCGGCGGGCCCAGGGGTGGCCGGGGGCGGTGACGACGATCAGCCGGTCGCGGGCGATGACCGCCGTGTCCAGGCCGCTCGGCACCGTCAGCCCCTCCACGAAGCCGAGGTCCGCCTCGCCGGACAGCAGCAGTTCCGCGACCTTCGTGGAGTTGCCGGCGAGCAACGAGACGGCCGTGTCGGGGCGTTCGGCGTGCAGGGCGAGGAGCCAGCCGGGCAGCAGGTACTCGGCGATGGTCATGCTCGCCGCGACCCGCAGGCGCGAGTCCCGGCGGTCCCGCAGCGCCCGCGCGCCCGCGTCGAAGGCGGCCGCCGCCTCCACCACCCGGCGGGCCCAGTCCGTCACGAGGGCCCCGGCGTCGGTGAGCCGGGAGCCGCGCGGCGAGCGGTCGACCAGGGCCACCCCCAGCTGCCGTTCCATGGAGCGGATCCGGCTGCTGGCGGCGGGCTGGGTGATGCCGACCTCGCGTGCCGCCGCGCCGAGACTGCCCAGCCGGGCCACCGCCAGCAGCAGTTCGAGTGCGGCCAGGTCCGGCACCCGGTGCGCCAGGGACGCCGTGCGCTCGCGCTGCCCCTCCGCCTCAGCCATAAGACACCTCGCTCATAAGACCAGCTTATGCCCTCATAGAGAGGAACTCCCTGGTCAGGGGCGGATCCCAGCGGGACGGTGGAGTCATGGTCATCGCAGCCCCTCCCGCGCCCGCCCCCGCCGTCCTACCCGACGCCCGTCTCCGGCACCTCGGTCCGAACTGGTACGC
>NZ_MLYN01000079.1:0-2359 GCF_001866675.1 Streptomyces sp. MUSC 14
GACGCCCTGCGCTCCCAAGCCACCCGCCTGCACGCCTACGCGCAGACGAACACCGGTCTCGCACCCGCCGCTGTGGCGAGGGCTCTGGTCACCACCCGGACGCCCTTCGAGTACCGGGCCGTCATCCACGGCCGTGATCGTGCCGAACTGTTGGCCGGCCTCAACTGCCTGGCTGTCGGAGATCCCGCAGCGAACCTGGTGCAGGGCACGGCAGCTGACCCCGGCAAGACGGCGTTCCTGTTCTCGGGTCAGGGTGCGCAGCGGTTGGGGATGGGCCGTGAGTTGTACGAGGCTTTCCCGGTGTTCGCGGAGGCGTTCGACGCGGTGTGCGCGTACGTGGGCGGCGAGTTGCGTGATGTGGTGTTCGGGGATGATGCGGAGCGGCTGGGTCGTACGGAGTGGACGCAGCCCGCGTTGTTCGCCGTCGAGGTGGCGTTGTTCCGTCTGGTGGAGTCGTTCGGGGTGCGTCCTGACGTCCTGATCGGGCATTCGATCGGTGAGGTCGCTGCCGCGCACGTGGCGGGTGTGTTGTCGCTGGAGGATGCCTGTGCTCTGGTCGTGGCCCGTGGCCGGTTGATGCAGGAGTTGCCGGCCGGTGGTGTGATGGTGGCGGTGGAGGCCGCCGAGGACGAGGTGCTGCCTCTGCTGGAGGCGCGTGCGGGCGAGGTGTCGATCGCCGCGGTCAACGGCCCCCGCGCGATCGTGATCGCCGGTGCCGAGGCTGCCGTCGTCGAGGTCGCCGGAGAGCTGAAGGCCCGGGGTCGGCGCGCGTCGCGTCTGCGGGTCTCGCACGCCTTCCACTCCCCGTTGATGGAGCCGATGCTCGACGCGTTCCGCCGGGTCGCGGAGGGCATCAGTTACGGTGCACCGTCGATCCCGGTCGTCTCGAACGTGACGGGACAGCTTGCTGCGGATGGGGAGTTGGCGTCGGCCGAGTACTGGGTGCGGCACGTCCGTGAGGCGGTTCGCTTCGCCGATGGGGTGGCTGCGCTCGTGGCTGAGGGTGTGACGCGTTTCCTGGAGATCGGACCTGACGGCACCCTCACCGCCCTCGCTCAGAACTGTGTTCCGCATGATGACGCAGGTGACGTCCTGTTCGTACCTATGCTCCGCAAGGACAGGAGCGAGGTGGAGACCGTCGCTGCGTGCGTCGCCGCCGGATACACGGCGGGTCTCTTCGTCGACTGGACGGCGGTGCTCGGCCAGCCCTCCACGGTCGGTATCGACCTGCCGACGTACGCCTTCCAGCGTGAACGGTTCTGGCCGCAGACCAAGCGCAGCGAGGTCGTACGCGATGTCGAACTCTGGGAGCCCACCGAACCCGAGGAAGCACGCGAGCTGGCGGACAGCCTGGACATGGGCGAGGACGTCGTCCAGAAGGTCCTGGCGGAACTCTCGACCCGGCGCCGGGACCGTGTCGTGCGGGCCGAGGTGGCCGGCTGGCAGTACCGCGTCGACTGGCAAGAGGTCACTGGCACGCCGAGTGTCGGCCAGGCCGGGCCGTGGCTGGTGCTCCACTCGGCGGAGCAGTCGGCCCACCTGGAGACCGTCACCGCCGCGCTGCCTGACCACCTGCTCCTGCCCCTCACCGACGAGCCCGAACGTGCGGAACTCGCCCGAGCTGTCCGTACCGCCGCTCCGAGCTCGCAGCTTGCGGGAGTCGTCGTCCTGTGCGACACGGTCGTGCAGGCGCTCGTCGCCACCCAGGCGACGGGTGACGCGGAGGTCGACGGGCCCGTCTGGCTGGTGACGCGAGGAGCGGTCCGTATCGAGCATCTGGACGACGGTCCGCTGCGCGCCGAGCAGGCGGCCGTCTGGGGGCTGGGACGTGTGGCCGCGTTGGAACACCCCGACCGTTGGGGCGGCCTCGTCGATCTGCCGGAGGTGCCGGACGAGGACACCGCAGGACTGCTCGCGTCGGCCCTCGCCTCCTCCGTGGAGGACCAACTCGCCCTCCGCGACGGCCGGATCCATGCCCGCAGGCTTCGGCCGGAGCCTGCGCGGCAGCCCGCGGACCAGGGCTGGAAGCCCGGCGGGAAGGTCCTGGTCACCGGCGGCACGGGTGCTCTCGGTGCACACGTCGCGCGCTGGCTCGTCCGGCGTGGGGCCACCGACCTGGTCCTCACCAGCCGGCAGGGAGCCGGGGCACCCGGCGCCGACGAACTCATCGCCGACCTGCACGACTTGGGAGCGCATGACGTGAGCGTGGAGGCCTGCGACATGTCCGACCGGACAGCGGTCGCCGACCTGCTCTCGCGCCACCGTGTCAGTGCGGTCTTCCATGCCGCGGGTGTCCCCGACTACAAGTCCTTCGACGCCGTTGACGCAGCTCATGTGGCGCGGGTGGTGGGGGCGAAGG